>JAKFVB010000021.1:2563-66696 GCA_021732405.1 Methylotenera sp.
CGTTATAGGATCAAGTGAATAAGTGCATATGGTGGATGCCTTGGCGATTACAGGCGATGAAGGACGTGATAGCCTGCGTAAAGTTTCGGGGAGCTGGCAAATAAGCTTTGATCCGGAAATGTCCGAATGGGGAAACCCACCCGCAAGGGTAACCGCTCCTGAATATATAGGGAGATGGTGGCGAACCGAGTGAACTGAAACATCTAAGTAGCTCGAGGAAAAGAAATCAACCGAGATTCCGTAAGTAGTGGCGAGCGAACATGGAACAGCCTGTTATTTTTAGCACATGCGATAGTAGAACGGAATGGAAAGTCCGGCCATAGAGGGTGATAGCCCCTTATACGAAATCCCGTGTGTGGAACTAGGGTAACGACAAGTAGGGCGGGGCACGAGAAACCTTGTCTGAACATGGGGGGACCATCCTCCAAGGCTAAATACTCGTAATCGACCGATAGTGAACCAGTACCGTGAGGGAAAGGCGAAAAGAACCCCGGGAGGGGAGTGAAATAGATCCTGAAACCGTATGCATACAAACAGTGGGAGCGGACTTGTTCCGTGACTGCGTACCTTTTGTATAATGGGTCAGCGACTTACATTCAGTAGCAAGCTTAACCGATAGGGGAGGCGTAGCGAAAGCGAGTCCGAATAGGGCGTCTAGTTGCTGGGTGTAGACCCGAAACCAAGTGATCTATCCATGGCCAGGATGAAGGTGCCGTAACAGGTACTGGAGGTCCGAACCCACAAATGTTGAAAAATTTGGGGATGAGCTGTGGATAGGGGTGAAAGGCTAAACAAACTTGGAAATAGCTGGTTCTCTCCGAAAACTATTTAGGTAGTGCCTCGTATATCATTCTCGGGGGTAGAGCACTGTTATGACTAGGGGGTTCATAAGAACTTACCAACTCATTGCAAACTCCGAATACTGAGAAATGCAATTACGGGAGACAGACCATGGGTGCTAACGTCCGTGGTCAAGAGGGAAACAACCCAGACCGACAGCTAAGGTCCCAAATGACGTGCTAAGTGGAAAACGAAGTGGGAAGGCATAGACAGCCAGGATGTTGGCTTAGAAGCAGCCATCATTTAAAGAAAGCGTAATAGCTCACTGGTCGAGTCGTCCTGCGCGGAAGATGTAACGGGGCTAAGCACGTAACCGAAGCTTCGGATACTAGTTTACTAGTATGGTAGGAGAGCGTTCTGTAGGCCTGCGAAGGTGTTCTGTGAGGGATGCTGGAGGTATCAGAAGTGCGAATGCTGACATGAGTAGCGATAAAGGGAGTGAAAAGCTCCCTCGCCGAAAACCCAAGGTTTCCTGCGCAACGTTCATCGGCGCAGGGTGAGTCGGCCCCTAAGGTGAGGCAGAGATGCGTAGCTGATGGGAAACAGGTTAATATTCCTGTACCTTTATACAATGCGATGTGGGGACGGAGAAGGTTAGGTCAGCCGGGTGTTGGATGTCCCGGTTCAAGCGTGTAGGCAGTTTCTTTAGGCAAATCCGGAGAAACATTATGCTGAGGCGTGATAACGAGTCTACTTGTAGATGAAGTGATTGATACCAAGCTTCCAAGAAAAGCCACTAAGCTTCAGTTGTATAAGACCGTACCGCAAACCGACACAGGTGGGTAGGATGAGAATTCTAAGGCGCTTGAGAGAACCCGGGAGAAGGAACTCGGCAAATTAGCACCGTAACTTCGGGAGAAGGTGCGCCCTTTGTAAGTGTAGCGACTTGCTCGTGAAGCTGAAAAGGGTTGCAGTGAAAAGGTGGCTGCGACTGTTTAATAAAAACACAGCACTCTGCAAACACGAAAGTGGACGTATAGGGTGTGACGCCTGCCCGGTGCTGGAAGATTAAATGATGGGGTGCAAGCTCTTGATTGAAGTCCCAGTAAACGGCGGCCGTAACTATAACGGTCCTAAGGTAGCGAAATTCCTTGTCGGGTAAGTTCCGACCCGCACGAATGGCGTAACGATGGCCACACTGTCTCCTCTCGGGACTCAGCGAAGTTGAAATGTTTGTGAAGATGCAATCTACCCGCGGCTAGACGGAAAGACCCCATGAACCTTTACTGTAGCTTTACATTGGACTTTGACAAGATTTGTGTAGGATAGGTGGGAGACGTTGAAGCGGAGTCGCTAGATTTCGTGGAGTCAACCTTGAAATACCACCCTGATGTTGTTGAGGTTCTAACCTAGGTCCATAATCTGGACTGGGGACCGTGTATGGTGGGCAGTTTGACTGGGGCGGTCTCCTCCCAAAGAGTAACGGAGGAGTGCGAAGGTAACCTAGGTACGGTCGGAAATCGTACTGATAGTGCAATGGCATAAGGTTGCTTGACTGCGAGACGGACAGGTCGAGCAGGTGCGAAAGCAGGTCATAGTGATCCGGTGGTTCTGTATGGAAGGGCCATCGCTCAACGGATAAAAGGTACTCTGGGGATAACAGGCTGATTCCTCCCAAGAGTTCATATCGACGGGGGAGTTTGGCACCTCGATGTCGGCTCATCACATCCTGGGGCTGTAGCCGGTCCCAAGGGTATGGCTGTTCGCCATTTAAAGTGGTACGTGAGCTGGGTTTAAAACGTCGTGAGACAGTTTGGTCCCTATCTGCCGTGGGCGCTGGAAATTTGAAGGGACCTGCTCCTAGTACGAGAGGACCGGAGTGGACGCACCGCTGGTGGACCAGTTATCATGCCAATGGTATAGCTGGGTAGCTAAGTGCGGAAGAGATAAACGCTGAAAGCATCTAAGCGTGAAACTCGCCTTGAGATGAGATTTCCCGGGGGTTTAACCCCCCTAAAGAGTCGTTCGAGACCAGGACGTTGATAGGACGGATGTGGAAGTGCAGTAATGCATTAAGCTGACCGTTACTAATTGCTCGTGAGGCTTGATCCTATAACCTTAATACTTGAATCTATCCAAGATTAACGGTTTGTTCTAAAGCTGATAATACAATCAATACCCCATTAAAACTTTACTTCTTCCAATTTGTTACAGAGCCTTCTCGAAAGAGAAAAGCACAACATTACCAGTTATGCTTGGCGGCCATAGCGGTTTGGAACCACCCCTTCCCATCTCGAACAGGGCCGTGAAACGAACCAGCGCCAATGATAGTATGCTCTTCGCATGCGAAAGTAGGTCACCGCCAAGCTATTTATACCAAATCAGCATCATGCTGGTTTACTTAAAGCCTCCTTCACGGAGGCTTTTTGCTTTTATGGACTTAATTAACCGGCCAAAATATTGTGATTTAATCTAAGTTCGGGGTATAGTCGTTATTAATATTGGAGTAAAACTCATGAAAATACTTTTTTTAAGTTGCCTGTTTCTACTTTATTTGCCTGCGTTAGCTCAAACTGGAACTACAGATGTGAGTAGCAAGTCATGTCAAAAGACTTGTTTGCCAGTTGACTTGACGCGCGGTAAGCAGGATGAGCCTCTATCGCATAGCAAAATAGATGATGAGTTAACTAAGGGCAAGCAGACCGAAAATCTAACATCTAACAAGTTACGTGACGATTTGTCGCGTGGAAAAGAAAGTGCTGTATTGCATGCAGGTAAAAAGTCAGACGAATTGGGCCGCGGCTTAGAAACCAACCCTTTTCAAACTAACAGAAGTCGCGATGATTTGACTCGTAGTAACGTCAATAATAATTTAACGGCGGGTAGAAAAAGCGACGATTTATCGCGTAGCGCGGGGAGTGATGACCTAAGCTTTAGTAGAGTAAGTGATGACTTATCGCGTGGCAAAGAGTCCGATTTATTAACGCGTTGTGATTAATTTTTAGTTTTCTACAACTAAATCAGGCACGTAGTTAAATGCTATTTTTACCTGAGATGCATACAGCGCATTATGCGCACCACCCAGATAAATCGTATTTTTGCCGTATTTAGTATTCAGTTTATCTACGGCTGAATTTAATTTCTTATTCGTTTCTACTATCTCAGTTTCAAATAGATCGACAATATATTGCTGATCAAGAATAAAACTTGAAAATGAAATACCCACTGCCTGCGGAATCACTTTCTTGTCTGGATAACTTTTCCAAAGTGTTTCAAAAACATGCGTAATGTTTAAAGTACTATCGGTGGGCGAACAATTTGCTTCAATCACCCAAGTAGGGTGATTGGTAAACTTAAGGCGTACGTGTATTTTAGACGTACGTAGATGATAGCTACGTAATCGTACACAAGCTTTTTGCAGCAGTCTGTGTAAAACCGATAGCGCGCCATGTTGTGTGCGTAATTCGGGCGGAAGTACATGCGAATGCCCTAGGCTTTTCCTGTCTGTCTCAGTGCGCATGATTTCAACACCTCGTAATTTATCATACATGCGCTCACCTTCCACGCTACCCCAAGCGGCGCGCAATTGTTGCTTATTAGCGGCATATAAGGCTTGCATAGTGGTTAAGCCATAATGATTAAGCCGTTCTTCCATGCGTCTGCCAATCCCTGTTAAATCTCTAGGTTTAAGGCCGTACAGTTTTTCAGGAATATCCTGCTGCTCGATGACAACACAGCCGTTGGGTTTTTGCATATTAGATGCCAGTTTGGCTAAAAAAGTATTGGGTGCAATGCCAATAGAGCAGTGAATAAATTCAAATTGTTTATTAATTTCACGTTTAATCTTGGCGGCTAATTTAAGCGCATTATCTTTTTGCTGCTGTGAACCCGTTAACTTGCATACCATTTCATCAATCGATAATACCTTTTCCACATGCGTACAAGACTCAACGATTTCGATTAGTTTGTGATGATATTGCACATAAAGTGGCGGCCTTGCTTCTACAAAAATCATGTCTGGGCACAACTTACGCGCATCTCGCACGCCTGTACCTGTTTTAACGCCAAATGCTTTAGCTTCATAGCTTGCAGCAATACAACATGTGCTTTCTGCCATCACCGCCAGCACGCCGATTGGCTTGCCGCGTAATTCTGGGCGCAACTGTTGCTCCACTGAGGCAAAGTAAGAGTTAAAATCAACGTATAAGGCGTTTAAGCTCATGGCAAAAATAATGAAACCTGATGTAATGTTTTAGATAAATGATGGACTAACTATTGTAGGATGAATTCATAAAAAGTGAAAAGGTGTAGATAATGAATAACAAACAAATCGCAATTTTTGCAGGTGGCTGTTTTTGGTGCACCGAGCCTGTATTTAGCCAATTAATTGGCGTTAATAAAGTTGTTTCTGGCTATATTGGTGGCCACACGCTTAACCCTACTTACAAAGATATTTGCAACGGTGATACTGGCCATGCGGAAGGTATCCAGATAGTTTTTGATGCAGACCAAGTAAGTTTTGAAACCTTGCTAGAAGTGTTTTTTGCCTCACATGACCCTACCACGCTAAACCGCCAAGGTAATGACGTAGGCACGCAATATCGCTCTGCCGTATTTTGCCAAAATGCCGCACAACGTGATGCAACTATCAAAATGATTGAAGCACTGAATGCTAAAAAAACGTTTCATTCTGCTATTGTGACGCAGATTAATGGCCCAGATACGTTTTACCCTGCTGAGAGTTATCATCAATATTATTTTGAAAAGAACCCAGGTCAGCCTTATTGTTTGGCAGTTGCTGCGCCTAAAAAAGAAAAAATAAGAACAAAGTACTCAGAGTTAATAAAAGATTTATCGCAGGATGCTTAATTTTTTGGGTAATTTTTAGGGTTAAGTTTTACTACTTAACCATTGCCTGCGCCAAAAAATCATTATCATGATAGATGCGATGCTGACCATTAAGCCGATTGCCCACCAAAAGCCATCGGCTTCTTTTAACCACGGCATGGATTCAAAATTCATCCCAAAAATACCAGAAATCAATGTGGCTGGCATAAATAGCATGGTGACGACTGTTAAAGCGCGCAATTCGAGATTGACGCGATTACTCATACTAGCCATATAAATATCCATCATGCCGCTTAGGCTATCGCGAATGGATTCCAGCGATTCAATGAAATTGACGGTGTGATCATATACATCACGCAAATACGGCATGGTGGCTTCTTTAAAAAAGTCATTTTCGTTGCGGATTAGATTATTAATCACCTCACGCAGCGGCCATACCGCGCGGCGTAGCTCAACGCTCACATGTTTTAGCTGATGAATATTCTGTAATTCAGCATTGCTGGGCCTTGAAAGTAATACTTCTTCTAATGCCTCACTGGCATCGCCCACGTCTTCCAGCACGCTAAAATACCTGTCCACCACACTATCTAGGAGCGCATACGCTAAATAATCCACACCCAGTTCACGAATGTGCGCGCGACTTGCGCGCATACGGGCACGTACAGGCTCAAAAATACCAGTAGAACGCTCTTGAAAAGTGAGCAAATAATCATGCCCTAAGACAAAACTCACCTGCTCAGAATCCAAATTTAGATTGGTCTTGTCATACTTAAAACTACGCGTTTCTAAAAACACATAATCGTCAAACTCATCAATCTTAGGGCGCTGCTCGGTATTCAATATGTCTTCTAGCACCAGTGGATGCAAATTGAACAAATCACCCACTTGCTTAATCAGCGCTGCATCATGCACGCCATGAATGTTCAGCCATAGTTTTTTTCCCGCGCTGGTGTAATCACTTAATTTAAAAGCAGCAAGCTCATCTGCGCTTAACAGTTTTTCGGTTAAATCAGCTGCGTCATATGCCACCAGTGTGACGGTAGGCTTATCCATTTTGGATATATCAGCATCCATATCGCCCACATAAATCAAGGAACCAGGCGGCATGCCGATTTTTTTAGATAGGCGTTTTTTGGATGATTTGCGGTTTTTTTTCATATTTGAAATAATTAGTTGCCTAAATCAACACTGAAAATATGAGCATGCTGTTTTGAAGTGTTGCCTCTTTCATCTATACAATAAAAAATTGTAACGTTCCCTGTAACAGAATCTTTGTGAGCAAGTTCATTAAGATCAATACCAGGGGCAACACTAACTTTCATTCTACGGTCTGAAAATTCTGGAAATGTTGCACCCCAGCCTCGTTTTGCTGAGTCTCTATCCGTAGCACGAATAACAATTTCGGTTTTTTCAAGTTCAATTGATTTTTCTAACTGTGAGAGATCGGCAAGCATACTTGGAACTTCAGCTATAGCCTCCTTGGATAGAATTACATTATTATCAATACTTATTGACGCATTTGAGTCTTTCTTTGCGGGTCTTGTGAATTCAATTGCACCTTGAATTGCACCAGGAGTTTCTTCTAGAGAATTATTTAATTTTTTATTAAGTATTTCTTTGTCAATGCCAGTAATTTCCTCACCTTGGTTTAGCGTAATGTTAATTTGTTGTTGAATATTAGGCTTGTTTGAATCGTTGTTGAATTTATCTATAGCTATTTTTACACCATATAAAAACACTGCAACCACAATCCAAGACACTATTTCTTCTTTTTTCTTTTGTGGCTTTTGAGATAATAAATTTAACTTTACTCCTGACTCATCTTCAATTTGATCTTGTATCGCTAATTTCAGTCTGAATTTGATTTTTTCTGTAAGACTGCCAGATTTTAGCTCTTCTACATACAGTTGAATATCTTGAGCAACAACATCGTCAAATAGCTTTTCTAAAGCTAATGGCGTTGCTTTTGCATTTTTATCAAATGCCAGAAGTGATTTAGCTACGTCTGTTAATAATAGGTGATCCTTGTTTGAAAAATATATTTCCTGTTCAAAAACAATTTCCATGATGACCTTTCATTAAAAGCGTAAAGCTGCTCTGATTAATTATTTCTGCCAAGCATCCCGCAAAGTCACTGTACGATTAAATATTGGTTTGCCAGCAGCGCTGTCTTTTTTATCCGCAACAAAATAACCATGACGTTCAAACTGGAATTTATCTTCTGCTTTTGCATCTTTTAAGCTTGGCTCTAATTGCGAGGTAATGGTTTTTACAGAATCAGGATTCAAGTCATTCAGATAATCCCTGTCGCCTGATCCAGGGTGCGCTTCTTTGAATAATCTATCGTACAAACGAATTTCGGCTGCGTAAGCATGTTGTGCGCTTACCCAGTGGATATTACCTTTTACTTTTATGGCATCTGCACCTGGCGTACCAGATTTTGTATCTGGCAGGTAGTCGCAATGTACTACTGTGACGTTGCCTGCGGCGTCTTTTTCAAAGCCTGTGCATTTCACCACGTAGCCATAACGCAGGCGCACCATGCCATCTGGCGTTAGCCTGAAAAAGCCTTTGCTTGGCGTTTCCATAAAGTCTTCCGCTTCAATCCATAATTCGCGTGTTAAGGGCACAACGCGTTTGCCTAATTCGGGTTTGAGCGGATGGTTAGGCGCGAAGCAATCTTCTACTTGGTTGACTGGGTAGTTATCAATAACCAGCTTAATCGGGTCTAGCACGGCAATTCGGCGTTCTGCAGCGTCGTTAAGCACTTCACGCATGCAGTCTTCCAATATAGTGTATTCAATCCATGAATCGGCTTTACTGACGCCAATACGGTCTGTGAATAACTTAAAGCCTTCTGCCACATAGCCACGACGGCGCGCGCCTGCTAGGGTTGGTAATCGTGGGTCATCCCAGCCTGAAACATGTTTTTGCTCAACCAGATCGATTAACTTACGTTTTGAAAGCACCACGTAAGTTAAGTTAAGGCGTGCGAATTCATATTGTTTTGGTAATGGATGCGCTAATAAACCTGCTTCAGCTAAGCGCTCTAATAACCAATCATAAAACGGGCGTTGGTCTTCAAATTCAAGCGTGCAAATGGAATGCGTGATTTGCTCTAAGGCATCTTCAATCGGGTGAGCAAACGTATACATGGGGTAAATGCACCATGTGTCACCCGTATTATGGTGGTGCGCACGGCGTACGCGATAAATCGCAGGATCGCGCAGGTTGATATTAGGCGATGCCATATCGATTTTGGCGCGCAAGATCAGGCTGCCATCAGCATGTTTGCCATCACGCATTTCGCGGAATAGTTGCAGATTCTCTGCCACACTGCGATTACGCCAGGGTGAGTTTTTGCCAGGTTCTGTCAGCGTGCCGCGGGTTTCGCGCATTTCATCGGCGGTTTGGCTATCTACAAAGGCATGACCGTTTTCAATCAGACTCTCTGCCGCGTGATACATAAAATCGAAATAATTGCTGGCGAAATATAGATTGGATTCAGCGCCGTTTGCCCAATTAAAGCCAAGCCATTGCACCGCAACAGAGATGCTGTCCACATACTCTTGGCTCTCTTTTTCAGGATTGGTATCATCAAAACGCAGATGGCATACGCCAGCGTAGTCGCGTGCTAAACCAAAATTTAAAAAGATACTTTTGGCATGACCGATATGTAAGTAGCCATTCGGTTCTGGCGGAAAGCGGGTACGGATTTTAGCAGGGTCTGCTTGACCAGTGGCTTGATGTGTTGCATCACCTGGGCTGCCTGCCCATTTTTTGCTGGCGAATTTGTTATCGGCTAAATCGTGCTCAACAATGGCGCGAATAAAGTTTGAACCTAGTGGAATCGGAGTTTTTTCTGCGGACATAAATATTTCGTATCGTTTTTTTATAAGCTAATAATGACGATATTTTACACGCTTGAATTGGATTACGGGTGGCTTACATAGACTAAAGCAGTAGGCATTTGCTGTGATAAACTCCAAGAAATATAATCAAAACAATATGAGCAATTTAACTTTTCCTATTTTACAGTTGCTGGCGGATGGCCAATTTCACTCTGGTGAGGCCTTGGCACAGCAGTTTAAAGTGACACGCGCCACGATTTGGAATGCGATTAAACATGCAGAAGCGTTGGGTATTACAATTTTTTCAGTGCGCGGGCGCGGCTATAAATTACCGCAAGCGATTGATTTTTTGGATAAAAATTCTGTATTGAATGCAATCGGCGAACAACGTGAATGGTTTAATTTAATCATCCTGGATGAAGTAGCATCCACCAATACCTATTTGATGCAGCAAAAAAATGTGGCGCATGCCACTTGTGTGGCGGCGCATATTCAAACCAAGGGCAAAGGCAGGCGTGGCCGTACTTGGGTTTCGCAATTGGGAGCAAGCTTAACTTTTTCTTTGGTATGGCGTTTTCAGTGCGGTGCTGCGGCATTATCGGGTTTAAGTTTGGCCGTTGGCGTGGCATTAATGCGCACTTTGATTAGCTTTGGTATTAATCAAGTGCAATTAAAATGGCCTAACGATATATTGATTGACGGTAAAAAGCTGGCAGGTATTTTAATTGAGCTGCAAGGCGATTTGGATGGGCCAAGCACCGCTGTGATTGGGGTGGGCATTAATCTAAATCTGCCAAAAGCGATGATTGAATCCATCGATCAACCAACGACCGATTTAAATACAATATCTAGTCACCCGATTAATCAAAATGCTTTGTTAGGCACATTGTTAAAGCATTTGGCAGAGGTGCTAAGCGGGTTTGAACAGTTTGGTTTTGTTGGCTTGCGCGATGAATGGCTAAGTCACCATGCTTATCATCAGCAGCCCGTGCGTATGTTGTTACCCAATGGCACTGAGGTATTGGGCGTGGTAAAAAATGTGGCGGATGATGGTATTTTGCTGGTGGAAACCGCGCTTGGCTTGCAGCGTTTTTCAGCAGGCGAGATTTCCCTAAGAGGCTTTAATGCAGGAGTTGCGGCCTAATGTTATTGGTAATCGATAGCGGCAATACCCGCACTAAATGGGCTTTGGTGGATAGCGCAGGCGTGATGCAAGCGCCTGCAGTTTGCTTGAATGCGGATTTAGCGATATCAACATTAAAACAAGCGGCGCAAAAAGCCGATCAAGTGCTGATTGCCAATGTGGCTGGGCAGGCGATAGCCCAACAAATCGCACAGTTGGTTACGCCGCTAAATGCCCATTTTATTGTGGCTAAGCAACAGGCAGCTGACGTGATTAATTGCTACGAGCAAGCAGAAAAGCTGGGTGCAGACCGCTGGGCTAGCTTAATTGCCGCTTGGCATATCCATCATCAGCCAACTTTAGTGATTAATGCGGGTACTGCAATAACCATTGATTGCTTGACGACTGATGAAAGTAATAAAGGTTTGTTTTTGGGCGGTACCATCATGCCTGGTCTAAGCCTAATGCAGACTGGATTGACGCATAACACGGCGCAATTGAAGATGGATAAAGGCAGTCATCTGGCTTTTCCCCTTAACACACAGGATGCCATTGAAACAGGATGCTTAAATGCAGCAATCGGTGCGATTGCCGTGATGCACAATCAGCTTGAAAGTATATGTGGTTTACCGCCAAAATTAGTGATTAGCGGCGGCGATGCTTCTACCATTGCAGGCGTGTTAATGGCGCATATAAAAGTAGATGAAAAACGGGTTATGATACTGGAAAACCTTGTTTTGCAAGGTTTAGCAATATTAAAGAAAGAGTACATATGAAGTGGTTGTTAGGATTTTTGCTGTTGGTTAATGCGGGTTTATTCGTATATTTTAATTTAGATGTGATTGCGCCAAAACCAGCGCAAGTGAATGCGCCGATTAACCCAGAAAAACTCAAAATATTGGATCAGCAAGCACTGGAAGCTATGCCTAGAAAAATTGCTGTATTGCCGGTGACACCTGCCATTGAAACGCCAGCTACCAGTTGTTATGAGTGGGGCAATTTTACAGCGAGTAATCTGCCGTCTGCACAGGTGGCTTTGGTTAAACTAGGCTTAGAAGGAATTGCTAAACAAGCAGATACAGCTAAAGCGGACAGGCGTTTTTGGGTATATTATCCGCCTTTGAAAAACGCGCAGCTTGCACAGGAAAAAGCCAATGAAATTAAAGCCTTGGGCATTGGCGAGATATTTGTTGTGCAAGATTCGCAGTGGCGCCACGCGATTTCTTTTGGCCTGTTTCAAGATGAAAAATTGGCAACTAATTTGTTAAACGATTTACAAGCCAAAGGTGTAAAAGGCGCGACTAAAGCATTGCGTAGTCCAGGTAAAAACATCTCTAGCTTGATGATTAAAGCGGTGACGCCAGAAGCGGCATTAGAGTTACAAAAAATAAGCCCAGAATTTGTAGGCAGTGAGCTTAAAGTAGCGGCTTGCTCTTAAGCTGATTCGGGTGCCGCACGTTTACGGAAAGAGTTTGCCTGGGTTTAGAATATTAATCGGGTCAAAAGTAAGCTTGATTTGTTTCATCAATGCCATCGTTGTTGCATCAATCTCGCGCGATACAAATGGCCGTTTTGCCATACCAACGCCATGCTCGCCAGATAATGTGCCCTGCAAAGATAACACTAGGCTAAACACTTCATCCAAGCAGGCGTAAGCACGCTGCATCTCTTCGGCGTCGTTTGGGTTAACCAGTAAATTCACATGAATATTACCATTACCCGCATGGCCAAAATTAACGTTGCTGATTTGGTAATGGGCGGCCAGTTTTTCTAAACCGGTTAATAATTCGGGCAGATGCGACACAGGCACAGCAATATCTTCGTTGATTTTTTTAGGTGCAATATCTTTTAACAAGGGCGATAACGCTTTGCGCGCGGCCCATAAGGCTTTGGTATCCAGCGCAGGTTTGGCTTCAATCAGGCCATCGACTTGGCAGGCCTGCAAAATCGCTTCTGTCGCTTCAACAATCTCTTGCTGGCTGCCATCTACTTCAATCATCAAATAGGCTTTGGCGTTTTCCGGCAATAAATTTTGGTGACGGCTGCGAATCAGATTTAATGCGCCATTATCCAAAAATTCCAGTGCGCTTGGTGTGTAAGGTTGCGCCATAATCGCCGCAATCGCTTTAGCGCAACTATAAGTGTCTATAAATTCTGCGGTTAAGCCGCCTGTGTGCTTGGGTAAAGGGGTGAGCTTTAAAGTAGCTTCGGTAATCACAGCCAGCGTGCCTTCACTACCCACAATCAAGCGCGTTAAATCGTAGCCAACTACGCCTTTGCTGGTGTAACAGCCTGTTTTGATAATATCGCCATTGCCGGTGACTGCTTTTAAACCCAATACATGGTCGCGCGCTACACCGTATTTCACCGCATGCGGCCCTGCGGCACAAGTAGCCAAATTGCCACCAATGCTGCAATAGGCTGCGCTAGATGGGTCTGGCGGCCAGAAAAATCCGACGGGCTTAATCGCATCTTGCAATACCTGATTCAGCACACCTGGCTCAATAATCGCCATACGATTGTCTGGGTCGATACTGATAATGTTCTGCATACGCTCTAGCGACATCACCACGCCGCCAGCCTCTGGCACGCTACCGCCAGCAGTGCCTGTGCCACGTCCGCGCGGCACAACAGGTATTTGATACTGATTACATAGTTGGATAACGACTTGTACTTCTTCTGTTGTTAGCGGGAAAACAACAGCGATCGGGTTGTGGTAGTTACGCGAATTATCGTAAGCGTAGGCATAGCAATCAACAGGGTCGGTAAAGACTCTATCAATTGGCAGCAGATTAGTTAATACGGTAATGAATTCTTGCGCAACCATACTAGCTATCTTTTCTTGATATATAAATCTGTAATCGTACCTTCTTTCATCTCTGCGGCAAAACAAACGGTTTCAGATAAGGTTGGGTGTGCGTGAATAGTTAAGCCTAAATCATGCGCATCGGCACCCATTTCAATCGCCAATACCGCTTCTGCCAATAATTCGCCTGCATTTACGCCAACGATACCTGCGCCAATTAAGCGGTGCGTGGTTTTATCAAAAATCAGTTTAGTGGCGCCTTCAGTACGCGCGACTGAAATAGCACGGCCGCTGGCAGCCCAGGGGAAACTGGCTTTTTCAATCTCGATACCTTTGGCTTTGGCTTCGATTTCTGTGACACCTGCCCAAGCGATTTCTGGATCTGTGTACGCAACGGAAGGAATACAAGCGGCTTGGAATTCGACTTTATGGCCGGCAATCACTTCTGCGGCTACTTTGCCTTCATGCGTGGCTTTGTGCGCCAACATGGGTTGGCCGACGATATCGCCAATGGCAAAAATATGCGCTACGTTTGTGCGCATTTGCTTATCTACTGCGATAAAACCGCGCTCATCTACCGCCACGCCTGCTAACTCTGCACCAATATTTTTACCATTTGGACGGCGACCGATGGAGACTAAAACGCGGTCATATATTTGAGATTCTTTCGGGGCATCTTCACCTTCAAAGCTGACATGAATACCATCTTTTTTGGCTTCCATTTTTGCCACTTTGGTTGAAAGCATGATCGCCTCAAAACGTTTTTCCATACGCTTTTGCAGAGGGCGTACTAGGTCGCGGTCGCAGCCTTGTACCAAACCATCCATAAATTCGACCACGCTGACTTTGGTGCCAAGTGCATCGTAAACCGTACCCATTTCCAAGCCGATAATACCGCCGCCAATGACCAGCATACGTTTTGGAATATCAGCTAATTTCAATGCGCCTGTTGAGTCCATGATTCGCTCGTCATCTGGAGCGCTAGGGAATTTAGTCGCTTGTGAACCTGCTGCAATAATCGCGTTTTCAAAGCCTACAGTAGTAATTTTGCCATCATTATCAGTAACGGCGATTTGATTTGCGCTGGTAAATGCGCCAACGCCAACCACAACGGTAACGCCGCGTTGTTTTGCCATTTGTGCCAAGCCGCCAGTCAATTTGGCGACTACATCGTTACTTTTCCAGTTACGTAGTGTATCTAAATCAATATTAGGCGCACTGAAGCTAACGCCATGATGCGCGGTTTCTTCTGCCTCTGTGATGACTTTTGCAGTATGCAATAAGGCTTTAGAAGGGATGCAACCTACGTTCAGACAGACGCCACCTAGTGTTGGATAACGTTCAATTAATACCACATTTAAACCAAGGTCGGCGGCTCTAAATGCTGCAGTGTAGCCGCCAGGGCCAGAACCTAATACCACTACTTGCGTATTGATATCGCTGTTGCCGCTTACGGACACTGGTTTAGGAGCGGCTACCGTTTCTTTAACAACAGCCGCTACTGTATTAATAACTGGTGCTACATCGGCTTTTGCTTCAGGCGCAATGACTAAAATAGATGAGCCTTCAGCGACTTTATCACCCACTTTTATTTTTATCTCTTTAACAACGCCAGCATGTGAGGATGGAATATCCATTGATGCTTTGTCTGATTCAACTGTGATCAAAGAATCTTCTTTAGCAACAGTGTCACCAATTTTTATTAAGATTTCGATGACATCTACGCTGTCAAAATTACCAATATCGGGGACTAATATATCCACTAAATCGCTCATACTTAACCTTTATTTTTGCTCAAATTTAAGCATAATTTTATCATTAAAGTGGGCGATATTAAACCTTAAAATGAGGCTTAGTTAGAACTGAAAGTGATTACTTAGTAGATAAACCCTGAGAGGCTGTGCGATTGTCAACAACCAATATAAAAATACTGCTTACGCACCCAATTAACTTTGGCATGCAAGCAGTATTGGTGAACAATTTTAGATTGCTAATCAGTTTTGATACCCATCGCAGATTTGAGCTCGTTTGCAATATTAACATCTAGAACATCAAGTGCTGCCACCATATTCAGCGCTTCAATACGTTTGCCATTTTGTTCTGCAATTAGCCCTAGATAATACAGTGCGCTACTGTGATTGCTGTTAGTTGCGACCACTTGATTTAAATGTAGCTCAGCATAAGCCGTATTCTTTAAGCTAAACTCTGCCACGGCACGGTAGAACAGTGCTTCTGTTGTTTGTGGTTCTTGCTCGGCCCATTGAGATGCAATTGTTTCTAACGCAGCCCAGTCTCCTGTTTTAAGCGGCTGTACAATTTTCATAAAAAATGGCCATTTTTCATGTGATTCTGCCCAAAAAGCTAACTCACTTTTACTTACAATCGGCTGTTCAGGTTTGTTCAGCAAGCGCTGCACCCACTCTACCGACATATTGTAGTAAAATGCATCGCGCCCAGGACTTTTAACCGTGACAATGCCGACTAAATTACCGGTATCGTCAAATAAACCACCGCCACTGTCGCCCATTCTAAAAGCATTACTTGCTCTTACCACAACGCTATCATCCATTGGATATAAGCTTTTAACGAAACCATAAGTGGCGTTTGGGCGAGGCGAGAAGTTAGCAAAGCCAACGGTGTAAACTGGCTGCTCATATTTCAGATTTTCACTAGAACCAAAAGTGGCAATTGGCGCATTTAAGCCAGCTACAGTCAATATACATAAATCGTGATACCAATCTGGCTTTAAAGCGCTGGCGCTATAGTTTTCGCCATTGGTGTTTACGCTGACTGAGGCGGCGCCTGCCACTACGTGACAATTGGTGACCACTTGGTCTTTAGCGATGACAACGCCTGAACCTAAGCCGTAACCGCCGTTGGCAAGACCAACTTGTACTTTAACCACATGTGCGCTGATTTTTTCTACAAGTTCATCTGTTGGCGCTGCATAAATCGCGTTTGCCAAACCAAAGTACAAAAATGCGGAACAAAATAATGCAGGAACAGGCCTTGTCATGATAATCCCCAATCGTCAGTGTTTAAATCAAAACCTCGCTAATAAAATATGTCTGTCTAATTGATAGATAGCAATAGTCGTACCAGCTTGTTAAAGTGGGATTTAGCGAACTTTAGGGGGAGTTTGCGCCTATTAACAGTTGAATTATGTTGTTAACAGGCGCTAAGAAATCAATTTTGCACTAAAAAAGTGCGTTTGACTTTTAAAGTAATAAGCGGCGTACGTCCGATAACATCATGCGCATATGGCTGGTAAAACGTGCACCATCAGCGCCATCCACCACACGATGGTCGTAGGAAAGTGACATTGGCAAGATTAAACGCGGTTCAAAAGATTTGGTTTTTTCATTGTAAATTGGCTGCATGGATGAGCGTGAAACACCCAAAATCGCCACTTCCGGGCAGTTAATGATTGGTGTGAACATAGTACCGCCAATACCGCCAAGGCTAGAAATCGTGAAGCAACCACCTTGCATTTCTTCTACCTTTAATTTGCGTTCGCGCGCTTTGGAGGATAATTCACCTAAATCACGTGCAATATCCAGCACATCTTTTTGTTGCACATCTTTCACCACTGGCACCACTAAGCCATCTGGCGTATCGCAGGCAAAGCCAATATTAAAATAATTCTTTAAAATCAAACTATCGCCATCGGGCGAAAGTGACGCATTAAAATTAGGATAAGCCTTTAATGCGTTGACAGACGCCTTAATTAAAAAAGCCAACATGGTGAGCTTAACGCCACGTTTTTCAGCGTCTGCTTGCATGGATTTTCTAAAATCTTCTAAATCGGTAATATCCGCTTGGTCAAATTGTGTGACGTGTGGTGCGGTTACCCAGTTTCTGTGTAAATTCGCACCAGATATCTTTTTAATACGTGAAAGCGGCTTGGTTTCTATATCGCCAAACTGGCTGAAATCAATCACTGGCATTGGCAAGGTAGCAAGGCTACCTAAACCAGCGCCCATATTCTCTGTACGCGGTTTGGCAAGCTCGCCTTTAACAAAAGCCTGCACATCGGCTTGCGTGATGCGATTTTTTAACGCAGAGCCTTTGATTAAGGCTAAGTTAACACCTAATTCACGGGCAAATTTACGCACAGATGGGCTGGCGTGCGAAGTTTTACCACCGTTTACCACAACACTTTCGCCCACTGGCAACGGTTGATGCGCTGGCTGTACTTGTTTTGGTGGTTCTGGAGCAGGGCGTGTTGGTTCTGGAATCGCCGCCGCAATTGCTTCTTTTGGCGCGCTAGCAGGCGCTGCTTTTGCTTCAGCAGTTGCGGCCGCTGGCTGGCTGGCTGCCGCAGAATCGGCTTCCAAAGTTAAAATCAAATGACCTTGTGCGATTTTATCGCCCACTTTTAACTTAACTTCTTTTACCACGCCAGCAAACGGTGCTGGAATATCCATGGAAGCTTTGTCCGATTCCACCGTCACTAGTGAATCATCTTTAGCAATCGTATCACCCGCTTTTACCAGCACTTCAATCACGTCAACGCTATCAAAGTTGCCGATATCAGGCACTAAAACATCTTGTAAACTCATTATTAACTCCAGCCAGCAGGCCTTAATTTAAGCATTAAACCGTTGTTGGATTTGGTTTATTTGAATCCAATTTATATTTTTTAACCGCTTCCGCCACTTTAGCGGCGGGCAATTTACCTTCATCGCTCAGCGCTTTTAAAGCAGCTACGGTGATGTAGCGCGCATCCACTTCAAAGAAATCACGCAAGGCTTCGCGGCTATCAGAACGGCCGTATCCATCTGTACCAAGTGCGACAAATTTGTTTGGCACAAAGCGCTGAATCTGCTCAGCAAAACTTTTCATGTAATCGGTTGAAGCGATGACTGGGCCTTTTGCATCTTTTAAACTTTCTGCCACATAATTCAAGCGTTGTGGTTTTTCAGGGTTTAGCATATTCCAACGCTCACAATCCAAGCCTTCGCGGCGTAGTTCGGTAAAGCTGGTTGCACTCCACACGTCGGCTGAAACGCCCCAGTCTTTTTCAAGCAATTCGGCCGCTGCAATCACTTCGCGTAAAATAACGCCGCTTCCCATCAATTGCACTTTTTCGCCTTTTACTTTTGATTTGCTGAAACTGTACAAGCCTTTTAAAATGCCTTGTTCAGCACCCGCAGGCAGTGCAGGGTGGCTGTAGTTTTCATTCATCAAGGTAATGTAGTAATACACATCTTCTTGATTTTGCACCATGCGACGCAAGCCTTCTTGAATAATTACGGCTAGTTCGTATGCAAAAGTTGGATCGTAAGAAATACAGTTTGGAATCGTCGCAGACATTAAGTGGCTATGGCCATCTTCATGTTGCAAGCCTTCACCATTTAACGTGGTTCTACCCGCTGTTGCACCGAGCAAAAAGCCACGTGCACGGCTATCGCCA
This sequence comes from Methylotenera sp., assembly GCA_021732405.1. Lineage (GTDB taxonomy): Bacteria > Pseudomonadota > Gammaproteobacteria > Burkholderiales > Methylophilaceae > Methylotenera_A. Next base: position 21,388 of record JAKFVB010000021.1, read on the forward strand.
GCTGCCCAAGCTAAGTCACCAATACGTTGGAAACCGAACATAGAATAGAAGATATAGAATGGAATCATCTGCACACCAGTGACTGAATATGATGTTGCTGCCGCAATCCAGCTAGAGAATGAACCCGCTTCGTTAATACCTTCTTCTAGAATCTGACCATCTTTGGATTCTTTGTAATACATGACCTGGTCAGAATCCATTGGCTCATATAGCTGACCCAAGTGCGAGTAGATACCCAATTGGCGGAACATACCTTCCATACCAAAAGTACGCGCTTCATCTGGCACGATTGGCACTACGAATTTACCCAATGTTTTATCGCGTAAAAGTGTCGATAAAATACGCACAAAAGCCATGGTGGTCGATATTTCACGCTCACCAGTGGCAGTTAACATATTTTCGAAAGCAGATAGTGCTGGCACGGTTAATTCGTTACCTTTACGGCGACGTTGCGGCACAAAACCACCCATCGCCGCACGGCGCTCAGCCATATATTTCACTTCTGGCGAATCATCAGCCGGTTTGTAGAAGCTTAAGTTTTCGACTTGTTCATCAGTTAACGCCAAATCAAAACGGTCACGGAATTTTTTCAGTGACTCAATATCCATGCTCTTTTGTTGATGCGTCGTATTTTGACCTTCGCCTGCATCGCCCATACCATAACCTTTTACGGTTTTAGCCAAGATGACGGTTGGTTGACCTTTATGATTAACCGCTGAGTGATAGGCTGCGTACACTTTATGCGGATCGTGACCACCACGATTTAATCGCCAAATATCTTGGTCGCTCATTGCTGCGACCATTTCTTTTAGCTCTGGGTATTTGCCAAAGAAGTTTTCGCGTGTGTAAGCACCGCCTTTGGCTTTAAAGTTTTGATATTCGCCATCCACGCATTCTTCCATGCGTTTTTTCAAGATGCCGTCTTTATCCATGGCTAATAATGGATCCCAATATGAACCCCACACCACTTTTAATACATTCCAACCAGAACCGCGGAAATTAGATTCTAACTCTTGAATGATTTTACCATTGCCACGAACAGGACCATCTAAGCGCTGTAAATTGCAGTTAATCACAAAAATCAAATTATCCAATTTTTCGCGTGAGGCCAATGAGATTGCGCCTTGTGATTCGGGCTCATCCATTTCACCATCACCGCAAAACACCCATACTTTACGATCGCTAGTATCAGCGATGCCGCGGTCATGCATGTACTTGAGAAAACGTGCTTGGTAGATACCTTGAATCGGACCCAAACCCATTGAAACGGTTGGGAATTGCCAAAAATCAGGCATTAACCATGGGTGTGGATAGCTAGACAAACCATTGCCGCCCGTTTCTTGGCGGAAGTTTTCCATTTTATCTTCAGGAATCAGCCCCTCAATAAAGGCGCGTGCATATACGCCTGGCGATGAATGGCCTTGGAAATAAATACAGTCACCGCCAAAGTTTTCACCATTCTCTTTAATACCAGGTGCTCGGAAAAAATAATTAAAACCGGTGTCATATAAAGTGGCTGCCGATTGAAAGCTGGCAATATGACCACCAACACCTGGCGATTTTTCATTGCTACGTAGTACTGTCATGATTGCATTCCAACGCACTAATGCGCGAATGCGACGTTCCATTTCTGCATCACCTGGCAAAGCTTGTTGTAGATGTGTCGGAATCGTATTTACATATGCAGTTGTTGCATTGTAAGGTAAGTTGCTACCAGAGCGGCGCGCCTTATCAATCATCGCCTCTAACAAGAAGTGCGCGCGTTCTGTGCCTTCTGCCTCAATAACCGCTGTTAAGGCATCTAACCATTCCTGCGTCTCTAATGGATCGGTTTCTACTAATTTGTTTTGCGTGTTCGAGGTCATGCAGGGATAGTCTCCGTTGAGAGCACTTGGTTGATATAATGCAAGCAGCTCGTTAAATGCAAGTCGTCTTATTTAAATTTGTAAATAGGATGAACAGGCCTGATTTAATGCAATCTATAAAGATTGTAGTGTGGCTTTTTTAGGCTTTTTGGTCAAGTTAAACCGTTAAGTTAACGCACTGTTTTTAAAAGATTTGCTACGTTTGTCTTACATTATATATAAGAGTTAAGGATGTTTAAATGTTGGTAAAATTAGATCAATTTGCAGTAATAAGTGACGAAAAGTCGTTAACTTCGCAAAAACATAGTCTTTTTGTATTAAGTGAACAACAACAAAGTGCGCCAATTTTTAACGAGCTTTTGCAAAATAAATTGAAGCGTAGCAATGCCGATTATCAAAGCCTAAGTAAAACGCCTATCACTTTGGATTTACCAAATGGCGGTATGGCAACTTTTGTCATGTTGCTTCAAAAATTATCAATCTTTCAACAGCATACTTTATTGCGTAAAGCGTTAAAGCCATTACTGGATGAAAGCCCGGAAACATTAGCGATTTGCGTATTTGGTGATGACGCAATACGCGAAGCGCACGCCTGTGCTGCTTATTACGTTGCAACCGTTAATGCTAGCCAATTGCCCAATCATAAAGGTGCCAAAAGTAAGTTGGATATTAAAGATAAGCCATTGAAAGAAATCAATCTTTATGGATACAAAGCTGAACATGATTATGCATATGTGAATGCGCGAGTTGCTGCCAACACATTGTGCCGTAGCTTAACGATTTTGCCGCCCAATGCCTTAACACCGACCATCTATCGCGATAAAGTGAAACAATTGGCAGAGCAATATGGCTGGGCTTGGGAAGAGTTTGATATGCCTACGCTGCAGAAAATGGGCGCAGGAGCGTTTTACGCGGTTGGTCAGGGCAGCGAGCCGCTGGATGCCGCGATTGTGCACTTAACTTATACGCCAACAGTTGCTAAAAAGCATATCGCGCTAGTGGGTAAAGGCATTTGTTTTGATACGGGAGGCCATAACCTAAAACCTGCTAAATATATGCAGGGCATGCATGAAGATATGAACGGTAGCGCAGTAGCTTTAAGTATTTTGCAAGCGGTAACTGAAATGCAGCTTGAAGTCAAAATCGACTGTTGGCTAGCGATTGCGCAAAATCATATTGGGCCATTGGCGTATAAACAAAATGATGTGGTGACGGCACTTAACGGTATGACGATTGAGATTGTGCATACTGATGCGGAAGGTCGCATGGTGCTGGCGGACACCTTAACATTGGCTAGCCGACCAGATAAAAATGGTAAGCTGCCAGACGTGATTTTAGACTTTGCGACGTTAACTGGCAGTATGCACACTGCCTTAAGTGATCGCATGAGTGGCGTCATTGCAAATCGTCCAGAATTGGCGTGCAAGGCTGTTGGCGCAGGTGCAGCGGCGGGCGAGCGCATTGTGGCTTTTCCATATGACGAAGATTTTGATTCGGATTTGGAAAGTGATATTGCCGACATCAAACAATGCACTTTGGAGGGCGGCGCAGACCATATTCATGCCGCGCGCTTTTTAGGAAAATTTATTGAAAATGATGTGGCGTGGCTGCATACCGATTTGTCATCGTATAACCGTAAAGGCGGTTTAGGCGCGGTGGCAACTGATACAAACGGCTTTGGTGTTGGGTTTGGACTAGCGCTTATCAAAAATTTAATCACTTAAACTTAATCTGTAAATTTACCACCCTAAAAATAGTTTGCGTACTAATAATTAATATGCTAAAAATACAATTAATTGAAGTTGTTAATTAATTGTTGCTAAATGTTAGTTAACTATTTCAAGATTGAATGACTTAATTGGTGTGAAGTCCGCATTAAATAAGATAAAAAAATGTAATACATTATTCACTATTCATTCTGTTAGGGAGAGTTGAAATGGCACTTAAAAGTAGATTAAGTAATTTGTTATTATCAATTGCAGCAGCTAGTGCAATGTTGGTTTCATTGCCTACATTAGCCGAAGATTCACTGTACACACGTTTGGGCGGCACTTACAACATCGCCTCAACAGTGGATCATTTAGTTGATAAAATTTATGTCAACAGAGCGTTAAATGCTAACCCAGCTTTAAAAGCAGTGCATGACAACGTAGACAGCAAAGCGGGTTTTAAAGTGATGTTAACCAACTGGGTTGTGCAAGAAACTGGCGGACCAAAAATTTATGTAAGAGATGAGTTTGGTCGCGGTAAATCAATGAAAGACAGCCATCCACATTTAAAAATCACCAATCGCGAGTTCAATATTATTTTGATTGAATGCCTGCATACATTTTATGCATTTAATGTACCAGCTTACGAAATTAGTCAATTGATGGGTAGCTTAGAAAGCTATCGCAACGTGATTGTAACGGGTGAAAAACCAGTATCAGAGCCAGTTAGAAAATAGACACACTTCAAACAATAAAAAAAAGCTAGTCATCGCGACTAGCTTTTTTGTGCATAAATTTTTTAGTTATCTTTATTTTTATTGGGGATTTCACAATTAGTCATGGTTTCAACCAAGCGATGTAATGAATCTTTAAGCTGATTAAATTCATCTGTGCTTAAGCCTGTTTGACAGGCAACGCCATGTTGTACTTGTGCGATTTCATGTTGTAAATGGTTGCCAGCAGGCGTTAATTTGATCTCTACAATCCGCTCATCTTTAAGATTGCGTAAGCGGCTAATAAAGCCTGCCGTTTCTAAACGTTTTAACATTGGCGTCAGCGTGGCAGAATCTAGCTCTAACCGTTGTGCAATTTTACCCACACTAATACCATCTGTTTCCCATAACACCAACATCACTAAGTATTGCGTATACGTAATGCCAAGCGGCTCAAGCGAGCTACGATAAGCGCGGGTAAGCGAGTGCGTAGCTGCATATAGCGCAAAGCAAAGTTGATGATTAAGTTTTAAATTGTCGTAATTAGCCATGAGTAATAATGTTATTTTTTGAGTTATTTATCAGGTTAAATTAACTTATTTTAGTTAAATATGCAAATGGTTTGTATGGCAAATCATTTGAGTGTAAAACTAAAGTTAAGATTGCTTGAATATCGCTAAAGCTAGCAAGCGATTTGATGGAATATTGAAGTGTGTTGCAACAATGCTTAGCTGCTGATAGTGTTGCAATGTTAGATAGCTTAAGCGCTAAGATAACTTAAAAAAAACGATAATTGAGCCTTTTTATGGGCGTTAACGTACATAAAAATAGGATGAGGATTGAGTAAATGGATAATTTAAACTGGCTGGAAAGCTTTCCCGCTTTATTACAGCTTGAGCCAAACGCACGTGAAATTTTAATTAAATCTGCCCGCATAGTGGAAGCGCCGATAGGCACTATTGGATATCGCGAAGGTGGTGCTTGCGGTGCTTATGTGATGCGCCTTGCGGGGCAATCACGCGTATACAAAATGTCTACTAGCGGCCGCGAAATTTTGTTGTATCGGGTTGCAGCAGGTGAAACTTGCGTGATCACTACTACTTGCTTGTTGGGGCACAGCAACTATCCTGCATCTACCATTGTAGAAGAGCCGATTCGTGATGTCATTATTCCCGCGCCAGCTTTTAATCAGTTAATGATCGATTCGTCTGTATTTCGCCAATTTGTGATGACCAATTACGGCGTTTTGATTAGCGATTTAATCGTGCTGCTAGATGAAGTAGCGTTTCACAGCCTTGATGCGCGGCTAGCCAAGTTATTATTAGATGCAAACAGCACAACAATCAGCCGCACCCATCAATTAATGGCGGACGAGCTAGGTACCGCGCGCGAAGTAGTTAGCCGCCAATTAAAACGCTTTGAGCAAAAAAACTGGGTTGCGTTAGGCCGCGGTCATGTCGAAATTAGTAACCGCGCCGCATTGGAAAAATTAGCAAGCAGCTGATTTATTTGCTTAATTAGCTGATTCGCTAGGTTCGAAAATATCGTGCCTGAGCTTAAACAATGCAAATAACAGCAAAGCCGTAGCTAATAGCATTAAGCCTAAACCAGTTGATTGCTGAGATGCCAATAAATAGCCGTTACACAGTCTTGATTCACTATTTTGATAAAAATGACCAACTGAAAACAGCATCATCAGGCTACTGCCAACAAAAAATAACGATAAAACTTTTGGCCCAGCAAGCGCAGACTTTAGTAGTATGCCGCTTAAAAGCAGCGTGATTATTTTGAAAATATCCCAATTTGAGCTGATAAGCGCTTTGTCTAGGCTGATTGGCAACATCCAAAACATACCTGCAAATAGAATCCACAACCAGCAGCTAAAGCTAAATGACAAAGCTGATTTAATTGCCTTATTTTGTGCGTTAAGCCAATAGCCAGCCAGCACGAGCGCTGGAATCTGCACTACCATATGAATGACCATGCTAGATGCAATCAAATATTTAAAAGGCAGCATTGAGGGTGCAATCGTGGCGGTTAAAAATATCCAGCTTGCGTAAAGTTGAATGGTGTTGGTTTTAAACATATTCATTTGCTGTTATCTAGGCTTTATAAAAGCTTCGCAGATTCCGATGCAGCCAAGCTTAAAGCACCTTGAATATCATCGTCATCATAAATACCAATTAATTTTCCTTGCGGCGAAATGACTAAAAAAGCGCTGTTATGCACAAACTCATTGCTACTATCGACAAGCACCACCAAGCCTAGCTGATGTTTTGCCATTGCTAAGTCGGCATCACTTGCCATGGTGGCGATTGACCAAATTTGGTCATCCATTTTCATTCTAGATTGGTATTGATTTAAGCGCTTTGGATTGTCTGTTGCAATATCAAAACTAATGCTAAGTAAGTGGATTTTTTGCTGTAATGATTGCACATTAATATGTGTTTGCGCTTGCTGAAAATAGTCGCCCAAAGTTAAGCACAGGGTTTTGCAACGGGTATAAATAAACTCGGTAACCAGTATTTTGTTTTGCTGCTTTGCGAAATCAGCCAATGAAATTCGTTGGCCATTGTCATTAATTAACTGCATCGCAATGCTGGGTTTGGTTGAAAATAGATTGGATTTTCGCTCAGATTCTAGGGTTAAGTTTGAAAAACTATCGGTGATTAGGTTGAAGAAAAATCCCCAAAACAGCAATACGCCAAATAATAAACCATACCTAGCGCGTGCTGAGTTGTCGAAATAAGCGCTAAAGCTGGTTAGAGTTTGGATAACTCTTCATCCCCGTTATAAGGATTAGCGCGGTCTTTAGTGGCATCGCGCACAGTGGTGATTAATTTTTCATCAATCGCTTCTGATTTATTATCCCATTGAGAGCGAATATGCGTGAGCACAGCAGCAATCTCACCATCTGTTAACAAATCTTTAAAAGCAGGCATCTGGCCATTATAAGCCACGCCTTTAACCGTTAATTTGCCGCTAATGCCATGCAACAAAATATTGGCTAATACTTCGGGTTTGCCTGCCACCCACTCAGATGCTGCAAGTGGCGGGAAAACACCAGGAATGCCTTGTCCATTGGCTTGGTGGCAGGCAACACATTTGCCTTGAAATACTGCACCGCCATCAATGGCGACTTTATCTGTTGCGGCACAATCTGTACTTGCTAATACTTGCGGTGCGCGATTGTCACCATCTTCTGGCGCGGCTGTCATCACGGTTTCTGCAATATAAGTAGCGCTCCACATTAACAATGCGCCAATCGTCATGGTAATAAACCAAGGCAGTGATTTTGCTTCTTCGCTGGGGTCTATTTTTTCTCTTTTTTGCGCGTCATTAAGCGCGTCGTTATCGTTCATTGCGTATTTCTCCTAAATTTTGTACTTACTTTGCTTTTTCTAGACTTTGTTCAATGGTTTTTTTAATCGGATAGGTTCTATCTAGGGCTTTCAAATATTCCACCAAATCCAGTGTATCGCGCGTGGCTACAATGGTGACGCCAGGTTTTGCATAGGCGGGCGGCAGATTTATAACCACTTCACCGTCCTTGGCAGGACCTTTGCGCTCTACAAACATAAACGGGTAGGCTGGCATAATTGAGCCAGGCGTATAGGCGCGTGGTTGGTATAAATGCCCTAAATGCCAATCTTGCGATGGCTGACGCGCGCCAATATTGAGCAAATCAGGGCCTGTACGCATGGTGCCTAAAAGATGTACCTTGTCATAAGCGTAATCAGCAGCAGTTGAAGCTCTGCCCCAGCCACGTTTGTCATCTGGTGCATATTTGGCATCGCGTGGTTGTTGCGAGTGGCAATATACGCAGCCCATGCTCATATACACTTTGCGGCCATGCGCTTGCTGGTCGGTATACGGTTTTAATTCAGCGGGCGCTTGCACATTTTTAAGCTGCACATAGGGCATTACCACCAAAGCCAGAGTGGCAAACGCAATAATCACTAATGCGCCTGTAAATAGTTTTTTCTCATCAATATGGCCAGCCATCATTAACCTCTGTTCAATTCTGTGGCTGCAACTTTCGCCTCTTTTACAAACGGAATGTTCACAATTGGAATCAACAAAGCAGGCTCTTTTTTAGTGCCGTAGCGCAGGCTGATTAATATAAAGTGAATCATAAATATCAAGTGCCCAAGCACCATTAAGCCGCCGCCAACAGAGCGCGATTTTAAATAAGGCAGGGTGACTGCGACTGAATCCATAAATGGTTTTGTGGCATCTACCATGGCAACGCCTTGTAACCAACCGCCAGTGGTTAAGCCAATAAAGTAAACCGCAAAACCAAGCGCAACTAGCCAAAAATGCGCACTAATCATCCACGGATGCGGCCATTCCCAATCCACAATTCTAGGCATAATGAAGTAAATTGAGCCAAACATGACTAAGGTGAAAAAGCCGTACATACCTAAGTGTGCGTGTGCAACCGTATAGTGCGTAAAGTGCGTAATCACGTTTACAGAGCGCAATGCCTCTAATGAGCCTTGCACCGATGCCGCCACATACAACATTGAGCCCAGCACAATAAAACGTAGTGTGGGTGAATGAATAACCGCTTTAATATTGCCGCCCACTGTCATATGGTGATTAACCGCCACTGCAAACACAGGGATAATCATCATCATGGATTGCACGATAGAAAGCGTGACCATCCAAGTGGGTAGCGGGCCGCCAATTAAATGGTGACCGCCCACTTGTGAGTAGAAGAAGGCCAAGCACCAAAAACCCAATAACGATAAATTGTAGGAATAAATTGGCCTGCCTAATACTTTAGGGATAAAGTAATAAGCCGCTCCTAAGCCAATTGGCGTAAACCATAAACCTAACGCGTTATGGCCATACCACCAGTTCATTGCCGCGCCTTGCACACCAAAATGTAGGTCAGGAATGTTGGCGATAAAGAATAGAATGGGAAACCAAATTAACGCCGCGCCAATGTACCAAACCGATACATATAAATGGTCAACCTTGCGATTAGCCAGCGTTAAGAATAATGGCAAGCCCATTAATGCGCCGCCTAACACAATAAATATGTCTACTTGCCATGGCATTTCTAACCATTCCATGCCATCTGTGTAGCCTGCACCAATAGCGGCCACACCACACATTAATGCCACATGCCAAATAATGGCGCCCCAATACACAAATTTTGCGCCCACCAATGGCGTTTTAAGTAAGCGCGGAATTAACCATAAACTGACACCTACGCCAGCCATCGATGCCCAGCCATAAATCACCGAATTTAAATGGATGCTTCTCATACGCCCAAATGTGAGCCATGCTTGAGATACCAACCAATCAGGCTCATGTAACTTAATAGAAGCAATAATCGCAGCCGCAGAGCCAACAATTAACCAGCACATAGCGGTTAATAAACACACAAAAGTGGGTAGGGCTGTGGATTTGTCGGCAATTAAGCGATCGCTTAATTCTTTTTGAGTCAAGCTGGCATCGGTTTCACCAGCTGCCTCTTGCAACTCATTATTGGTTTGGTTTGACGCGGGGTCTTCTACCAAGCCGATCTCGTTTTGTCCAAAAATAATATGGGATGCACTTTGTTTGGTGTTAAAAAATCCATTCGACATGGACCAAATAAAAACTAACAACCCCGTGACTGACACTAAGAATGTCAGAAGTAATATGAGCGCGGTACCATCCATTTGCTAACCTTTAAGAAAATAACTTTTAAAAAGTGGAATAATTTTTATACTGAGCAGAGTAGTAAAACCAATTAAAAGTTTAGAAAAAAATAATTATTTTTGACTAATCTGACATAAACAATCTTAATACCTAAAAATCATCAAAATTGCCGCCAATACGGCTAATAATGCAAAGCCACGCTGACTGATTTTTGTGGATACTTTTTGACTGAACTGGCTGCCAATCAGCAAGCCAAGGACAGTACTTAACATAAAAGGAATGGCAATTTTCCATTGCAATGGTGCGGCTGAGTTATAGCTTGCAATACTGACAATTGAAACGATACTCACCACCATTAAAGAAGTGGCCACTATGGTTTGCATATTAAAATTACTCACCTTACGTAAACTTGGCACAATCACAAACCCGCCACCAACGCCTAACAAGCCAGAAGCAAAGCCAGCAACGACGCCTGTGGCAATAAGCCGCCTTGTGCAAGCTGACGTCCAATATAGTCTGGATGTGACTTTGCTAACCATGCACGGCATATCAGGTAAATTTTGTTGGCTGGTTTGCGCAATACTGTTTTGGTGCCACATATGCCAAGCCACATAAAGCATCACAACTGCAAAAATTAGGCTGAGAATAGCGCTGGGAATATGCGATGCAACCCATACCCCCACTGGCGCAAACAGCACACCAAAGCTGGCAATGAGTATTGCCGTTCTGTAACGCACTGTGTTTTTATATAAGCCTTGAGCCGTGCCAAAGATAGCCGCCAACAATACCGCCAATAACGCTATGGGGGCTGCTTGATTAAAGCTTAAATTCAAGCCTAACATCAGTAGTGGAATCGCTAAAATTGAGCCACCAGCGCCAGTTAATGCCAGCACTAAGCCAATAAATAAGCCAATCGTAACACCAATTAAAGACCAATCCAGTGCGAATAGATTTTCCATTAACCTAATTTAACCCTTTGCAACGCGCAAGCCATTCACGGCCTTTTAGCATGCCATTCCAGTACAGCCATGGCAAGCCATACTTTTTGAGCAACCAAGCCAAGCGTCTTGGCTTGGTTGAATCCCACCAAAAGCTGGGCATTAATTTGCCACCGAAACCAAACTCTGCCAGTATGATTTTGCCTTTTTCTACGGTTAACGGGCAAGAGCCGTAACCATCGTATTGCGTTGATAAACTTAATCCTGCGCGATGTGCTATTAAGTTTTCTGCCACAACAACGGCTTGTTTACGCGCAGCTGCAGCCGTTTTGGCATTGGGGCTAGAGCAGCAATCGCCTAGGCTAAAAATATGCGGATAACGTATATGTTGCAAGGTGGCTTGATTCACTTCAAGCCAGCCATCATTATTGGCAAGTGGGCTGTGTTTTATAAAATCTGGCGCAGATTGTGGTGGTACAACATGTAGCATGTCAAAATCTTTTGCAATGCGTGTAATTTCGCCTTGCGCGTCTTTTACTTCAAACCATGCCTTTTTGTTAGGACCGTCTACTTCTACCAATGTGCTGTTAAAACTTAATTGCGCGTTGTAACGTTTCACATATTGCATCAGTGGCGCGACGTATTCTTTAATCCCAAATAGCACTGCACCTGCATTATTAAATTCCACTTGAATTTGATTCAGCACACCTTGCTTTTCCCAATGCGAGCAAGATAAATACATTGCTTTTTGCGGAGCACCTGCGCATTTAATTGGCATTGTTGGTTGCGTAAATAGCGCTTTGCCGTTTTTTAGATTTTGCACTAATCGCCAAGTATAAGGCGCTAAATCAAAGCGATAATTTGAAGTGACACCATTCTTACCTAAAGTTTCTTGCAAACCTTTAATGGCGTGCCAATCAATTTTTAAGCCCGCCGCAACGATTAAGTATTGATATTCAATATCACCCAAACTATCGGTTTTAACGCGATTAAGTTCAGGCTCAAATTGCGCAGCTGCAGCTTGCAGCCAAGTCACCCCTTTGGGAATGCAAGCAGCCATATTGCGCGCAGTTTTGGCTATATTAAATTCGCCTGCACCTACTAATGTCCAAGCAGGTTGATAATAATGCTGGGCTGCAGGCTCAATAATCGCAATATTTAATTGCTTGTTGCGTTTGATTAGGCTGGCTGCAACAGCGCATCCTGCCGCGCCGCCGCCAATAATCACTACATCGTATGAGTGAGATGCTAATTGCGTCATATTGTTCTTTATTGATAAGCACGCATTTAAGCGTTTTTAGTTTTGAAAAAACGATATAAACGCGTGATTAAACATTTGCTTTGCAGCCATTGTTTAAACGCCTGAATCGGCGACTTAGGTGCTAGATTATTATCACTTTGTGCTAATTTAAATAAGCTGCCAGCACGATTGCCTGTGCGGCAAAAGCCTAATGCTGGCTTGGCGGCGAGAGCAAATGCGCTACTAAAATCAACGATTTGATTAGGTTGAATATTGTTTGGCACAACAGGAATGTAGAGATAAGCCAAACCCAACTTTTCGGCTGCTAATCTAATTTGGTCGCTAGAGGGTTGTTCTGCGCCACCTTCAAAATCGGGTCGATTATTAATAATCGTTTTAAAGCCAAGTTGTGCAATTTCGGCCACATCTTCTGGTTGAATCTGCGCCGTGGTACTAAATTCAGATGAGTGCTGAGTGATTTGAATAGACATGATAAATCCTTTATTACCTGTTTTATTTTTTGCAAATTTCTTGATGCAAAACTTGCATTACAGCCATTGCTGATTGGCTAGAAATGCGATAAAAAATACTTTTGCCGTTTCTGCGTGTCGCCACTAATTCTGCCTCACGCAACACTGTGAGTTGTTGTGAAAGTGTGGGTTGGCGAATATCCAATATATTTTCTAATTCGCCCACTGATTTTTCGCCCTGTGATAACTGGCATAGCAACATTAATCTATCTGCATTCGCCATTACTTTCATTAAGTTGCAGGCTTTGTCTGCTGAAGCGCGCAGTTCGTTAAAATCTATTTCATTCGCCAGTGTGCTATCCATTTTTTTATTGATTAACAATTAATATTTAAATATTATATAAAAATATATAATATAATTCAAACTAATTTTTAAAGTAATATGGAGAACGCCATGTTTAAGCAGTTATTTGATTCAGAATCATCTACTTATACTTATTTTATTGTAGATGAAACGTCGCGAGAGGCTTTGTTGATTGACCCTGTTGCTAGTCAAATCAATATTTACATGGAATTGTTAGCATCAAGCAATGCGCAATTAAAATATGCGATTGAAACCCATGTGCATGCCGATCATATTACTGCCAGCGGGCAATTGCGCGAAAAATTGGCAGTGCAAACAGGCGTGAGTGCGCTGTGCGGAGCAGAAAGCGCCGACTTGCAATTGAAACATAACGATATTTTAATGCTGGGCGCGCAACAGATTAAAGTGATTGCCACGCCCGGACACACCGCAGGCAGCGTTTCTTATGTGTGGAATGACCGTATTTTTACAGGCGATGCGCTATTAATTAACGGCTGTGGACGTACTGATTTTCAGGGTGGTGATGCAGGTGTTTTATATGACAGCATTACTCAAAAAATATTTAGCTTGCCAGATGAAACGCTGATTTATCCAGCACATGATTATCACGGTAAGCGCGTGAGTTGTGTGGGGCAAGAGAAAAGTATGAACACACGGCTTGCAAATCAAACTCGTGCGCAATTTATTGCGATGATGAATGCGCTAGATTTGCCTAAACCCAAAATGATTGATATGGCGGTGCCGCTTAATCGCAAATGTGGCATCACAGAAGAAACGATAAAACAGGGTTAAAATTTGCATCAAAAATAGGGTTAAGTTGCTGTGTTTAAGCAATACTTAACCCTATTTTTATACCGAAAATTTAAATTTATTGTTTTAACTGCGCGTGCATCATGCAACTAGCAGCCAATTTTGCGCTGGCTGCATTCACAGGCTCATCGGCATCTGCAAGCGCTTCAGGCTGTGTAGAAACTGCAGCGCTTACTTTGCAATCGGTACATTTGCCTTTAACCGTATCAAAACCTTTTACCGTATTTAAGCCTTTTACATCTTTAAAGTTTGCGTCATCCACATCAGCATCGGTTAAATTAGCGCCTGTTAAATCGGCACCCGTTAAATTGGCTTTAACTAAATCGGCACGATATAAATTAACACCGCGTAAATTCGCATTGCTTAAATCAGCAAAACTAAAGGCAGCAATATTTAAATCGGCATTCTCAAAATTGGCGCCTGCAAAATTGCCGCCAATCGAATCAAATTTCATTTGTCCCATGGGCTGGTTGCCAACGTCTAAGCCAAATCTGCCTTTTTGAATATTGGCACCACTCATATCTACTTTACCCAATGTGCCAATCATGCGTGCGTTGCTTAGGTTAGCGCCTTTAAAGTTAGTTTTATCAAAAATCGCTTGGAAAATAGTGGCGTTGCTTAAATCTGCATTGCTGAAATCGGCATTTTCTAAACGTGCTAAATTTAAATAAGCGCCTTGTAAATTTGCGCCCACCAGTTTGGCGCCTTTTAACTCTGCGCCAAAAAAGCTGATATTTTGCATATTGCAATGGCTTAAATCTAAGCCGTTAAAAATTAAGTAACCCGCATCTTTATTACTTAAATCGCAGGTTTTACTATTAATTTGCTGCATAGCGCTGTCTTGGGTGATTTTTTCACGCTCAACTTCTTTATTTTTAGCATAAAATGCCTCGGCCTTTGCAATCATGCCATCCTGATCAAATAAAAATGAATCGCGTGCACCCTCATTACTAAAGCAATAAGTTTTACCTTTATATAATTCATTAATGGCACAGTTGGTTTTATGTAGCGCACCTTTAGATAAGCCATTGGTGCAGTGGTCGGCAAATTCGCCTGCTAATGCCATGTTTGCAAACAGTAATAACGAGCCTGTTAAAGCCCAATTCAAATTTTTCATGTCTTAATCTCCAAAGTTACTCAAGTTTTATTAGTCTGCTTACATGCAGTTTAAAGTCAGTATAAGCAGATTACTTTTATCTACAGTGACTGTAGTTACATTGACAGTAGTTACATTGACTATAGTTACATTGACTATAGTTACATTGACTAAGCTTACATTGGTCGCCATTAAGTGAAATTGCTGACAAGTAATTAAAAATGAGCAATCTACGTAAAATCATTAGTTACAAATTATTAACAAATGGCGGTCGGCAAACTTTAATTTAAGGCGTTTTAGTGATTATCTGCCAAGATTAATCTTGAGCAGAGATGACCAAACAGGAGAATTAAAATGCGTCAAACATTATTATTAGGTTTAATTGCGGCAACGATTTCAATGCCAACTTTGGCGGATGATGATTATGAAGATCGCGGACGAGTGATTTCTGCAACCCCGCAATTTGAGCGCGTGAATAGTCCGCGTCAAGAATGTCGCACAGAATATGTACGTGAAAGCTATTACGAAGCGCCACAGCGCTCATTAGGTGGGGCCATTATTGGCGGCCTTACTGGTGGTTTAGTAGGCAGCCGATTTGGCGGCGGCAGTGGCCGTATTGCAACAGCAGCAATTGGTGCTGGTGTAGGCGCAATTGTTGGTGACCGCATTGATAATAATCGCCAAGCTTATGGCCGTGAGCGTGTAGAAACCCGCCCAGTTGAGCGTTGTGTGCAAGTGGATAACTGGCAAAATGTACCAGCAGGTTATTTAGTGAATTACGAATATAACGGTCGCCAATATTCAACCGTGACCGATAGAGACCCAGGCCAATTTGTGCCTGTGCAAGTAGCGGTTAGGTCTGGCGGTTATGTGACTAACGCAGGTTATCAATCTTATGATGACGATGATAGACGTGGTCGTGGCAACGGTCACCGCAAAAATAAAGACCGTAAATATTGGTAGGTTCGATTGATTAGCATGTTGAATGCATGCGCATCAAAGCTAATTCTACTTTAATTTAAACCGCATCTTTAAATACTTAAGATGCGGTTTTTTTGCTTTAAAACTTAACCGTTTAAATTGGTTAAGTTTTAAAGCAAAGCCTTAAACTTAGGCCGAATAAAACAATGCGGTGTTAAAATGTGTTGATATGCTCGCCTTTTTTAAAAAAATATTTCAACCTAAATTGCCACATGCCGCGCTTGCATGGCAACAAGCGGGTAATGAATCAGGTAGCGCCTATTGGCTATATGCTGCGCCTGTACATTTGGTTTTGCAACGTGATAGTTTTAGTATGGCAGGGCCTGTGCCTTTGGCGTTAGATTTAGAAGAAGCAGAAGCTTTAACGCGCAGCCTAAACACCCATTTTGCGGCAGATGGCTTGCAATTTTTCTGGTATCAGCACCAATGGTTTTTGCGCCTACAGCAAAATCCCGATATTGAAACTGTTCATCCGCAAAAAGTAATTAATCAGAATATCAACCCATTTTTGCCCACAGGCAAAGGTGCCAGCGCTTGGGCGAGTTTTCAAAATGAGCTACAAATGTTGCTGTTTGAGCACCCCGTGAATATCGCGCGTGAAAAGAAGCGCCTGCCCATTGTGAATAGTATTTGGTGCTATGGTGGCGGTCAGCTTGAGCAATAAAACAAATAGGTATTATGCAAATCAAATCACGCGCTTTTAATCAGACCACAGTTGATACGCTCATTACAGCGGGCGAAAACCCTTTACTGGCAAGGCTTTATGCCGCGCGTGGGGTTGAACATGCCAGCGAATTAGAAACAACATTAGCGCATATTATTCCGCCAGAACAACTCACCAACAACGCGCAGATGGCGGTTTTATTGGCCGATGCGATGCTTGCCAATAAAAAAATACTGGTAATTGGCGATTACGATGCAGATGGCGCTACGGCAACCGCGGTTGCCGTGAAAGGCTTGCGTCTGTTTTCTCAAGTGTTGCATTCAAATAGCCAAATTGATTTTTTGGTGCCAAATCGCTTTGAATACGGCTACGGTTTAACGCCTGAAATTGTGGCATTAGCCTCTACTTTAACGCCAGATATTCTGGTCACGGTTGATAACGGTATCGCCAGTTGCGATGGCGTATTGGCGGCTAATCAGCTAGGCATGCAGGTGCTGATTACTGACCACCATTTACCCGGTGACATTACGCCGCAAGCCGCTTGCATTGTGAATCCCAATCAGCATGGTTGTGGCTTTAAAAGCAAAAATTTGGCAGGTGTTGGCGTGATGTTTTATGTGTTATTGGCCCTGCGCGCCGAGTTGCGCAAGCGCGGAATTTTTGACAATCAGCCAGAACCAAATTTAAGTATTTTGTTGGATTTAGTGGCGCTAGGTACGGTAGCCGATTTGGTTAAATTAGATGCCAACAATCGCATTCTGGTAGAGCAAGGTTTACGCCGCATTCGGGCTGGTGCTTGCGCCGCAGGCATCACCGCTTTGTTGCAAATAGCAGGACGTGAACCCAGCAAAACATCGGCACAGGATTTAGGCTTTTACGTAGGGCCACGGCTAAATGCGGCTGGCAGATTAGATGATATGCGGCTAGGTATTGCCTGCCTGTTGGCTGAAGATGCAACAGACGCCATGCAAAAAGCACAAACCTTGCATGATCTGAATATGGAACGCCGCAATATTGAAGCCGATATGCAAGATAGCGCCTTGGCAATTTTAGAAAATATCGCCGTTAGTGTGCAATTTAGCATCAGCTTATTTAATGCCGATTGGCATCAAGGCGTGATTGGTATTCTGGCTTCGCGGCTTAAAGAGCGCTATCACCGCCCAGCGATTGTATTTGCTGAAGGTGGCGATGGTTTATTAAAAGGCTCTGGCCGTTCGATTGCCAGTTTGCATTTACGTGACGCGCTGGATTTAGTCACCAAAATTCACCCTGATTTAATCGTTAAGTTTGGCGGTCATGCCATGGCAGCAGGCTTAACCATTAGACAAGCCGACTTTTTGGCGTTTGAAACCGCGTTTGAAGCAGTGGTGAAAAGCTTGATAACAGAAACCGATTTGCAAGCGGTGATGGAAACCGATGGTGGCTTGCAAAGCCATGAAATAAGCTTGCAAACGGCGCAGTTATTGGCAGACAAAGTATGGGGGCAGGGCTTTAATCAACCTTTGTTTTTTGATAACTTTGCAGTCATTAACCAGCGAATTGTGGGTGAAAAGCATTTGAAGTTGATTTTACAAAAAGACCAAAAACGCTTTGATGCTATTTATTTTAATCAGCGTGATTTTTTGCCCGACCAAATTTCTGCTACCTACGTGCTAGAAGCCAATGAATACAAGGGTTTGCAAACCGTACAATTACAGTTGAAATATGCGGCATAACGGAAAAATTTGCCTATTTTTTTTGGTTAAGTTATGGGTAGCGGCCACGATAATTAGTCTGTTTTCAATGCATTTGCAAGCGGCAGAAGCTAACTATAGCGTCGAAATTTCTGTATTAGATGGTGTACAAACGAGTGGCGAAACTAAGCTTTTATCTGATTTGCTGCAGCAACATTTGGATATTGTGAAATGGCGCGATAATCCGCGCATGTCGCCAGCAGAATGGTTGAGGCTATATCAAGCAACGCCGCAAGCGATTGCCGATTTGTTGGCTACAGAAGGCTATTTCTCCCCCGAAATTATCCCTTCAATTGATACTGTTGCAGGCGTTTCGCAGGCCAAGTTTTTGGTGAATGCGGGTAAACCCACGCTAGTAAGCACGGTTGATTTAAGTTTTACGGGTGATATTTTGCAACAAGATCCTGCAGAGCAATCGGCAAGATTAGCCAGCATCGCCACATTAAAGCAAAATTGGCTACTACAGCCAGGCGCCGTATTTAAACAATCAGATTGGAGCCAAGCAAAACGCCGATTATTGATTAATCTACTGGTGGAGCGTTATCCAAACGCTAGTATTAAAGCCAGCAAAGCAGAAGTAGACCCCACTTTAAACACGGTAGCGATTGCGTTAGAGGTTGATAGCGGCCAAAGTTTTACCTTTGGCGAGCTAAAAATTGAGGGCTTGCAACGCTATCCTGCCAGCATTATTCAAGATTTAAATCGTATAAAACCCGGCACAACTTACAGCCAGGCAAGGCTGCAAATATTGCAATCACGCCTAGAAGAAAGCGGTTATTTTCAGGGGGTAGAAGTCACTGCCAGCACTGCAACAGCGGTGAATGATGTGGTGCCAATAAAAGTAACCGTGCAAGAAAATCCATCCATTAAATTGGGCGCGGGCGCAGGATATAGCACCAACACTGGCGCACGGGCACAGCTTACTTATGATGATTTGAATTTATTTAATCGCGGCTGGCGCTTAACTAGCAGCTTAAAACCAGAGCAACGCGCACAATCACTCAGTGCTTTAGTGCGCTTGCCAACCGATAGTGACGGTTATCGCGATAGCTTCAATGCAGGCTTAGAGCGCAGAGTGATTGAAGGCCAAATTACTACGTCTGGTCAAACAGGTATTAACAGAAGTTGGGGGCCGCGTAGAACAGAACAAACCGTTGGCGCTGCTTATTTGATTGAGCATCAGGTCTTAGATGGCGCGGAATCTGTTACTAGAAGTGTGGCTACTTTGTCGTACGGCATTACTTTGCGCCGCACCGATAATGATCGCAATCCAACGCGTGGTTATTTATTTAATACGCAACTCGCTGTTGCGCCGATTGAGCAGCTTTCTAGCGGGCGATTTTTACAAAGCTACGCAAAAGTACAAGGCTATTATCCATTAACAAGCAGCACGCAACTAATCGCCAGAGCAGAAATAGGCGCAGTGAGCGGCAGAAACAGCGCGCCAGCAGCATTTTTATTCCGCGCAGGCGGTGATCAATCGGTGCGCGGCTATGCCTTTGAAAGTTTGGGCGTGCGTGAGGGCGATGCGACTGTTGGCGGGCGCTACTTGGCAACAGGCAGCATAGAAGCGATTCAATGGCTGACGCAACAATGGGGTGCGGCACTATTTGTAGATGCTGGTAACGCAGCGAATACTTTACAGGATTTAAAACCGGTTTATGGCTATGGATTGGGCGCGCGCTGGAAAAGCCCGATTGGCGCGATTGGCGGCGATATCGCCTATGGCGAAGCAACAGGCGAATACCGCCTGCATTTTAATCTAGGTGTCGCATTTTGACTTTGGCAAATATAACAAACTGGCGTTACGCCAAAGTGGTATTGCTCAGCTTTGCCTTGCTGATATTTACACCTGCGCAAGGCGAAATGACCATTCATGGTAGCTCTAATCTGGACACGCTGGATTACGATGTGGATAATATTCACCTGCAACTTACCAAGCTAGAATCGCGCTGGCAACTATCGCCCTTTGACAGTAGTTTGCTAGTGGAAAAAATGCGCGCAAAACGTTTGGTCATTACCTTGCGTGATACTGAAAAGAAAGCCGATAAATCAGGCTTGCCAGAGCGCATCAACTTACCCTTTCCTGTTCAAATTCAACAGGCGGAAGTGCTAGAGCTGGTTATTGTGACGCCAACTGAAACTTACACGCTAAACAATGTGCAGTTTGATTTAAAGGCCGATAGCAAAACTATACAACTCAATTATTTGCGTGCTGCTACACCTTATGGGCAAGCGCAAGTGCAGCTCAATATGCAAACGGTGCGCCCATTTGCATTAACGGGTGAAGCCAGCATTAAGAAAGCAAGCCTTGATGGCAGCTTGCCTTATGACATTAAAACGCAGCTGGCGGGCGATTTAAATAGCTTGAAATTTGAGCTAAATCCGCTGTTAATTTTGCAAAATAATCAGCTGGCAATAGCCCCAAACGCCACAAACGATTTAATAGCGGCGAATATGCAAATCAACGGGGAAATCGGATTAGCCAATGATTATCCGCTTAAATTAGTTGCGCACTTAACTAATTTAAAACCCGAAAAATTAGGTAGCTATCCTGTAGGCTTATTGAATATTGATATAGATGTGCAGGGCGATGTAGGCAAAAAAACTGGCTTGCAAGTGCAAATGTTGGCTAAAGATAGCTATTTGCAGACCGACAACGCCAAACAGCCTGTAGCATTTGCAGGTAATTTTGTGGTGATTGGTAATCAAATTAACGCCATTGACTTAAATGCCAATATCGCTAGCAATGTATTTAAAGCAACGGGTAGTCTAGGTGTAGCAGATAGCATTCTGGAATGGCGCGCCGATTTGCCACTGCTCAGCACATTTGGCCGCGAATTTTCAGGTCAAGCTACTGCCAGCGGCTCATTGGCTGGCACGTTTGAAAACTTAGCCTTGCGCTTAACATTGGCGGCACAAAAATTGCAACTTCCTAATAAAATCCAATTAGAAAAACTGGATGGGCAAGCAACTATGCTGGCTGATGCCAATGGCACAGTAGATGCGACATTTAATGCAGATGGATTAAAAGTGGCACAAAATCCTGTCATGAATGCAGCGCTTAGCTTGCAAGGCGCGCGCGCGGCTCATCAACTTAAGTTAACAGCAATTTCACAGCAAAAAATCGTACCATTTCAATTTGAAACTTTGTTGCAAGGTGGTTTAAACGGCGACACTTGGCAGGGATTTATTCAAAGCCTGCAGCTAAAAGGTGAAACGCCTGTAACTTTACAAGCGCCTGCAAAATTGAGCGCTACACTGCAAAATGTGGCGTTAGGAAATGCAGTACTGCAACTCACAAAAGGTCGTTTAGAAATCGACGGTTTGCAAGCTGGCAACAAAGGCTTTGTGAGCCAAGGCAAACTTAGCCAACTTGCTTTAGATGATTTGCCGCCCAGCGTATTTCAGCTACCTGAAAAACTAAAAGGTAATCCTGTTTTTTCTGGCTACTGGAATATCAATGCGGTGGAATCAGCAAACGCGCAAATACTATTTAAGCTAGATTCTGGCGACTTAGCATTAAGTGATTCAGCAGGTGTATCCAAGCCGCTGGGCCTGCAAAATTTAAGCGCGGAGTTAAAAATTATCAATAACCAAGCTGATTTGACGTGGCTATTGGATGGCAAACAGCTTGGGCATTTTGATGGGCACCTGACTACGCGACTGACTAAAGTGGAATCAGGATTTGCACTGATGGCAAACGCGCCACTCACCATCAATAGCAACGCACAGCTTAATTCTCTGGCTTGGTTGCCGCTATCCGATTCGCTGGCCGATGCGCAATTAGATGGTTCGCTAAGCATGAGATTAAGTGCCGATGGCACCATGCAAAAACCCAATTTACGGGGCAATGCTATAGGTAAAAATCTGCAATTTGTTCTCCCATCTCAAGGCGTTTCGTTAACAGAAGGCACGCTGCAGGCAAATTTTGAAGGTGATAAATTACAAATCAAAGAGGCGGTTTGGAAGGGCGGTAGCGGCTATTTGCGCACTAACGGTACTTTGCAACTCATCAATCAGCAGCCAAATATCGCTTTGAATTGGGTGGCAGAACAGTTTACGGTGCTATCAGGCGCGGACAGATTGTTAGTATTAAATGGCGCAGGCAAAACTACTTTAGCAGATGATTTGTTGACTATTTCTGGTGATTTTAAAGTAGTAAAAGGCTTGGTAGGGTTGCCTGATGACGATGTGCCAACGCTGGCCGATGATGTTGTGGTGCTTGGGCGTACTGAAATAGTCAATGACGATGCGCTAAAAATCTTGCTGAATAATCTACGCATTGATTTGGGCGATGATTTCACCTTGCGCGGCCGCGGTTTGGATGCGCAATTGTCTGGCGCCTTGACATTGGTAGGCTTAACGCAATATCTGCCACATACTGAAGGTACAATTCGCATCAAAAAGGGCACTTATACGGCGTATGGCCAAGTGCTTAACATTACGCGTGGCGTGATTGCCTTTACCGGCCCAATCGATAACCCGGGCTTGAATATTCGTGCCATGCGCAATGCACCATCCAGCAACGACAGTATTATTAAAAGCAATGCAGAAACCGCCAGCAACAGCGATACGTTGACTGGCAGCAACTTTAGCCAAACAACATCGACCAATGTGCAAAACGTTAACGCAGGCGTAGAAATCACAGGTAATGGTTTAAATCCAGCCGTTAAGTTGGTGTCAGAACCCAATGTGCCCGATACTGAAAAACTGTCCTGGTTGCTGCTTGGACGCGGCACAAATCAAGCAGGTTCAAGTGATTTTGCCATGCTGTCATTGGCTGCAGGTGCGGTACTGTCTGACGATAATTCGCTTCCGCTGCAAACAAAGCTGGCGCGCGCAGCAGGTTTGGATGAATTGAGTTTTGGCGGCGCAGATGCTGATACTGCATCGCTGACTTTTGGTAAACGGCTATCTTCTCAATTGTATTTAAGCTATCAAAAAAGTGTTAGCGGTTTATTAGATGTGGCAAGGCTCACCTTTAATATTACGCCGCGCTGGGCCCTGCAAGCCGAAACAGGCACAGAAAGTGCGGTAGATGCTTTGTACACCTTTAGCTTTAAGTAATTGATTGGTGAAAGTTAAGCACAAAACTTAACGCTTATTTTATGGTTAATTTTTGGTAGATAAGCAATAATTCCACATTGACCATGCTAGCTTGCAAGCGTAGAATTCGCGCCAATTCTTAAGGCATTTTAATGAGCCAACACTTCACACATCAGCTTGCTAAAAAACCAATAGCTGCAAAAAAAATAGTCATTGCCAACTGGAAAATGCATGGCAATCTCAAGCAAAATCAAGCGTTATTAACACAATATATTGCTTCACTTTCTGATTTAAAACAGACAAAAGTGGTGGTTTGCGCGCCATATCCCTACTTAGCGCAATTACAACAAATGCTACAGCACACTGATATTGCATGGGGTGCGCAAAATATGGCTAAAAGTGCAGAGGGCGCTTACACGGGCGAAGTCAGCGCCGCCATGTTAAAAGACTTTGGTTGCGAATATGTGATTATTGGCCATTCAGAGCGCGCAACCGCCTACTGCGAATCAGATGAAAATATTGCGCAAAAATTCCTGCAGGCAAAACAGCATGGGCTAACGCCTATTTTGTGTGTGGGCGAAACGTTAATTGAGCGCGAAGCTGGGGTGATGGAGTTAGTTATCGGCAAACAGTTAGATACGATTATTGATTTGCACGGGGCTGCAATTTTCGCAGATAGTATTATTTCGTACGAGCCGATTTGGGCGATTGGCACAGGCTTGGCAGCCACACCAGCACAAGCGCAGGCCATGCATAAATTTATTCGCAACAAAATTGCCAACTTAAATCAAGAGGCGGCTAATCACTCAAAAATCCTCTACGGAGGAAGCGTAAACCCTCAAAATGCGGTACAATTATTTGTTGTATCGAATATCGATGGTGGGCTGATTGGAAAATGCTCACTTGAATCGCAGGCTTTTGAAAAAATATGCGCTGCGGCTGATTCGGCAATTTAAATATAGCGTTTAAGTTGCCAGTTTTAAATAATAGTAAACGGTTGATAAGCAAGCAAAGCGCTTGCTTTTATTGCAACCACTTTTGGAATTAGTTTAATGGAAAATTTAATTACAGTTATTCATGTGTTGGCAGCAGCAGGTGTGATTGGCTTGGTATTGTTGCAACACGGTAAAGGCGCCGATATGGGTGCTGCATTTGGTAGTGGCGCATCAGGCAGTTTGTTTGGTGTCAGTGGCTCATCTAATATTTTAAGTAAATTAACATCTATTTGCGTGGTGGTTTTTTTCTGCACTAGCTTAACGCTTGCTTATATGGCTAGTCATCGCGCAGGTAGTAGCAGTGTGATTAAAATGCCAGCAAAAGCTGTAGAAATAAATAGCGATTCTACAAAATCAGATGCAACTAAAACGCCAGAAATAGCACCAAGCGGTAATGCCGCCAAAGATGTTCCAAATTAGTTTATTTTAACTATTTGTTGAATAATAAACCAAGCACCGTAAATGCCGTCGTGGTGGAATTGGTAGACACGCTATCTTGAGGGGGTAGTGGCGAAAGTCGTGAGAGTTCGAGTCTCTCCGTCGGCACCAGTAATTAGTTTCAAACTAAACAAACAATAAAACTATAATAAGTATAAAAATTGCTCTAAAAATGTGGTTAAGATGTTTTAATTGTTGAGCCAAAAGCAAAACAATTAAAATCTGTTGCAAATTCTTGTTAGGAAGTTTCTGTGCTGGAAAATTACTTTCCAATCTTGTTGTTTATCTTAGTGGGCCTTGCCGTAGGGCTTGGGCCACTTGTCATCGGTAAAATCGTTTCCCCTAGCAGGCCAGATAGCGAAAAAAACTCACCCTATGAGTGCGGTTTTGAGGCGTTTGAAGACGCGCGTATGAAATTTGATGTGCGCTATTATCTGGTCGCCATTCTGTTTATTCTTTTCGATTTAGAAATTGCATTTTTATTCCCGTGGGCAGTTGTGTTGCAAGAAATCGGCTTGGCTGGATTTCTAGCGATGATGCTGTTTTTATTCGTGCTGGTGGTTGGATTTGTGTATGAATGGATGAAAGGCGCTCTTGAGTGGGATTAAAACAATGGGATTAACGCGCTTAAATAAATTTTGCCTCAAAAAACGGGTTAAGTTCGGAGCTAAAGCATGAGCTTAGAGGGCGTCTTAGAAAAAGGTTTTGTTACCACCACGCTAGATACCGTGATTAACTACACGCGCACTGGTTCTTTATGGCCAATGACTTTTGGTTTGGCTTGCTGTGCGGTGGAGATGATGCATGCAGGTGCTTCGCGTTATGATTTAGACCGATTCGGAATTGTGTTTAGACCTAGCCCAAGGCAGTCTGATGTGATGATTGTGGCGGGTACTTTGGTGAATAAAATGGCGCCAGCATTGCGCAAAGTGTACGACCAAATGGCAGAGCCGCGTTGGGTGATTTCAATGGGTAGTTGCGCTAATGGTGGTGGTTATTATCACTATTCCTATGCTGTGGTACGCGGCTGTGACCGCATCGTGCCGGTAGATGTGTATGTGCCAGGTTGCCCACCAACGGCTGAAGCTTTGCTTTATGGCATTATTCAGTTGCAGAAAAAAATCAGACGTACTAATACGATTGCCAGATAATTCTTATGTCACTTAAACTCGATCAATTATCGGCTCAGCTAAAGCTTGCCTTAAGCGATAAAATCACGCAATTAACGGTTGCACTAGATGAAATTACCATTGAATGCCGTGCTGATCATTACATTGCCGTGTGCACAAAATTGCGTGACCACGCAGAGCTTAAATTTGAGCAGTTAATTGATTTATGCGGCGTAGATTACAGCGAATATAAAGACGGTATTTGGGAGGGTGCGCGCTACGCCATGGTGTTGCACTTATTATCTGTCAGCCTTAATCAGCGCGTGCGTTTACGTGTATTTGCGCAAGATGATGATTTTCCTGTATTGCCTACTTTGGTAGAAGTGTGGCCAGCAGCCAATTGGTTTGAGCGTGAAGCCTTTGATTTGTATGGCTTAATGTTTGAAAATCATCCTGATTTGCGTCGGCTTTTAACCGACTACGGTTTTGTTGGTCATCCATTCCGCAAAGATTTCCCTATGATCGGCAATGTAGAAATGCGCTATGACCCAGAGCAGCAGCGTGTGATTTACCAGCCTGTTTCAATTGAGCTGCGTAATAATGTGCCGCGCGTGATTCGTGATGAAGGGGTGCATCAATAATGGCTGAAATTAGAAATTACACCATGAACTTTGGCCCACAGCATCCTGCAGCGCATGGTGTATTGCGTTTGGTGCTGGAGCTGGATGGTGAAGTCATCCAACGTGCTGATCCGCATATTGGCCTGTTGCATCGCGCCACTGAAAAACTAGCCGAAAATCGTACCTATTTACAGTCAATTCCATACATGGATAGGCTGGATTACGTTTCCATGATGGCGAATGAGCATGCTTACGTCATGACCATTGAAAAAATGATGGGTATTGACGTGCCAATTCGTGCGCAATATATCCGTGTCATGTTCGACGAGATTACCCGCGTTTTAAATCATTTGTTGTGGCTAGGCGCGCATGCGCTAGACGTTGGCGCCATGACGGTATTTTTATACGCATTTAGAGAGCGTGAAGACCTGTTTGACTGCTATGAAGCGGTTTCTGGCGCGCGTATGCATGCCGCATATTACCGTCCAGGTGGAGTATATCGCGATTTGCCGAATCAAATGCCTCAGCACGAAACGACAAAATTCCGCAGCGCAAAACAAATTAGCAAGCTAAATGACAACCGTCAAGGTTCATTTTTAGATTTCATTGAAGACTTTACTAATCGCTTTCCCACTTATATCGATGAATACGAAACGCTATTAACCGATAACCGTATCTGGAAACAGCGTACCGTTGGCATCGGTGTAGTGTCACCTGAGCGCGCTTTGGCGCTGGGTTTTACAGGGCCAATGTTGCGCGGCTCTGGCGTCGAGTGGGACTTGCGTAAAAAACAACCTTACGAAGTGTATGCCAATTTAGATTTTGACATTCCAGTTGGCGTGAATGGTGATTGTTACGATCGTTATTTGGTACGCATGGAAGAATTCAGGCAATCCAACAACATTATCAAGCAATGTATTAATTGGTTGCGCGCTAACCCTGGCCCAGTGATTACTACCGATAATAAAGTAGCGCCGCCAGACCGTGAAGGCATGAAAACCAATATGGAAGACATGATTCACCACTTTAAATTGTTCACTGAAGGTTTTCATGTGCCAGCTGGTGAAGCTTACGCTGCAGTAGAGCATCCAAAAGGCGAATTCGGTATTTACATGATTTCTGATGGCGCTAATAAGCCTTATCGTTTAAAGATTCGTGCGCCCGGTTACCCGCATCTTGCGGCACTAGATGAAATGACTAAAGGCCATATGATTGCCGATTTGGTAGCCATTATCGGCACACAAGATATCGTATTTGGTGAGATTGATAGGTAGTTATGCTTAGTACAGAATCCATCGCAAAAATTGATTACGAACTCACCAAATATCCCGCCGATAAACGGCAGGCGGCAGTGATGAGTGCACTGCGTATCGTACAAACAGAGCGTGGTTGGTTGTCAAAAGAAAGTATCACCGAAGTCGCCGAGTACTTACGTATTCCTGAAATCGCAGCGATGGAAGTGGCGACTTTTTATAATATGTACGATTTGCAGCCAGTAGGAAAATACAAAATCAGTATCTGTACTAATATCTCCTGCATGCTGCGTGATTCCGATGCAATTGTGACCCACTTGCAGAGCAAGCTGGGCGTAGGCTTTAATGAAGTGACGGTTGACGGAAAATTCTGCTTGAAAGAAGGCGAGTGCATGGGCGCTTGCGGCGGTGCGCCTTTATTGATTGTGAATAATCACACCATGCACGAATTTTTAACAGTGGATAAAGTCGACGCTATTTTAGAGGAGCTAAAATAGTGGCTGCAACAAACAAAAAACCTGTGATGACCGACTTAAAAGGTCAAACATTACTGACATTACGCTCATTAAATGAAAAGAACCCAGCTTCATTAGAAACCTATATTAAGCTCGGTGGTTACGCACAATTAAAAAGAATCGTCACCGAAAAAGTAAAAGCCACCGATATCATCACACAAATCAAAACCTCCAATTTACGTGGTCGTGGCGGCGCAGGCTTTCCGACTGGTCTTAAATGGAGTTTTATGCCGCGTTATTATGACGGCACAAAATATCTGGTTTGTAACAGCGATGAAGGCGAGCCAGGCACATTTAAAGACCGCGATATTATTCGTTACAACCCGCACCAATTGATTGAAGGTATGGCGATTGCCGCTTATACATTAGGTGCGCGCGTTGGATATAACTATATTCATGGTGAGATTTGGCAAGACTACGATATTTTTGAAGCGGCTTTGCATGAAGCCAAAGCAGCTGGTTATTTAGGCGAAAATCTATTTGGCAGCAACTTTAGTTTTGATTTGTACGCGGTGCATGGCTATGGTGCGTATATTTGCGGTGAAGAAACGGCATTAATCGAATCAATCGAAGGCAAAAAAGGTCAGCCGCGTTTCAAGCCGCCATTCCCTGCCAGTTATGGTGTATTCGGCAAGCCGACTAATGTCAATAATACAGAAAGTTATAGCAGCATTCCTTGGATTCTGCAGCATGGTGGTCAGGCGTTTGCCGATTTAGGCGTACCTAATTCTGGCGGTACCAAGTTATTTTCTGTTTCAGGCCATGTAGAAAAGCCAGGTAATTATGAAGTAAAAATGGGCATGCCCTTTGCTGAGTTATTGGAATTGGCAGGCGGTATCTGGAAAGGCCGCAAATTAAAAGCAGTGATTCCAGGCGGACCATCTACGGCAGTCATGACAGCAGAAATGATTCAAATCGCAACCATGGATTATGATGGTTTAAGTAAGGCAGGTTCAAGCCTGGGTGCGGGTTCTATGATTGTGATGGACGACACCACTTGCATGGTGAAAACGCTTAAGCGTTTATCCTATTTCTTCTACGAAGAAAGCTGCGGCCAGTGCACGCCATGCCGCGAAGGTACTGGCTGGGTGTACCGCGTCATCAGCCGCATCGTTGATGGCAAAGGTAAAATGGAAGATTTGGATTTGTTAACAGACGTGAGCAATAATATTTCAGGTCGCACAATCTGCGCATTGGGTGATGCTGCTGCAACGCCTGTTTTGAGTTTTATTAAACATTTCAGACCTGAGTTTGAGTATTACATAACCCATGGTAAAAGCATGGTGGATGGAAAATAACGTATGTTAAATATTGAAATAGACGGCAAACCACTAGAAGTCGAACACGGCAGCACGATTATTGATGCGGCTGATAAGGTAGGTATTGAGATTCCACGTTTTTGTTATCACAAAAAATTGTCGGTAGCGGCTAATTGCCGTATGTGCCTGGTGCAGGTTGAAAAATTCAACAAGCCATTGCCAGCTTGTGCTACACCAGTGGCCGACGGCATGAAGATTTTTACCCGCAGCAAATCAGCGGTTGAAGCACAAAAAAGCGTGATGGAATTTTTGCTGATTAACCACCCATTAGATTGCCCAATTTGCGATCAAGGTGGCGAGTGCGATTTGCAAGATATTGCTGTGGCTTACGGCGCTAGTGGTTCACGTTATACAGAAGAAAAGCGTGTGGTTTTAAATAAAAATATCGGCCCGCTTATTAGCACTGATATGACGCGTTGCATTCAATGTACACGCTGTGTTCGCTTCTTAAAAGAAGTAGGCGGCATGCAAGAGCTTGGCTTGGTTGGTCGCGGCGAACATGCCGAAATTACCGCTTATGTTGATAAATCAGTTAACTCGGAATTAAGCGGCAATATCATTGATTTATGCCCTGTAGGCGCACTCACCAACAAGCCATTCCGTTATTCAGCACGTAGCTGGGAGCTGACACGTCGCCCCAGTATTGCGCCGCATGATGGTTTGGGTTCGCATATTGAAGTGCATGTAAAAGATAATAAGGTTATGCGTGTATTGCCGCGCGAAAAAGAAAGCATTAACGAATGCTGGTTGTCCGATCGTGACAGATATTCTTACGTTGGTTTAAATAGCCCAGACCGCTTAAAAGTGCCGATGATTAAGCACAACGGCGCATGGGTAGAAACCGATTGGAAAACGGCTTTAGAATTTGCTGCTGGGCAGATTAAAGATATCACTAATCAGCATGGTGCTGATTCGCTAGGTGTGCTGGTTTCACCTAATAGCACCATGGAAGAAGGCTATTTAATCAAGCAGTTAGCTAATGGATTAGGTTGTGGTAACGTGGATTACCGCCTACGCCAAACCGATTTTAGATTAGATGGCAAACGTGTAGGAACGCCTTGGATGGGTTGCAATATTCAAGAGATTGAAGAGCTAGACCGTATCTTGATAATCGGCTCTAATTTGCGTAATGAGCATCCGTTATTGGCGCAGCGATTCCGTAAAGCAGTTGCCAATGGCGCAGAGCTATCAATTGTGAGTCCGCTGGATAACGATCCACTCATGAAGATTGCACACAAAGTGATTGTGCGTCCGAATGATATGGTGAATGTGCTGGGACAAATCTTAAAAGCCATGTCTGGTTTGCAACGTTTGTCACTATGTTTGCCACCATCACTCAATGCTTTGCTTGAAACCATTAAAGTACGCCCAAATACGCAAGCGATGGCTGAAAGTTTGGCGGGTTTGGCTGGCTTAAACGGTACGGTGGATTTGGTTGCGCCAAAAGTCGGACTTTTCTTGGGTAATATGGCATTAAGTGACCCACGTTTTACCGAAATGTATAGCATGATGGAAGCGATTGGCGGCATATGTGGTGCCAAAGGTGGCATATTGCCTGCTGCTGCAAATAGCACGGGTATGCATTTAATGGGCGTAATGCCTAACAGCACGGGCATGCATGCACGCGCTATGCTGGAAGTGCCACGCAAAGCGTATTTATTATTGAATGTTGAGCCAGAATTAGATTGTCAGCATGCCGCTTTAGCAAAAATCGCTATGGCCCAAGCCGAATGTGTTGTGGCCTTAACTGCTTTCAAATCAGAGGCGCTAGAAAATGCCGATGTATTGTTACCAATTGCGCCGTTTACCGAAACGTCGGGCAGCTTTATGAGTATGGAAGGGCGCGTGCAAAGCTTTGCAGCCGTTGCTAAGCCGCTTGGTGAATGCCGTCCCGCTTGGAAAGTATTACGCGTTTTGGCGAATACCTTAGGATTAGAAGGTTTTGATTTTGATAGTAGTGAAGCCGTTAAAAACGCCATCTTTAAAGGTGAAAAACCTTCAACAGTAGTATGGCGTAGCCTTAACAACAACTTAAAAGAGTTGGTTGAGATTGAAGTCAATATCAAGTCGGCTGGTTTGCAACGTATTGGCGAAGTGCCGCAATATGAATCTGATCCAATCGTGCGTCGCTCAACACCGCTACAAAAAACCAAGTACAACATTCGGCCAATGGCACGTATGCGTGCCGAGCAAATGGCGCAATTAGGTTTGGTTGAGGGTGATGTCGTATTGGCTAGCCAAGACAAAGGCAGTGCTGTATTACAGGTTAAATTAGACAATCATGTAGCGATGGGTTGCGTACGCGTTGCAGCATCGCACGAATTAACCACTGGCTTGGGTGATTTAATGGGCGATATTAGCATTGAAAAAACCAGTAAAGAGCTTTACAAACCGTATGAAACAACCATGATGAAAGTGGTTGCATAATGGAATTTTTGGCTAACATATTTGGCGGGTATTGGGATGCAGTGCATCTGACTGGCTGGACATTAATCAAAATCGTCGCCATCGTATTGCCGTTGATGATTGCAGTGGCTTATCTGACATGGGCTGAGCGTAAAGTAATTGGCTACATGCAAGTGCGAGTGGGCCCTAACCGTGTGGGTTATTTTGGGTTGCTACAACCGTTTGCCGATGCGATTAAGCTGATATTCAAAGAAATTGTGGTGCCAACAGCTTCAAATAAAGCGTTATTTTTTATTGGGCCAGTCTTAGCCATTGCACCAGCCTTTGCGGCTTGGGCAGTGATTCCGTTTGATGCTACATTAGTTTTAGCCAAACTTGATGCTGGGTTGCTATATATTCTGGCCATGACATCCGTTGCCGTTTACGGTGTGATAATCGCAGGTTGGGCATCTAACTCTAAATACGCCTTTTTAGGTAGCTTGCGCTCTGCGGCACAAATTGTGTCTTACGAAATTGCCATGGGTTTTGCATTGGTTGGCGTGTTAATGTGCGCAAACTCGTTAAATCTAGGCAAAATCGTCATGGGTCAAGCGGGCGGTTTCTGGCACTGGTATTTCATCCCTTTATTCCCTTTATTCGTGGTGTATTTTATTAGTGCGGTGGCAGAGACTAATCGCGCGCCGTTTGATGTAGCCGAGGGTGAATCAGAAATTGTGGCTGGTTTTCATGTGGAATATTCTGGCCCTGGCTTTATGGTGTTTTTCTTGGCGGAGTATGCCAATATTTGGCTGGTTTGCGCGTTAGCTGCCACCATGTTCTTAGGCGGTTGGTTGTCGCCGGTACCATTTTTACCCGATAGCATTTTATGGTTTTTAGCCAAAATGTGTTTTTTGGTATTTTTCTTTTTATGGTTTAGGGCAACATTTCCGCGCTACCGCTATGACCAAATCATGCGTTTGGGCTGGAAAATATTTATTCCAATTACTTTGGTGTGGATTATATTCGTGGGTGCGATGATGCAAACTAATTTGGCTTATTTGTTCCATTAATATGTTTAATACAATCAAAAATACACTTGGTAGTTTAATGCTGTGGGAGCTGCTGAAAGGCATGGCGCTCACAGGCCGTTACTTTTTCGCGCGCAAAATTACTATTCAATACCCTGAAGAGCGTACGCCGCAATCGAATCGTTTTCGTGGTTTGCATGCGCTACGCCGCTATCCAAACGGTGAAGAGCGTTGCATTGCCTGCAAATTGTGTGAAGCGGTTTGCCCAGCCATGGCCATTACGATTGAGTCAGAACAGCGCGAAGATAATACGCGCCGCACCACACGTTATGATATAGATTTAACCAAATGTATTTTCTGCGGCTTATGCGAAGAATCTTGCCCTGTAGATAGTATTGTTGAAACGCGCATTTTCGATTACCACGGCGAGCAACGCGGTGACTTACTTTACACCAAAGAAAAGTTGCTAGCGGTGGGCGATAAGCACGAAAAGCAAATCGCGGCAGACCGCTTGCAAGATAAAGCTTTCAGGTAAAAACCTTAATAATTGAATAAGTTAACACTTAAAAACAGATGATATTTAACGATTTTATTTTTTATGCCTTAGCTGCTGTATTGTTATTTGCAGGCATTCGCGTGATTACGACACGCAATCCTGTGCATGCAGCCTTGCATCTGGTGCTGGCATTTTTTACGGCGGCTGGTATTTGGTTGCTGCTAGAAGCAGAATTTTTGGCGATTGCACTGGTATTGGTTTATGTTGGCGCCGTGATGGTGCTGTTTCTATTCGTGGTGATGATGCTAGATATCAATATCGATAAGCTGCGTGAAGGTTTTTGGGAGTATCTGCCGATGGCAGGTACTATTGGTTTATTGATGGCGGTTGAGATGGTAATGGTGCTAAGTGGTAAGTATTTTGCAGCTTCACAAGTTGTGAATAAGCCAGCTGATTACAGTAATACAGCGGAGCTAGGACGTGTGCTGTATACCGAATACTTGCTGCCCTTTGAGCTGGCTTCGGTTGTACTATTAGTAGCGATTATCGCTGCCATTGTTTTAACCCTAAGGGATCGTCAGGATAATAAGTCCATGAATCCAGCAGAGCAGGTGTTGGTGAAAAAGCGTGATAGGCTACGTATTGTAAAAATGGATGCAGTCGTAGAAGCGCCGCCAGTAGAAGATCCAGCAGCAGATAAGGACAAATTATAATGGCATCAGTCGGCTTGTCGCATTACCTTGTGCTGGGCGCGTTGTTATTTGCTATCAGCGTAATCGGGATTTTCTTGAATCGCAAAAACGTGATTATTTTACTAATGGCTATTGAATTGATGCTGTTAGCAGTTAACCTGAATTTTATTGCGTTTTCACATTATTTAAATGATATCGCTGGCCAAGTATTTGTATTTTTCATACTGACGGTGGCAGCGGCAGAGTCTGCAATCGGCTTGGCAATTCTAGTCGTGTTATTCCGGAATTTGCGCACCATTAATGTAGATGATCTAGATTCGCTAAAAGGTTAATACTTTAATTAATAGTTAAAAACATATAAAAAATGACACTGCCACAAATTTCCTTACTCATTGTTTTATTGCCTTTAATTGCTGCGGCTATTGTTGGGTTATTTGGTCGTCATCTGCCGCGTGCCAGTGCGCACTGGTTGACCATAGCGGGTGTGGGCGCAGCATTTGTGCTGTCTGTTATCGTGTTTAAAGCTACGCTCAATGGTTATACAGCCAATTACAATTTATATACTTGGCTAACTTCTGGTGATATTCAATTTAATGTTGGATTTTTGATTGATAATTTAACTGCCATGATGATGGTGGTGGTGACGTTTGTTTCATTAATGGTTCATGTGTATACCATTGGCTATATGCATGAAGATCCAGGCTACAGCCGCTTTTTCAGCTATATTTCATTGTTTACGTTCTCTATGCTGATGCTGGTGATGAGCAATAACTTCATGCAGCTGTTTTTTGGCTGGGAAGCGGTTGGCTTGGTTTCTTACCTATTGATTGGTTTTTGGTACACGCGCCCAACGGCGATTTATGCCAACTTAAAAGCATTCTTGGTGAACCGCGTTGGTGATTTCGGCTTTTTGCTGGGTATAGGCATGGTGCTCTTTTACACAGGCAGCCTGGATTACGCGTCTGTGTTTCAATTGGCGCCTTCCATAGCTGATGTACAGATTACACTTATTCCAAATCTGTCATGGTCTTTGATGACAGTGACTTGTATCTTGCTGTTTATCGGTGCAATGGGTAAATCAGCGCAGGTGCCATTACACGTTTGGCTGCCTGATTCAATGGAAGGTCCAACACCCATTTCTGCCTTGATTCATGCTGCAACCATGGTGACAGCGGGTATCTTTATGGTGGCACGCATGTCACCGTTATTTGAGTTGTCTACTACAGCCTTATCATTTGTCATGATTATCGGCGCGATTACGGCCTTGTTTATGGGCTTTCTGGGTATTATCCAAAACGATATCAAACGTGTGGTGGCTTATTCAACACTATCGCAGCTTGGCTATATGACGGTCGCTTTAGGGGCATCAGCCTATTCAGTTGCCATCTTCCATTTGATGACGCATGCATTCTTCAAAGCCTTGCTGTTTCTAGCTGCGGGTTCTGTGATTATGGGCATGCATCATGACCAGGATATCCGCAATATGGGTAACTTAAAAAAGTATATGCCTGTGACTTGGATTACCTCATTGATTGGTTCGCTGGCACTCATCGGCACACCATTTTTTGCAGGCTTCTATTCAAAAGACAGCATTATTGAAGCGGTTGCTTTATCCAATATCACGGGTAGCGGTTTTGCGCATTTTGCAGTATTGGCCGGCGTGCTTGTGACAGCTTTTTACTCATTCAGATTGTATTTTCTGGTATTTCACGGCAAAGAGAAATGGCGTCACGATTCTCACGTGCATGACGCACATCATGACGATTCGCATGACCATCATCATGGCTTAAGCCCAACCGATGACCCACATGAACCAGGCTGGGTAGTGAAATTACCACTGATTTTGCTGGCGATTCCATCTCTTGTCATCGGCTATATTGCCATTGAGCCTATGCTGTTTGGCGATTTTTTCAAGGGTGTGATTGTTGTGAACAATGAGGCACATCCTGCCATGGAGCATTTGGCGCATCACTTTCATGAGGTGTTGCATTCACCAGCAGGCATGGCTTTGCAAGGCTTAATGACATTACCATTTGTGCTGGCGGCTTCTGGCGTATTGATGTCTTGGTTCTTTTATATGAAGCGTCCCGATATTCCAGCGGCCATCCAGAAAAAACTCCATATAGTTAACCAAATTTTAGAAAATAAATACGGTTTTGATACACTTTATGTACGTGTGTTTGCCGATGGATCGCGTTTTATTGGTGAAAAATTATGGAAAATCGGTGATATTCAGTTGATTGATGGTGCAATCGTCAACGGTACGGCGCGGTTAATTGGTCGCATCTCAGGCAAAGTACGCCATTTGCAATCTGGGCTGATTTACCACTATGCCTTCGCCATGATTATTGGCGTGTTTTTGCTCCTAACCTTTTTTATTAAAATAAATTAAATGATGACTATTTAAATGATGACTATGGATTTTTTAAATAGCCATGTGCTAAGTTTTTCAATTTGGCTGCCAATTTTGGCAGGCGTTATGGTGTTGCTATTAGGCAGTGATAACAAGCCCAATTTCACACGCTGGCTGGCCTTGGCTTTTGGCCTGCTTGCTTTTGCCGTGACTTTGCCGCTATACACACACTTTAACTACGCTGACGGCGGCTTTCAATTTCAAGAGTTAGCACGCTGGATTCCCGCATTTAATGTGAATTACCACTTAGGAGTGGATGGTATTGCTGCACCACTTATATTGCTGACCAGCTTTACCACAGTGATTGTGGTGATTGCTGCTTGGGAAGTTATTACCAAAAATATTGCGCAATATATGGCGGCATTCTTAATTATGAGCGGCCTGATGATTGGCGTGTTTAGCGCCTTAGATGGCTTGCTGTACTACGTGTTTTGGGAGGCGATGCTGATTCCCATGTTCTTGGTCATTGGTATTTGGGGCGGTGAAAATCGCGTGTATGCGACCATCAAGTTTTTCCTGTATACCTTGCTCGGTTCGCTACTCATGTTGGTGGCCTTTATCTATCTGTATCATCAAACTGGCAGTTTTGAGATTGCCGATTATTACCAATTACCGTTGCCTTTAACGGCGCAAATACTGATTTTTATGGCGTTCTTTATGGCCTTTGCGGTCAAAATCCCGATGTGGCCAGTGCATACATGGTTGCCAGATGCACACGTTGAAGCGCCTACTGGCGGTTCAGTGATACTGGCGGCGATTATGCTGAAACTGGGTGGCTACAGCTTCTTACGTTTTGCCATGCCAATCGCACCAGATGCCGCGCATTACTTATCTGGCTTTATGATTACCTTGTCGCTAATTGCAATCGTCTACATTGCTTTGGTGGCCTTGGTGCAAAAAGACATGAAAAAGCTGATCGCTTATTCTTCTATCTCGCATATGGGTTTTGTCACATTAGGCTTTTTCCTGTTTAGCCAGTTAGGTCTTGAAGGCGCTATCGTACAAATGATTTCGCATGGCTTTATTTCAGCCGCCATGTTCCTGTGTGTGGGCGTGCTGTATGACCGCATGCACAGCCGTCAAATCGCTGATTACGGCGGGGTAGTCAATACCATGCCGATATTTGCGGCGTTTGCAGTGTTATTCGCCATGGCCAATAGCGGCCTGCCAGCGACATCGGGTTTTGTGGGTGAGTTTATGGTGATTTTGGCCGCTGTTAAATACAACTTCTGGGTTGGATTCTTGGCAGCAACCACCTTGATATTTGGTGCGGCGTACAGCTTGTGGATGGTGAAGCGTGTTTTTTACGGTGATATTGCCAATTCACATGTTGCTGAGCTGAAAGATATCAATAAACGCGAATTATTGATACTAAGCGTATTGGCATTGATGGTGATTGGCTTTGGCGTGTATCCACAACCGCTTACCGAATTTACGCATGCTACGGCTGCACAATTTTTGAGTCACATGGCAATTAGCAAATTGCCAGTTGCTGGGCTTTAGCCTTAAGTTACTAGAAAATATATTAAAAAACAATGGAATATATCAAAACTGACCTGATTACCGCTTTGCCTGAACTGACTGTGCTATGCATGGCGATGTTTATTTTGCTGCTTGATTTATTTATTAAGCCAAAAAATCGTATTGTGATTTATGTCTTGGCGCAATTTACGCTATTAGCCGCCGCCTACTTTACAGTCAGCACCTATAATCCCTCAGTTGGCTATGCGTTTTCCAATATGTTTGTGGACGATCCACTGGCAGATGTATTAAAACTCATGACCTATCTGGGTACATCGATGATGTTGGTATATACGCGTCAATATATGCAACAGCGAGGCATGTTCAGGGGTGAGTATTACGCCATGGTGCTGTTTTCCATGCTGGGCATGATGATCATGATTTCTGGTCAAAGCATGCTCACTATTTATATGGGCTTAGAGCTGCTTTCACTATGCTTGTATTCACTGGTTGCTTTTGACAGAGATAACGCGCGTGCCACAGAGGCGGCGATGAAATACTTTGTACTGGGTGCGTTGGCTTCCGGCATGTTGTTGTATGGCATGAGTATGATTTATGGCATGACTGGTAGCTTGAATATCACAGAAATCAGTAGTGTATTGCTAGAAACGAATCCCAAAAATCCTGTGCTGATTTTGGGCTTGGTGTTTATTGTGGCGGGTCTGGCGTTTAAATTTGGTGCGGTACCTTTTCAAATGTGGGTGCCAGATGTATATCAAGGCGCGCCAACTTCTATCACCATGTTGATTGGATCCGTACCAAAATTCGCCGCATTTGCCATCACTATCCGCTTATTGGCGCAAGGACTATATCCGCTTGCGATCGATTGGCAAGATATGCTGCTAATTATGGCGGTATTATCCATCGCCATTGGTAATATCACCGCCATTGCCCAAACCAATTTAAAACGCATGCTGGCGTATTCTACCATTTCGCATATTGGTTTTTTACTATTCGGCTTGATGAGCGCTAATTTAAATGGTTTTGCATCCAGCATGTTTTACATTACAGCCTATGTATTAATGACGCTAGCAGGTTTTGGCATGATTTTACTGTTAAGTCGTCAAGGCTTTGAAGCAGAAAATTTGGATGATTTAAAAGGATTAAATCAACGTAGCCCATGGGCGGCTTTTTTAATGCTAATAACCATGTTTAGCATGGCGGGAGTACCACCAACGCTGGGATTTTATGCCAAATTCACAGTGTTGCAAGCAGCGCTACAAGCAGGCTTCTTATGGGCAGTAGTCTTTGCTGTATTAATGGCAGCAATCGGCGCATTTTATTATTTGCGTATTGTAAAACTCATGTATTTTGATGCTCCTAAAGACAACTCTGCAATCAGCGCACCAACTGATATGCAATTGGTGCTAAGTGTAAATGCAGTTGCTTTATTGCTATTAGGTATCATGCCACAAACGTTGATGCAGATTTGTGGCGTAGCAATTTCGCTAAGTCTTCAATAGCCTTATCAGCTACATCTATTTATGACACAAACCATTATTTTTCTGTTGGCATTTATTGCAGCTAACTTACCTTGGCTTTCAGACAAACTGTTTTACTTTGTTACGCTTAAGTCTAATGATAAAAATTTAGCTTGGTGCTTATTTGAGCTGATTGTTTTATATTTTAATGTCGGTGCCATCGGCTTATATGCAGAGCATGCTACTCTAGGGCAGGTTTCAGAACAAGGCTGGGAGTTTTATACCGTTACTTTCAGCTTGTTTTTAGTGTTCGCTTTTCCAGGTTTTATTTATAAAGTATTGTGGAAAAAATAAAGACCAGCAAAGCTGGCCTTTATTTTAGTTTAAAAGTTGTTAATACAAGATACGACCGTCGCAAAGTAGATGAGCACCAGCATCCTTACCTGCATTAATACAGTTTTTTACAATTCCTGCTATAGTATTTTCATCCCATCCGTTTACCCAATCAGCATGCATTGAATAACCAGCAGGTAAGGTGCTTGAATAATTGTCGCTAGCTAAGCGCCATTTTGCATTTTGATTTTTTTGTGTGATCTTATATTCCAGATTCATAATAATAACAGGCATTGCCACAGGATGGGTTGTAGGACATTGGCCTGCTAAAGGCCTAGCCATATGATCTTTATGATTTGGGCTATCTAGATTTTTTCCATCCCAGCATGATGGAAATTCCATGGTCATAAATAAAGTATCACCTGCCTCACAGCTAGACATGTTTCGTTTCCAGCCATTCCAAACATTACTGTTGTAACAAATAAATTGACCTTGTCCTTCAGATTCAGTAACAGCTTTTGAATTGCCACTTAACATGCGAAGTCCTTTAGGAGGCGCTACAAGTAAAGTATCAATGTTCTTTTTGTAATAAAAAATACTAAAATCTGGTATTACTGGAGTATTGGTCTCAGTATCAATAAGTGTGGGTGTCCAATAGGCACTGCGATTAAGAGTTCCGCCAGCACAGGTTGAATTGCCAATTGTAGATAGTGTAGATAGATCGCTTTTGTAGTTGGTGCTCGTATTACCAAAAAATATATGATGATGAGCAGCTCCTTGTTGACCAGGATACACCAACGGATCATCATTGCTCATATGACTTGGCGTGCAAACAATTCTAAAACTAGACCCCGCTCCTGGTTGTGTGTTAGTTGCATTTACTTGGGCTGTAGATGAACCTTTCGAAGGAATCATATTTTTACTAATATCAACAGCAGGCATTAAACCAACCTGAATAAGGTTGGGTGAAGCGTTTGATATAACTGGTAAGGGTGCTGGAGTATTCACTGCAACTTGAACGGGTGGTACTATAATTGGTGCAGGTGCTGCTGTAACAGGTGCTGGCGCTGCAACTGGCGCAGTAGGTGCTGTAGCTGCAGGTTGAGTTGGTCTTATACCAAAAAAGTTAGAACCAGAATTTCGGGTGGGTCTTGGTATGCCAAACACAGTTATATTATTGCTACCTGAGTTAAAAGTAGATGGAATTCCTAAAGGAGAAGTTTGACTTGTCACAGGAGCTGTGGCTGGACTACTTACGGTAGGCGCAGTAGCAGCAGGTCTTGCAGAACTAACTGGGCTAGAGGTTGGGCTAGCAGTTACAGAGCCAGCACTTACAGGTCTTGTGTTAGCAGTGTTAGTTATAAAACTACTTGTACTTGCAGCTTGCGTAACAGGAATACCAAAAAAATTAGTAGTAGTGGCTTTTTTAACAGTAAAGCCAAAAAACGTATTTAAATTTTTTGCTGAGGCAACTGATTTCTGAATGGGACCTACCGTACATAAATCTTTTGTTTGTAGCGCATTCACCATTTCGTTACGCGTAACTTTTGTAAAGTTGCTGACTGGTGGGCGATCGGAATACTGTGTTACGCCACGATTGTCGCGCCATTTATATATTTCTGCATTGGCTTGGTGACTGGTTGCTAACAAGGCTAATAATGGCAGCGTAATTAACAGTGCGGGTGAGCGAATAAATGAACTTGTCATGGCGATGCTCCTACTATTTTCTTAATGAGCTTACATTTTAGATACGATTAAATCGCTAAGTCAATGAATTGAAAATAAATATTCTAACGATATATATGTTAATAACTTTTAAGAATATAAGATAATTATGCCAATAAAATTAAACGTCAAAACTTGAAGTGCTAGCTATATTATTAACCGCATAATGTTAAGTAAATATTACGACAATGTAATAAAATCTTATTAAGATTAACTTTAGCTTATTCTAAAGGTGTAAAAATGCGCTTAGATAATGAACGAGAAAGTAGCAACGTTGAAGATAGGCGTGGCGGTGGCGGTTTGCCAATTGGTGGTAAAGGGATCGGCATCGGCACAATTGCTTTGGCTTTAGTGGCTATGTATTTCGGAGTAGATCCTTCAGTGGTACTCAATATTGGGCAAGGCTTGAATCAACAGGCGCCTGCTGAAGCGCAGGCGATTCCCAAAGATGATCCGATGGCGATTTTTGTGGCCAAAGTGTTGGGTAGCACAGAAGATACTTGGGATAAAATATTCGCAGACGCTGGCCAGCAATATCCTGCGCCCAAGCTAGTACTATTTAGTGGGCAAACACCAACAGCATGCGGAACAGGGCAGTCGGCAATGGGGCCTTTTTATTGCCCAGGCGATAGTAAAGTGTATATCGATTTGCAGTTTTATCAAGAAATGAAATCGCGCTTTAATGCGCCAGGTGATTTTGCGCAGGCATATGTAATCGCGCATGAAGTAGGACACCATATTCAAAACGTGGTGGGCACATCAGGCAAAGTGCAGCAGGCGCGCCAAAATGCGCGTAGTGAGGTTGAGGCCAATCAGTTGTCGGTACGTTTAGAGTTGCAAGCAGATTGTTATGCAGGAGTGTGGGCGCATCACGCGGATGGCACAAACCGAATACTGGAAGCGGGCGACGTGGAAGAAGCCATGACAGCCGCTGCTGCCATTGGTGATGATGCGCTTCAAAAGCAGGCGCAAGGTTATGCGGTACCTGACAGCTTTACGCATGGGACTTCTCAGCAGCGTGTGCGCTGGTTTAATCAGGGTTTAAAAGTGGGCGATGTAAATAAATGCGATACGTTTAGTGCTGCTATTTAAATGATGAAACTTGATTTAACTGAGCATTTTATTAGCTCTGAAACTATTGCCTCAGGCGGTATGTTGACTGTTAAACGTGACCAAGTGCGCTTGCCAAATGGGCATACAAGCCAGCGTGAATATGTAACACATTCAGGCGCAGTAGTGGTTGTACCGATTTTAGCAAATGGCAATATTATTTTAGAGCGCCAGTTTCGCTATCCGCTGCATCAAGTTTTTATTGAGTTGCCAGCAGGGAAAATTGATGCAGGCGAAGATATTTTAGTCACAGGCCAGCGTGAATTGATGGAAGAAACAGGTTTTAGCGCAACAAAATGGGTTAAGTTGGGTCACCAGCATCCTTGCATTGGTTACTCTAATGAAGTCATCCATATGTATTTAGCATGCGAATTAATTGCGGGTCAGCATCAACGTGATGCCGATGAATCGCTAGAAGTATTTGATTTGCCATTTGAAGATTGTTTGAGCATGATTCAAAGCGGGGAAATTACCGATGGTAAAACAATCGTCGCCTTATTTTTTGCAGAAAAATACCTGATTAAGCATGGTTAACTTCAGGGAGTTAACCTAATAAATGGCTCAAATATTAATCATAGGCTGCGGTGATTTAGGCACAGCAATTGCAGCGTTATTGCATCAAGCAAACCATGAAGTGATTGGCTTAAGAGTCAGCCCGCGAAAATTGCCGAACGGCATGCAAACGATTCAGGCAGATGTTACAAAAGCGAGCACTTTAGCAGTATTAACGCATCTTAATCCGCATATTATTATTTATTGCGTGGCGGCAAGTGCGCAAACCGATGAAAATTATCATGCCATTTATGTGCAAGGATTAAAAAACGTATTGGCAACACAAACGCGCAATGCCGATTTACAGCATGTGTTTTTCGTTTCTAGTACACGGGTGTATGGGCAAAATACGCCAGAAATTTTAGATGAAGATACGCTAGCAATTCCTGCTGATTTTGGTGGTGAACGATTATTAGAAGCTGAAAATGTGTTAACTCAATTAACTTGCAAAGCCACAATATTAAGGCTTTCAGGCATTTATGGGCAAGGTCGCTTATATCTGGTTAACACCGCAAAAGAACCTAGTCGCTGGCCTGTCAATAATAGCTGGAGCAATCGTATTCATCGCGATGATGCAGCAGGATTTATTGCATTTTTGGTGCAAAAAAGCTTGAATCAGCAGGCCATAGAAAATTGTTATATCGTCACTGATGACATGCCTAC
Source organism: Methylotenera sp. (assembly GCA_021732405.1). Classification (GTDB taxonomy): domain Bacteria; phylum Pseudomonadota; class Gammaproteobacteria; order Burkholderiales; family Methylophilaceae; genus Methylotenera_A. The sequence goes on from JAKFVB010000021.1 coordinate 65,263, forward strand.
TTTGCAATATACGGTACTCAACTGGCTTGCAAGGCAGCAAGGCATAGATGTCACTGAAATTCAAGCGCCTGCAACGCATGGTGGCAAGCGACTAAGCAATCAACGTTTGCGCGCAACGGGTTTTGAGTTGCAGTACCCTGATTTTCACATAGGCTATAGCAAAGTGCTGGAAACGACTTAAAACGATGATTAAAAAACGATTTAATCGATTTATTTTTTGCATAGTTAATGCAATTTTTTACTTAATAATCAATCCAGTAGCAATTGCAGAAGAGGCTGTAAAGTTTGATACATGGCTTGAAACATTGAAGTCGGAAGCTAAAGCTGCACAGATTTCCGAGCAGACTATCAATGACACATTTCAGAACGCGCAATATTTACCAAGCGTCATTGTGTTAGATCGCGGTCAGCCAGAATTTATCTCACCATTTTTAAATTATGTAGAAAAGCGCGTAAGCCCTAATCGAGTAGCCAAGGGCAGGGCATTACTGCAAGAGCACGAAGCGCTTCTAAATCAGATCGAAGCGAAATATGGCGTACCTAAACAAATATTAATGGCATTTTGGGGCTTAGAAACTAACTACGGTAGCAATAAAGGCAATTACGGCCTGCCATCAGCACTTGCAACGCTCGCTTTTGAAGGGCGCCGCTCGCATTTTTTTCGCGCGCAACTGTTTGACACAATGCGTATTATCGATGCAGGGCATAACAAAGTTGCAGGAATGCGCGGCTCTTGGGCAGGCGCGATGGGGCATATGCAATTTATGCCATCCACTTTACTTAAATATGGTGTCGATGCGGATATTGATGGCCGCATGGATATTTGGACATCTTTGCCAGATGCGTTTGCATCGGCCGCCAATTATCTGAATCAGGTTGGTTGGCGTAAAACTGAAATTGCAGCGCTTGAGGTGAAATTACCCAATGAGTTTGATTATAGCTTGGCGCAATTGAATCGCCGCCAGCATGCTTTGCATTGGTCTAAATTGGGTGTGTTGACCATAGAAAATAATGCTTTACCAGAACTGGCAGAAGCGGCAATTTTGCTACCACAAGGGCGTTTTGGCCCAGCTTTTATGGTGTTTCATAATTTTGATGTAATTATGGATTGGAATCGCTCAGTCAACTATGCATTATCAGTTGTGCATTTATCCAATCAGTTCATCGCAGATAAGCCGATTGTTGCAGGAGATTTTGCCGAAAAAGAAGCGTTAACTTTTAACCAAATGTGGGCGTTGCAAGGCAAGTTAAATGAATTGGGTTTTGATTGCGGGCCGCCAGATGGCTTTCCTGGCCTTAAAACACAGGCGGCTATTCGGCAATATCAAGCATCAGAAAGATTGGCACAAGATGGTTACGCCAGCCCAAGTTTGTATGACCGTTTAGTACAACCTTAGATTAATAAATGCGAACGGCTTCTAAACCAGCCAGTTA
>JAKFVB010000022.1 GCA_021732405.1 Methylotenera sp.
TGGAGTCGTGGCAAGAAGCGGGCCGCATGTTTTACCGTATTACAGGCCCATTGGTGAAAACGTTTTTAATCAATGAGTTTATTTTTTACGAATTTGATAAACCGTTTCACGCCATTGTACGCAAATTAGAGAACAATCATGCCGTATTAGAAGTGGTGCATGACCATATGAACCCTAAACACAGCGTGTGGGGCATTGTGGCGCGCAACCGAGAGCAAAATTTTGCGCTGAATTTACTGATGAATCCAGATATTGATTTTGTGACACTGCTTGGCCAGGCAGGTACAGGTAAAACCTTGCTCACATTGGCCGCCGCACTTACGCAAACTTTAGATAAAAAAATCTATTCTGAAATCATCATGACGCGCGTCACGGTGCCAGTTGGTGAAGATATCGGCTTTTTACCAGGTACCGAAGAAGAAAAAATGGCGCCATGGATGGGCGCGCTGGAAGATAATTTAGACGTGCTGAATAAAACGGATGAAGATGCTGGCGAATGGGGTCGTGCAGCGACGCAAGATTTGATTCGTACCCGCATTAAAGTGAAGTCACTCAATTTTATGCGCGGCCGTACTTTTTTACATAAGTTCTTAATTATTGACGAAGCGCAAAACTTAACGCCCAAACAAATGAAAACACTGATTACCCGCGCTGGGCCAGGCACTAAAGTGGTCTGTTTAGGCAATATTGCCCAAATCGACACGCCTTACTTAACAGAGGGCAGTTCTGGCTTAACTTATGTAGTTGATCGCTTTAAAGGTTGGGAACACAACGGCCATATTACATTGGTGCGTGGCGAACGCTCACGCTTGGCGGATTTCGCCGCTGAGGCCCTGTAATTGCAAATATGAGTGCGTTTGAGCCATTAAGTAATGTCTAAAGGGTTTTACACGCTTTTAGTTGCGCAGTTTTTATCTGCACTTGCTGATAACGCTTTGCTGTTTGCGGCCATTGCTTTACTGCAGCAGATGCACGCCCCAGAATGGCATGAACCGCTGTTATTACAATTTTTTGTTATCTCCTACATTGTACTTGCACCATTCGTCGGCTCATTTGCCGATGCATTACCAAAAGGTCGCGTCATGTTTTTGGCGAATGGCATTAAATTCTTTGGTAGTCTAGCCATGATACTAGGCATGCCGCCACTGTATGCTTATGGCATTGTAGGTATTGGCGCAGCGGCCTATTCACCTGCTAAATATGGTATTTTAACCGAGCTACTTCCCTCTGATAAGTTGGTCAGCGCAAACGGTTGGATGGAAGGCTCAACCGTCATTGCCATTATCTTGGGTGCGATTATTGGCGGCAAAATGGCCAGCATCACCCCGCAAGGCGCAATGATAGCCATCGCATTTATGTATTTGGTGGCTGCCGCTTTTAATATGTTTATTCCAAAATTGCCTATTGACCACGCTATTGCTAAAAAAGACCCTTTATATATTCTGAGTGATTTTTATCGATCATTTGTCGCACTTTGGCGTGACCCACAAGGCCAAGTTTCACTTTCAGTCACCACTTTGTTTTGGGGCGCAGGTGCCACTTTAAGATTAGTTGTCATTGCTTGGGCAGGCATTATGCTGGGCTTTGGGTTGGATCAGGCAACGCAATTAACTGCCACCGTTGCTATAGGTGTAGCTTTAGGCTCTATTATTGCAGCAAGATTTATCACGCTTCAAAATTCCGTTAAGGTATTACCAGCAGGTATCTTCATGGGCATTTTGGTCATTGCAGTGGCTTTTGTGACAGAGTGGCATATTGCTGCATTTGTATTATTTAGCATCGGTATTTTAAGCGGATTTTTTGTTGTGCCCCTAAATGCGCTCTTACAGCACCGTGGGCATTTGCTGATTGGCGCGGGTCACTCGATTGCAGTACAAAACTTTAATGAAAACTTAGGTATTTTAATTTTAAGCGGCGCCTACACATTAATGGTCAAAGCAAATATAGATATCAATCATATTGTGGTTATTTTTGGCGTATTTGTCATTATTTCAATGAGCTTAATCAATAGGCTGTATCGCCAACAGATACAAGCTTAAACTTGTTACTCATCAAGCAAAAAGCCTCGGTATCAATCGAGGCTTTTTGCTTAATACATCCATTATTAATGCATTTTAGATGTTAATGCAATTTCACTTGCGCTTCTGTTCTGCGGGTGATGATACGAGCTAAAGTTTGTAGTATGACTTCAAACACACCATGCAATGTCATTAAGTGCATTTTATATAGCGATTGATACATCATTCTTGCAAACAAACCCTCAATGTACATGCTGCCACCAGAAAGCGTGCCCATTAAGCTACCTACCGTAGAATAGCGCCCCAAATTAACCAAAGAACCATAATCGGTGTAATGATATTCTGGTAAGTTGGTTTTATTAGCCACGCGTTTTTTCATGGTTTTGAATAGTAATGATGCTTGCTGATGTGCAGCCTGCGCGCGAGGTGGAACATTGCCGTCATGCCCCAGCCATGGGCATGCAGCACAATCACCAAATGCAAAAACACTTTCATCAAGGGTTGTTTGCAGTGTCTGTTTCACCAATAATTGGTTAATACGATTGGTTTCTAATCCATCTAATTCTTTTAAAAAATCTGGCGCTTTAATACCCGCCGCCCATACCACTAATGCAGATGGAATAAATCGACCGCTATGTGTGTAAACGCCTTTATCAGCCACTTCCGTTACACGCTCACCTGTATAAATATGCACACGTAATTTACGCAACTCTAAATCAACCGCTTGTGATAATTTAGGTGGTAGCGCAGGCAATACGCGCTCACTGGCCTCAATAATCGAAATTTTAATATCACGGTCAGCATCAATTTTATCTAAGCCGTAAGCCGCTAGCTCGCGTGTTGTATTGTGCAACTCTGCAGCAAGCTCTACGCCCGTTGCACCTGCTCCCACAATCACCACTTCTAACTGACCCGCCTTAACTGGTGCTACCTGCGTTTGCGCTCGCACTAATGCATTGTGTAATCTGCGATGAAATTTCTCTGCTTGGTCTTGCGTATCCAGCGCGATGGAATATTCACGCGCACCTTTGATACCGAAATCATTGGTCGTGCTGCCAATTGCAATTACCAAGCTATCATACTGAAAGGTTCTGCGCGGAATTACCTCTATGCCATCTTCATCAAAATAAGGCGCAATGGTGACTTCTTTTTTAGATCTGTCTAAGCCATCCATACGGCCCAGTCTAAAATTGAAATGGTGCCAATGTGCTTGCGCCAAATACTCCAATTCGTGCTTGTCAGGATTCATGCTGCCTGCAGCAATTTCATGTAACAAAGGCTTCCACACATGTGTTCTTGTGCTATCAATCAGTGTAATAACTGCCTGCTTTTTTTTACCTAGTGAGTCGCCAAGGCGAGTCGCTAGTTCTAACCCGCCAGCACCACCGCCGACAATAACAATATGATGTAATGTTTGTTTATTCATTTTAATGATTTATATAGTTAATATTTTTTATTGATGATAGTTGTATATTGTTAAATAAGAAATGGCTACCGTAGCTATACAGTAGCCATTTGATGATATTAAACGGTAATACTTAACGCTTTATTGAAGCCAAGTTTTTTCGCCATCACCTTTGTACTCCGTACGAATATAAGCGATTGCTCTTAAAATCTCGTCATTGGTTAAACCATCACCAACATGACCTACTAAATTTCTGTTCCAAATTGCCATAACCCCACCAGATAGGCCTGGCGTACCAGCTGAAATTGTTTCAAACATGCCTTTATCAGTTGCGTTTTTAGCATAAACCCATTTAGTATCAAATGCGCCTTGCCCACCCGCTTTGGTCAATGCTGGGGCCATAATACCCTCAAGCTTGCCGCCATGGCAGCCACTACATCCATTTAAAGTAAACACTTTTCTACCTGTTTTTGCAGCTTCTGCATCAGTAGCGAATTTTTTGGTGTAGGGATTAATACAAGTGCTTAAGAACTCTTTAGCCTCTGGTGTATCTGCATCGCTTACTTTAATTGCTAAAGGCTTATTATCTACAGTAGACACTAATTCACAACTAGCAGATGATATTGGCTTTCCAGCGTCTGAAGTTGAAACGTTGTCTGATTTTTCACAGCCAGCAAGTGCTGATAACAACACAACTAATACCAAACTAAACTTAAATTGCTTCATTCTAATCCCCAACGTCTATCATAAAATAAAAATGGCTACTGTAATTATACAGCAGCCATTTCAAACTGTTACTAACTTTTAAGTTGAAATCTTATTTCAACCAAGGCATATCACCGCCACCTTTATATTGCGTACGTAACCAGCCAACCACTTTCAAAATATCATCAGTTGATAGATTTTCTGGGTTACCTAGTTGTTGGTGCCATGCAAACATACCACCATTTGAACCGTTTGCAATCGTTTCAAACATACCCTTATCTGTTACATGTTTTGAATACTGCCAAGTACTATCCGTAATAGCTGGGCCTACTTGACCACCACCATTTGGGCCATGACATTGTGTGCATGAGTAATAACCAAATTTCTTTTTACCTGCTTTTGCAGCTTCTGGATCTTTAGCATAAGCCTTTGTGTATGGGTTGATGCATGTAGATAAAAACTCTTTCGCTTGTGGCGTATCAGTTTCAGTTGCTTTAATTACAAATGGACTGCCGTCCTTGGTCGATAAAAAATTACAAGCAGCACTTGCTTGAGTTGATAGTGTAAGACCTGCCAACGTCAACATACCAACAAATAAAGTTGACTTTAATGCTTTATTGCCTAACATGTTTTCTCCTAATTTTTACAATATGAGCAACGTCTTACTTGCATGCTTTGTACTTCTTAAGCGCAGTTTAGAGCGTATGACCATTTAACGAATATAATTTCTAGTTGGTTGACATAACTGTTATATACATTTTGCCATCAAACGAACCCATGATTTTACTTGGTTTTGCAAATTATGTCACCCAAATGACGACTGTTTTAACTATTTTTTAAACACCGTGTCACCCTCAACAACTGGTACTGTTGGAATACCGTAATCAGCTAGGATTTGTGTGATTTTTTCTTGATTTCTCGCGATAGCCTCATTCACTACTTTAACGCGCTCTTTATCTTTTACTCGTACGCCCATTGAAATGTTCCAGTATTCTTTACCCTGCAAACTCACTTTATTATATTCTGGAACAAAAGCCATTTCCATTGGTACCTTAGATTGTTTCATGTAGTAACCAGCTATCGGTCCCCACATAACAGCAACATCAATTTCACCTTTAGCCAAGTCATCAATCAAAAAACTTGTAGGTAAATTTAAATCGCGTTGTAAGCGATATGGCCTAGCATTTGCCATTAAATTATTATCGTTAAGTGGCACAGTGGCAGGGCTTTTATCAACGATACCAATAATACCTTTACGAAGATCTGGTGAGCTCCAGTCTGTAATTTTAAAGTTACTATCTTTACGCCAAACAAACACATGGCCTGAGCGATAATAAGGTGTAGAAGTTCTTAATCCGTCAAAGTCAGATGTTGTACCGATAATGACATCACAGCGCCCTGCGTTAATCGTATTCCTTAAAAAACCTTGACGGTTGTAGGCATACGCATAAGTTAATTTCTTGCCTAAATCTTTCGCCAACACTTCAGCAATTTTATCCTCAAAACCCTCACCTCTGATATTTGAATATGGCATATTATCTGGGTCTGAACATACTTTAAACTCAGTCCCATCATCTACTCGGCGAACCTCTCCTGGTCGACCCTCATCAGCACTTAATGACGGAACATCACTATCTTTAATTGGCTCCTCAGCCGCCACTGCATAACCAGACACTAGCGCTAAACATAAAGCTAGCCCTTTTAATTGTTTTAACATTATTGGTTCCTTATTAAATTGCGATTAAATATCGCACAGTTACATAGAGTACTACTAAAAATAAAAAGTTCTTCGGATAAAGATTTCTTAATCCACCATTGTAACTAATTTTTTATTTTTAGTAATACTAATCTGTATATATCCAGCTTTTACGGCATACAACACTTTATTTTTTCTATTGCAAACAAGTACTTAAAAAAAAACACCCCACATTTCTGTGAGGTGTTTCGTTGGTTGAATTAACCAGTAACTAACTACAATTTAAACAATCTAAATTATAGCGAGAATACTGTTAATGCACCGCCGCCAGGAGCAGCATTGTATTTTGTTAACTCTTTGTAACCACCAGCAGCACCAAGTGCATCTGTGTCGTTAGTTAAACCAAGGTTCATCGCAACGCCAGCCCAACCACCGATACCTGAAAGCGTACCAACGTATTGTTTACCTTTGTTACCGTATGTGAATGCATTACCAATCACGCCAGAACCAACTTGGAATTTCCAAAGTTCTTTACCTGATTGTGCATCAACTGCTTTGAACCAACGGTCTAATGAACCGTAGAACACAATGTTTGAAGCAGTAGTTAAAGCACCACCCCAAGCAGAGAATTTCTCTTTGTTATACCAAACTTTTTTGTTAGTCATTGGATCATAAGCGCCGAAGCCACCCATTACACCGTCAGGACCAGCAAACATAGTCAAAGTAGCACCAACCCAAGGTTGACCAGCAACATATTTAGACTCAACTGGCTCGTATGTCATACATACGTGGTTCAATGGAGTGTAAATTAAACCAGTTTTTGGTGAGTAAGCAGCTGGTTGTTGATCTTTAGTACCCAATGCAGCTGGGCAGATGCCTTTTGCATTGTAGTCTTGGTGAGTTGAGTATTTACCATCTTTTTGTGGCACGCCTGTTTTTAAATCAACACTTGATGCCCAGTTAACGAATGGATGTACTTTTTCAGCAGCAACTAATGTACCGTTACCAGCTTGCCATGTGTAAGCAAAACCGTTACGGTCATGGTGCCAAGCGTATGTTTTACCACCTTTGTCGAACAAGATTACTTCGTTAATACCGTCGTAGTCCCACTCATCGTGTGGCGTCATTTGCATGCCCCATTTAGCAATACCAGTATCTAAATCACGTGCAAATACTGTCATTGACCATTTGTTGTCGCCTGGACGTACATCTGGGTTCCATACAGAAGGGTTACCTGTTCCGTAGTAAACTAAATTTGTACGTGCATCATACGGCCACCAGCCCCATACAGAGCCACCACCATGTTGCCAACCATCTTTAACGGCTTGTGGTTTTAACCATGTACGTGTGCCTAATTCTTTTTCGCCAATTTTAATTTGGTCGTTTGGCAATGCTTTGAAAGAACCGCCTTGTTTGTTACCACCGTTTACATCAGCATAAACTGATAAAGCGCTGTAAGCTGGGTTTGCAGAGTTGAAATCTGAACCGATTAACATTTCAGCATCTGGGCCTGTTGAGTAAGCTTTCCATGCCAATGAACCGTCTTTGATGTTGTACGCAGCGATAAAGCAACGAACACCAAACTCAGCACCTGAACAACCTGTTAATACTTTGTCTTTGATTACGTGTGGAGCGTTTGTGTTTGTAGCGCCAACTTTTGGATCATTTACCAATGTTGACCAAACTTTAGCACCAGTTTTAGCATCTAAAGCAACCATGTTGCCATCGTTTTGTTGTAGATAGATTTTACCGTCGCCGTAGCCTAAACCACGTGAAACGTTATCGCAACATAATACAGCTTGTACTGATGGGTCTTGTTTTGGGAAATATGACCAAACGATTTTTTGATTGTCGTTTAAATCTAAAGCGTAGATATTGTTCGGGAATGCTGTGTGAACATACATCATGTTACCAACAACAACTGGTGAACCTTCGTGACCACGGTTTACACCAGTAGCGAATGTCCATGCAGCTTTAAGGTTTTTAACGTTACCTTTGTTGATTTGTGACAATGAGCTGTAAGCTTGGTTTGTGTGGTTACCACGTGGGTGAGCCCAGTTATTTGCATTTGCGATTGCTGCTTCTTGGTCTGCAGCAGCTGATGCCATCATTGGCATTGCCAATGTAGCGCCTGCAACTAAGCCTAAAGCTAGCTTGATTGTATTGAATTTCATCTTTATCTCCAAAGTGATATTACTAAGGGTTAATTAAAAGTAAACTCTAAGCTTATTATTTATACACAGTTATTTTAAAAACTTTGTGTAATGAATACTAAAATTAAAGCTTAATTTTCTCCACATTTTCATGTGAGAGATGCAATATAAAACAAGTAAATTTTAATTGCAACACTTTAGTTACAATTTATTAACAAATGTTCAAAATATTTTAAATAAATTAAGTATATTTTCTGTATATTTATAAAATATTCAATAAAATCAAATAGAAAGAATGGTTTAAAGAATGGCTGAAGCACTTTACAATTTGTATCCTGAATTAGAACCTTTTAACAAAAACTGGCTTACTGTCGATAGCACCCACCAAATGTATGTTGAGGAGTGTGGCAATCCAGACGGTATTCCCGTGATATTTTTGCATGGCGGGCCTGGCAGTGGGTGCAACCCGACGCAACGCCGTTTTTTTGACCCAAATCATTACCGAATTGTGTTGTTTGATCAGCGTGGTTGTGGCCGCAGCAAACCGCAAGGAGAAGTTAAAGCAAATACAACGGATGATTTAATTAGTGATATTGAAGCAATTAGATTGCATTTAAATATCAACAAGTGGCACGTATTTGGTGGCTCTTGGGGCAGCACGCTGGCCATTGCTTATGCAGTTAAGCATACTGCCCAGATTATCTCGCTAACATTGCGCGGTATTTTTTTAAGTCGCCCTGCAGAATTACAATGGTTTTTGGGTGATGTACAGCATTTTTTTCCAGAAGTTTGGCATAAGCTTGTTCAATATTTACCACTCAACAAACAAAACGATGTACTTAACGCATATTCAGAGCTGATTTTTAATGATGATTTAGCCATCAGCGGCGAGGCTGCCGTGCAGTGGAATGCGTTTGAAAATGCAATTATGCGGCTTAAACCAGCTCCTGAAAGCGCAGAGCCTACCCAAGTTAATGCCAAAACACCTGCAGATACTCAACATGAACGCTTAACTGAAGTAGCCCGTGCGCGCGTTCAGATACATTATATAAAGCATCAATGTTTTGTAGATGGTGAAGCGTTATTAAAGCAAGCGAGTTTGCTTGCAAATATCCCAACGGTTATTGTGCAAGGGCGTTATGATATGGTATGCCCACCGCAAACAGCTTGGGCACTGCATCAAATGATGCCGCATGCACAATTCACCATGGTGGCTGATGCGGGACATTCTGCGATGGAACCTAGTGTAACAAGTGCATTAATCGCCGCAACTGAAGCATTTAAAACGCTGACTTAACTAAATAAAGAGTGCAATTTGGCAAAACCTTTACCGCAAGAAACGCCACCCGTAACAAAAAGTGCTGCTGATGGCAAATTATCCGCTATGCAAAACCTTGCACAGCATCCTGCCTTTTCAAAACCATTGGCGGCTTATGCGCATCATGAGTATGCAACGCCTTTGTTTGTATTGCGTGAAACTTTGGGTGGGTTTGCGCGACACAATATATTAAGCTTGTCTGCATCATTATCGTTTTATGCACTGTTTGCCTTAATACCTTTAATTTTACTGATTTTTTTCTTGTTAAGTCATTTGGTTTTCTCGTCCGATTTCGCCATTGTAAAACTGGCGATTCTAACGGGCAATTTAGTGCCAGAATTCAGCAATAAAATCATGACCGAAGTTTACAGCGCCACACAAACCAAAGCTGCTTGGGGCGCGCTGGGGGTGTTTGTATTGCTATGGACGATTACGCCGCTTGCGGCCAATATGCGTTCAGCTTTTTATACGATTGCTTCAATGGTAGAGGCGCCGTCTTATTTTAAGCGCAAGATGAAAGACGTTTTATCGGTGCTGGGCATTTTACTGTTATTTTTCTTATTTACTTCTGCGGGGTTTGTCATTGAACAAGTCATCCGGTTTTTAGCGAATCATCTGCCGATTTTAGAAATCAATTTAGTTGGCTCAATCAGCACCTTGTTATTAACCACTTTATTGATTGCAATATTTTATAAAGTATTTTTCCCCATGCGAGTTGCATTTAAACACTTGTGTTTGGGTGCCAGCTTAACGGCATTATTGTGGTTATTAATGCGACCAGCATTTGGCTTATTTTTATCACTTAACGAAAACTACGGCGCTATTTTTGGCAGCATGAAAGCCATGTTTGTATCGATTACTTGGCTTTACTTAAATTTTGCCGTATTTTTGCTGGGCTCTGAACTGATTGCAACGCTGCGCAAAAAAGATGTATTGCTGCTAAAAGGTTTATTTAACGGCGCCCCCAATAAAGCCAATTATATTGATACGCTAATGAATCGTTATGGCCTGACTTTAAAAAAAGAGGATGCGATCTTTGAGCGCGGCAATACAGAGCGCAACTTATATTATGTAGTAGAAGGCAGCATTCAATTGATACAAAATGGCGCTGTCATACGCGAATTAAACGCAGGTGATTATTTTGGCGAAATGGCGATGCTAAGCGAAAAACCAGCGATTGCGGATGCGATTGTTTCATCAGAGCAAGCGCGCGTCATTGTGATCGATGCAGCGAACATTGACGCCATGCTGTCTGATGAACCCAGAGTCGCCATGCAATTATTAAAACGCATGGCGGCTCGATTACAACAAAGTTTTAGTTAATATTAACTAGTTAACATTAATAAGCATGGCAAATTCAAACTCAGCACAACCCAAACCGCAAGATATTCAACAACTGATTGGCCTATTAAATAGCGGCCAATTACCGCAGGCAGAAAGCTTGGCTAAAAGTTTAATTGGCAAACACGCCAACACTTTAATTTTGCATCACATATTGAGCCTTGTTTTAGATGGCCAGCAAAAGTTTGCCGAGGCGGTAATCAGCTATAAAAACGCAATTAAATTGCAGCCCAACACGCCTGATTTGTGGTTTAACTTAGGCATTGCACAAACGCATATTCAACAATTGGACGATGCGGCAGACAGCTACAGAAAAGCAATTCAAATAAAGCCCGATTTTTTTGAAGCTTTTGGCAATCTAGGTACGGTACTGCAGGCGCAAGGCAAACTGATTGCCGCGATTGAAAGCTATCAAAATGGCCTGAAGATTAACCCGCAAGATGCGCGCGCCTATTTTAATTTAGGCACCGCTTTGCGCGACAACGGTGCATTGAATGATGCCATTAATAGCTACCAAAAAGCGATTGCGCTATTTCCCAACTATACCGATGCGCATAATAATTTAGGCGAAACCTTGCGCGATAGCGGCGACATGGATGCCGCGGTAAAGAGCTATCAAGCGGCTTTATCGCTAAACCCTAACCATGCGCAAGCCAATTACAATATGGCGGAATTTTTAGTGTTAGCCAAACAATATGCGCAGGCGATACCTTATTTTGAAGCATCACAATTAGATGATTGGCGAGAGAAGTGCCTATATTGCTTGTACAAAGCAGAGGACTTTGATGCGTTTAAAATGCGTCGCGATGCGCTGATTGCAAGCTTGCCACGCAATCAACATTACTCACCGTTTTTAGCCACTTTATCTACGCATTACAGCATTAACTTTGCGCAACCAGACCCTTACCAATTTTGCACGAACGGCTTAGATTATGTGTATCGCCAATCGATTCCTGAATTAACAAATGGCACGTTACTGGCAGAACTGCTGCACGATATTCACACCGCCGATATTGCGGAGCGCAAACAAGGCCGTTTAACCAATGGCCAGCAATCGGCAGGTAATTTGTTTAAACGCAGTGAACGCTCGTTCCAAACACTGGCCGCTTTAATCAAACAACAGTTTTTGGCTTATAAACAACATTTTGCAAATGCCGATTGCGCGTTGATTCAGGCGTTTCCAGATGAGCTGGAATTCACTAGCTCTTGGTATGTAAAAATGCAGCAAGGCGGCCATTTAAATGCGCATATTCACGAAATTGGCTGGATAAGTGGCGCAGTGTATTTAGCCATGCCGCAAGCAAACGGGTTGGAAGGCGCATTTGAGTATGGTACGCATGGCGATGATTACCCAATTTTACCGCCTAAAAATGCGTTAAGTTTTCCGATTGCGCAAATCATGCCAAACGTTGGCGATATCGTACTATTTCCCTCCTCTCTCTTTCACCGTACCATTCCTTTTAATAGTGCGGATAACCGCATCTGTATTGCCTTTGATTTAAAACCAAGCAATTCAATCAATCGTAAAAATAATTATTAATTGTCATCGTAGTATGTCAAAATAAATCACTTAGTTGACGAAGTTTGGCCTAGCAAACTTCAAATACAAAACAACAAAAACGTCTAACTATAAACATGAAACTTTGCTGCAAAAAACTAAATGATGGTAACTATTTGATTTTTAAATAGTTATTTAAATTTTATTGCTTAACGCAAGTTAGTTTTATATCCTGCCAACAACGAAAATCGTTGGCTTAAATATTGCTTAACTGTCTACAGACAGCTAGCAATTGCACTCATTAAGGTATTTAAGAATGAATAATGGACAAATGTTTGACGATTGCTCGGTATTAATCGTTGATGACCAATCAACCAGTAGAACAATTCTTTCACATGTAGTTAAAAACATTAATCCAACGATTAAAATTATTGAAAAACATAATCCAGAACAAGCATTAGAATGGGCAACGCAACACACGGCTGATTTGGTGTTTGTGGATTATGTAATGCCAGAAATGAACGGTGGGGATTTTATTAAGTTGCTTAAAACACTGCCTAAATATGAATCGGTTCCGGTGGTGATGATCACCATTAAAAAAGACGCCGAAACGCGCTATGAGGCACTGGATGCAGGTGTGGCTGATTTTATCAGCAAGCCGGTGGATGTGCATGAGTGCACGGCACGCACGCGCAATTTATTAACCATGCGTCAACAACATATTTCGCTACAAAACAAAAGTGCCTTATTAGAAAGCCTAGTAAAAGCGGCGACTGTTGAAATTAGAGCACGCGAAAAAGAAACACTCATGCGCCTTGCGCGCGCAGGTGAGCACAAAGATTATGATACCGCTATGCATTTGCACCGCATGTCGCTTTACAGCAGAGCACTAGCCGAAGCAATTGGCTTAAGCGAAGAAGAAGCAGAAGTGATTGAGCTTTCATCGCCGCTGCATGATATTGGCAAAATTGGTATTCCAGATAGTATTTTGCTAAAAAAAGGCCCGCTGGATGAACAAGAACTAAAATCGATGCGTAGACATCCGCTAATTGGTTATGAAATATTAGAAAACAGCCCCTCAAAATATTTACAAAAAGGTGGTGAAATCGCCTTAGCACATCATGAGCGTTTTGACGGTACTGGCTACCCATACAATCTTAAAGGCGCTGATATTCCACTTGCAGCCAGAATAGTTGCAATTGCGGATGTGTTTGACGCGCTGACTAGCGTGCGCCCTTACAAGGAAGCATGGAGTGTGGATAGAGCGTTTGAATATATTCAAAATGAAAGCGGCAAACATTTTGATCCTGAGCTGGTTTCGGCGATGGTCGGTATTCGTAGCAGGGTAGAAAAAATTCTAGCCGAACACGCAACTGCGATTCATTAATCATACGAATAATTATAGATTATGACTATTAGCAACATTAGAAGCGCAACCAATTTTAAGCAAACCGCTTTACTGATTGATGACCAGCCAACCGTGCTGGATATTCATGCGGCTATTTTGAAATCGCTCAAAATGAATTTAAAAATTGTCACCATGACAAACCCCGTTGAAGCACTGGAATGGATGCAGAATAAACAGGTTGATTTGATTATTACCGACTTTCGCATGCATCAAATGGATGGCATGCAATTTGTGCAAGCGATTAAAAACACCAGTAACGTATTAACAAGATCGATTATTGTAGTAACGGTATTAAAAGAAATTAATATTCATCAAGAGTTGTTGGCTGCTGGCGCATCGGCCTGTTTAACCAAGCCAGTACAAACGCAAGAACTTGCCAAGATTGCTAAACAGTTACTAGAACAAAGTAAAGAATATTACAGCCAAGGTTTAATTGCTTAATCACTTAATATGCTAAATACATTTAAAAACTGGTACAAAGGCGCAGCATCACATTGTGATCCATTAGAACTGGAGCAAGCATTTACGCGGCTAGCTATTGGTACTATTTTTACATTGTATTTATTCATATCTTTATCAATGGGAAAAGTAATTGGCCATGGTGAAGTGATTGGTTTGTATTGTCTTGCTGTATTCGAAGTAGCCGCATTTTTTATGCTGATTGCAGTAGCGGCTGCAAAACGGCAATCCCCTATTAGACGCTTACTAGGTGCTTGGCTTGATATTATTGGCACTTCAACCTTTTTAGCGCTAGCTGGAGATATAAGTGTTGTATTGATTGGCGTTTATCTGTGGGTTATTTTTGGCAATGGTTTTCGATTTGGCAAGAAATATCTTTACCATGCTCAGGCAATCAGTATTGTTGGCTTTTTAATTGCTACGCGGGTAAATCCATACTGGGTAGAACATCAGCCTATTGTAGTTGGTTTCTTTTTGATGTTAATTGCTTTGCCAATCTATGTAGCAAAACTGATTGAGAGGATGCATGAAGCACGCCACAAAGCAGAAATTGCTCGCGAAAAGGCTGCTGAAGCTAACCTTGCAAAAACCCAATTTGTAGCCAATATGAGCCATGAAATTCGCACCCCACTCAATGGCATTATTGGCATTAGCACCCTATTTAAAACCACACCACTAAATGCCGATCAGCGTGACTTACTCAAAACATTAGATAGCTCTTCTAAATTACTGCTGTCATTACTCAATAATGTATTAGATTTCACAAAAATTGAAGAACGTAAATTTACCATTGAGCATATTGATTTTTCTGCAGAAGAAGCTGTACGCGATACCCTAGAGATTTTCCGTTCACAATCTGTAGCCAAAGGTATTCAGGTTGGCGTTAGCATTTCTGATTCACTGCATGCTGTTAAAGGCGATGCCTTTGTCATTCGCCAAGTGCTTGCAAACTTAATGGGTAATGCGGTTAAGTTTACCGAAAAAGGTAGTGTGACTATTTCTGCCATTAGCCTGCATGAAGATGACTATAAAGTATTGGTGCGTTTTGAAGTTGCTGACACAGGGGTTGGAATTCCAGCTGACAAGCAAAATAAAATATTTGATAGTTTTACCCAAGCAGATTCGTCCACCACCCGCAAATTTGGAGGCAGCGGGTTGGGCTTAACGATTGCCAAACATATGGTAGAGGCAATGGGTGGTGACTTATATTTCCAAAGTACTGAAGGTGTTGGTAGCCGTTTTTGGTTTGATTTGTCTTTAGAAAAAACTGCTGCTATCAACACTCAAATAGCTGAATCCACAACTTCAGTTATCGAACACAAGGTGACAAACCCTACCCCATTAAACAATATTGCGACTTTAAATCCTCTCAATATACTGGTCTGTGAAGATGAAGCCACTAATCAAAAAATCATCACTCGCTTATTGTCACTTCCTGGCCATCAAGTACAAATTGCCGAAAATGGTGATGAAATGCTGGATGCGCTTGAACGCAAACGCTTTGATTTAGTGATTACTGACTTGAATATGGCTGGTATGAATGGCGCCGATGCTTTGAAGCTTTATCGCTTTACCAACCCAGACGACAGAGATACACGCTTTATTCTATTCACCGCAGATGCGACTTCGACAGCAAGAGAAATTGCAGATGAGGCAGGTTTTGATGGCTTCTTAACAAAACCAATTGAAGCCGCAACATTGTTTGGCACCATTGAAACTGTTCTAAAATTGGCACCTAATACGGCCGACTTATGGATGCGTAATGCTTTAAATATTCCAGTTGAGGTGGAGTCTGATTTAGCTGCAGATAACATTGCTTTGGATATTAATACCCTGAAAGAACTAGAAAAAATCGGCGCAGGCGATGATTTATTTATGCACCGTTTACTGAGAAACTACTTAAGCGATTCAGTTAAACTGATTTATAAAATAGAAACCGCAGTCAAACAAAAACATTACGGCGAGTTGCACGACTTTTGCCATGCGCTAAAAGGTAATAGCTTAAGTGTTGGCGCAACAAAATTGGCAGGGACAACCGAATTAATTAGCAAATTAACTCGTTCTGTAAACCCTGCTCAATCATTAGAAATGCTCGATACACTTAATACTGACTTTTCAAATCTTACTTTGGCTGTAGAAGACTACCTCAGACGCCCACTAGGCAAAACGACTGAAGCTGGCATCAACACTGCAGGCAGATAATTTAAGCTGTTTGTCTTTCACTTAACTGCACAGGCTCGCTGCTCACTTTGGTGTTTTGAGCGCGCACTAAACGCTCCATAATTTTTAAATTACGTTCGTCTAAGCGTAACGCTGCATCTACCCAAATTTCAGTAATATCATATAGCTCATTTAGCGTCAGTGGATTCACACGTTGTTTTGCGCGATTAATGGCTTGGAACGAATTAAGTGAGCGATGATTTTTCTTAATCCAATTATTCATGGCATATTCACCTTGCCCATCTTCAGCCAGCACATCCACCACGCCTATTTGATATAACTCTTCGCCTGTGTAGATTTTGCCAGAGCGCACCATTTTTTCTGCGGCAGGCATGCCGATTTTGCGTGATAAAAAGCTTAAAGCACCCATACCTGGAAACAAATTAAATAGCACTTCTGGCAAACCCATCAAAGCACTTTTCTCTGCTACCATCACATGCGCTGCTAATGCCGCCTCAAATCCGCCGCCCATTGCTTGGCCTTGCACCAATGAAATTGTTGTAACTGGTGCTTGCATATTATAAAAAGTCCAAACATTGTCTACACACAATCTTGCATAAGTCAGCAAATGTTCGCGCGCTTTTGACAAAATTAGCTGTTTAAATACCGATAAATCGCCACCAAGATTAAATATGCCTGGCACGTCAGATGCCAGCACCAAATAATTAGCTTGATTCAACTTACCATTTGCATGTACCTGCCCAAGAGCCGCCTCTAATTTAGATTGGCTATCGTACAATTCGCCCATGCAAATTTGATTAAAACAAGGCCTAGGCTCTGGATTCATAAAATAAGCCATCACCCCAAACTCATCCTCAAAACGAGTTCTCATTTGCGTTAAATTAGCATTATTATTTAACTGAAAATCTACGACGGTATTCATACAAACCTCCTAAGTGAATTTGACTGCGACAACTTCTAAATAAGCATTCTCTTAACTTTAACAAGCCTAAATAACTACTTGTAATATAAGCATTTACGATTAAGACTATAAGCTTAATAATTTGCGCCCTCAAGAGAATGTTTTTTGAAAAATAGCTAGTATTCAGGTAAATTGTTGGTTTATAACAACAAAGTCAGTTTTACCATTCAATAATTCACACGAATTTATGCCTGTAAGTTATTGATGTGATATTCTTTTTAAGAATTTTAACAACCCAACACAGTGAAAGCTTTTTTCATGCAAAAACTATTTTTTTCTTTTGTTATTTTTACAACACCCATAGTGTCACAAGCCGCTGGATTCGCGCTTTCAGAACAAAGTGGTAGTGGCCTTGGCAATGCTTTTGCTGGTGTTGCAGCATCTGCTGAAGATGCCTCTACCATCTTTTTCAACCCAGCAGGTATGACTTATATTGAGGGTACGCAGGCAGTTGGTACATTGCATTTAATTAAACCCAATGCTGAGTTTAATAATCAAGGCTCGGTTGCGGGTACGGCTAGGCCATTAGGTAGCGAAAGTGATGATGCAGGTAGTTTAGCTTTTGTACCAAACTTTTACTTTATAACGCCATTAACCGAAACGGTGAAGTTTGGTGTGGGCGTTAACGCGCCGTTTGGCTTAAAAACTGAATACGACAAAGACTGGATTGGCCGTTTTCAGGGCATTAAGTCTGATTTAAAAACCATCAACATTAATCCTTCATTAAGTTTTAAAGTAAACGACGAATTATCACTGGGTTTTGGTTTGTCTGCGATGTGGATACAGGCGGAGTTAACTAGCGCCGTGAATCTAGGCGCTGCTGAAAGAACTTCTAGAGTAAAAGGTGACGACTGGGGCTTTGGCTATAACCTTGGTGCAATTTATCAGGCAACTAATGACACGCGATTTGGCGTAGCTTATCGCTCTAAAATAGATCAGCATTTAAAAGGAGATGTTAGATTTTCAATCTCAAATGGGCCAACACCTAATGGTGATGTAACCGCAGATGTGACTTTGCCTGAAATGCTGTCTATCAGTAGCTTTAGCCAAGTAAACGATCAATGGGATTTACTAGGCGATGTGACTTGGACACGCTGGAGTCGGTTTCAAAAATTAGCTGTTTTTCGTGATAACGGCGCGCCACTCTCTAGCACTGCGCAAAACTGGGAAAACACATTGCGCTACTCAATTGGCGTTAATTATCACTATAACGATAAACTTAAATTACGCGCAGGCGTTGCCTATGATGAAACACCAACCAGCAACGAATTCCGCACGGTGCGCATTCCTGATAACGATAGAAAATGGTTAAGTTTTGGTGCGGCATGGCAAGCAACGCCTGACACCAAACTAGATATTGGTTATGCGCATTTATTTGTGAGTGACGTTAAAATTGATGACAATCAAACGACACCATTACCAGGCCGAGGCCGAGTGCGTGGCGATTATGATGCCAGCGTTGATATTTTGAGTGTTCAGTTAACCCATCATTTTTAGTTAATAAGCATTAAGTTAACGGTTAAAAGTTAACGATTATTTAGTAACAAAAAAGCTCGCCTAGGCGAGCTTTTTTGTTACTAAATATTTTTAAAGCGAGTTAATTTTTACTAAGCATTTTTTTCACGGCGTTTAGCACCAAAGCCCACTAATCCCAATCCTGCGATTAACAATGCATACGTTTCTGGCTCTGGTACTGGGGCTAAGTTATAAACTGTTGTAGTGTTAGAACCCTCATTAGCAATCGCTAAATAATACTCGCCATTTAATATAAAGCCCTCTAATCCCTCTGGCGCTGTATCGCCATTTGTTACAATAAAATCAATAAAGCTTGAATTAGCCGGGTCTGTAATATCAAAAATGCCAATAGCGGCTTGAGTTGTTCGCTCTAAACCAATCAGCGCAAACGTTCTACCGCCCAACGTGATTAACTCAACACCTTCTGGCTCAACCCCTCTGTCTCGACTTCTAACATCGTTGTAGATGCCCAATTCGGCAGCTTTTGTATCTAAAATATCACCACTGGAATACACAAGATTGCCATCTGCATCACGAATCGTGAAGTCACGCGTGCCTGCAGTAAACAACTGCCCTGGTGATGACTCTGTATTTAATATACGTAAAGGCCCCAAATCACCTGTTGCGCCAACCGTGCGAGCTGCTGAGCGGTCGCCATCATCTTCACGGAAATCACCTTCATTTGCCGTCACTAGATATGTGCTACCACCAACATTATAAGTAGCAATCGCATCAGGCTGGTACAAACCTTTTACGTTAGGCGATGTAAAGCTAATGATGCCATTATTGTTTGTATCTATCGTATTACCTGGCAGGCTAAAATCTTTTGCCCCCAAGCCGATGATTTTTTCAAATGAATTCGTGTTTAAATCTAAAACACCAATTGCATTGGCTTCTTGCAAAGTCACATAAGCTTTAGTACCAGCTGCATTTACCGCAATGTATTCTGGCTCAAAATCCATACCTGTATTAGTACGAATATTACTGCCTGTTGTTGGCACACCAACCAAGCCTGCCGTTGCTGTGACCGTGCGAGTTGCAACATCGATAATGCTGACGCTACCAGCTGGATCGTTCACTGCTGGACCATACACTCTAGGGACAGTCTCACCAACTCTTGGACCATATACATCTGGCGTGCCTTCGTTAGCAACCAATAATTTGCTACCATCTGGCGTAAAAGTCACCATATCTGGTAAAGAACCCACTGTAATCGAGTTAACGCCAGCACTTAAACTTCTGGTTGCTGTATCGTAAAACTGCACAGTACCCGCATTGGTGCGTGTACTTGATTCAATCGCAAAAGCAGCCAATCCATTATGAATGGCTACGCTGTTAATGTTACCAAAGGCGCTGGTATCAATATGTTGAATCAAACTACCGTTTGAAGCGTTTAAGACATCTACGCCTTTAACACCAGCCACCCATAATGAGTTGGTTGTGCTGTCAAAGCTAACAATTTCAGACAAAAAACCATTGACACCTGTGGCCGCATGGTTATATGTCCAAGCTCTTGATAAGCTCTCAAAAGGGTTATCGGCAAGTGCTACAACTGGGTTAAACAATGCTGCAGCAAGCACAGCAATCACTTTTTTGTTCATTGAACTTTTGGTTGAAATTTTCACGGCTTAATCCATTAACTAAAAATAAGTGAGCAAATCTCACTTTTATAGTGACAGATTAATGACAATAGATTGCAATAGCGTGAATCGGTATAGTCCTAACAGGATATTTTTGCATATTGTTAATGCAAATTAATGCTCAAAAACCTGCAAAATTTGTTGTGATAAATCGACCCAATTGTAGTGTGCCTCAACATGCGCGCGCGTATTTGCAGCTAATCTAGCGTGTGTTTGCATATCATTCAAAACCTCCACAATTTTTTGTGCCATTGCTGCATAGTCATCAGGCGCAATTAAATAACCTGTTTTATCAGGTAAAACCAACCCACGGTAAAACAAAAAATCCCACGCAATCGTTGGCAATCCCATGGCGGTTGCTTCTAAACAAGTGCCTGGCAAGCCTTCGTAATAAGAGGTTGAAACGTATAATTTGCTGGCTTGATAATAGGCTTGCATATCAGAGAAATTGACTTTTCCTGTTAATTTAACCTGTTGGCTGTATGGCGCTAATTGCTCACTCACCCAAACATCATCATCGCCATAACCAACAATCACGATGCGAATATTACTTTTTTGCTGTATCAAATTTTTGCAAACTTGCACCATTGCTCTACTGCCCTTGCGGTGTTCTATGCGTCCGCAAAATAGCACATCAACCGTTTTTTCAATATTTTGGCTAGGTTTAAAAGCCACCAAATCTGCGCCATTAGGAATAATCGCAATCGGCTTATTAATGGCATAGGTCAACAACTCCTGTTTACCTTGTTCAGTCAGCGCAATAATTTTTGCCGCTTGCTTAAAAATACGCTTTTCTATCCAGCGCTTAATCGCAATTTCCACATCATTCCACTGGCTTAAAAAATAAGGCTTATCGTAAAACTTGCCCGACATACCAATATAAGTGGTGTGTGCGGTTAATATTAAGGGAATCTGCTTTGGTAAAAACAAGCCAGGAATAAGCGGCGGAATATGCAAATTGACTGCCTTAATTTTTTGTTCAGCATACAACTGCTTGACGATTTTACGGGCCGCCAATATCCAAAAAAACAAATTAAAGCGGTTAGATGTAAATGGAATATGGATGATTTGCACACTGGCATAGTGCCGCTCTACTTGATGCTCATCCCCTGTGATGAGATAAATTGTAGGTGAATTGTTTGGCAAGTTAGATAAAAAAGAATCTAAATAACGGGCAATGCCGCCGACACCATAAAATTGCGGGTACACAATTGCAATCATTTCATTGCATCTTTCATGAAAAGATTTGACTCAGTTTCTTGGGTTAACCTTTCCCAAGTATAGCCAGCCATTATCTGCTGACGCGCGGCGTGTTCCATTTGGGTTTTTAATAGTGAATTAGCTAAAATATCTACCGCTACTTTTGCGGTTTTTTCTGGGTCGTTTGCATTCACTAGCAGGCCGTTTACACCATTTTTTATAATCTCTGGCACACCTCCTACCGCAGTGCTGACCAAGCATGTGCCTGAAGCCATCGCTTCTAACACCACTAGCGGGCAAGGGTCTTGCCACACCGATGGCAATACAACAATATCTGCTGCTGAATATACATATCGCAATTTGTCGTGCGGCATAAAGCCTGTAAAGATAATCGCTGTGCTCACTGGTTTTGCTAGCTCAACAAGTGATTGCTCATAATCTGTTTTGGTAGCACCGCCAAAAAATGAACTGCCCGCGATGATTAACCTTGTGTGCGGTAGTTGTGCGTGAATAGTAATAAAGGCTTTAATTAATACGTGCACGCCCTTAATTTCGGTTAATCGCCCAACGTAAAGCAAATAGGTTTTATCGGGCTGTATATCAATTAAGCCTCTCAACTGGCTAACGGCCTCATCACCATATGGCTTAAATATTTCAGGGTCAGTGGCGTTAAATACTACGGTGAATTTATCGGCATATTCTGGAAAATACTGCAGCGCATGGCGCCTAATATAATCGCTAACACAAATAACTTTATCTACCTTTTTAAGTGCGCGGCGATAAAACGGCCTAAAAAGCGCAATACCTAAATGCGCATTGTGCATATGTAAAATAAGCGTTTGTTGCGGCATTTTTTTCATAAAAAATAAAAAATTAGGTTCGTTATGAATCACCACCATATCAAACTCGCGCACTAATTTAGCCATTCGCAGACCATAAGAAACCACGTTTTGTATTTTGGCGATGTAGCGTAGCGGGTTACGCCATGTGACTTTTTCTTTTATTTTGTAAAAAAACTGCTCTGTTTTTGTCCAAGCGATTGTTAAATAGCGAACATTTTTAACACCAATTGCATCAGCTGGCCGCGATACTATCGTGATATCAAATTGCGCTTGGTCTAACCGTTGAGAAACCTCATGCACCCAATGCTCAACCGCACCACCTTTAACAGGCGGTACTGGCAACATTTCTGGCACCACAATGGCTAGGCTTTTTTTAGGTATGTTTTGATTCAAGATGGCGTTTTCTGGTTATTGCTGCTGGCTAATACTGCTAGTTGATACCACTTCAAAATACGTGGTTGCGCCATGGCTTAATTGGCTAATATCTAGCTCAAACTCAATACCAGCATCGGTTGGTTTAACGGCAATCACATCTTGGCGCTGGCCGCGTAAATTGGTAGAAAACACCGTTAGCTGGCTTTTATAAGGTGTTTTAATGGCCAGCTTTACCTTTGCTGCTTTGATCACCACTGGCAGTTTGCCAATATCTTGCAAAATGCTTTCGCTGGCATCGCTAAAGCGCATATCGCTATTTCTGGCATCGGTAGCCAGCACAATTAGCATGCGTTTGCTGTTTGCCAACACTTGCCCATCCATCGCCGATACTGCAACCAAAGCTGCGCCGCTAGCCGACAAAACTGAAAGCTGGTTTAGCTGAATTATTGCTGGCTCGTCAAACACAACCGCCTCGGTTTTAGGAGTAATCACCATCATGCGTTTTTGCGGCGCATCCAACAAAATTTCACCCGTATCACTTTGGTAAATACCTGCTTCAGGGTTGGTTAAGTTGCTAGCGTTAAGCAATTTAGCATCGCGCAAATTTTGCACGCGCGCTGCCCAGCGGTCATCCGCTAGCAGTTTCACCTTGCTCACTTTGTACGCCAAGCCGCTGGCATATTCTTTTAATAAGCCATGTAGTTTTAAGCCCAAATTAGTGGTGGGCTGCACCAGTTTGCCAAAACCCGCTTTATTTAATCGCAAACCTGGCTGATTAAAATCAATTTCTGCTGCTGCTTTTTGATTAATTGTTAGCTTAGGTTTGGGCTGCCAATCTAATCCAACCCCTGTCACTAAACTTAATTTAGAAACATCCGCAGGCGTATTGCCCAAATGCGCGCTGTTTTGAAATGCATCTTGCGGCGTGAGTTTTACGCTAATGGTATTTAGCGCAGGTGCTACATCCCCGCGCAAATAGAGTAATGCAGCTAGCGTTTCAGTGGCGCGCGATATGGGGTCTTGCCCTACTGCAAAAGAATTAATCCTATTTTTATTGGCATTCGTTTGCGTGCCAGCATAACTTAGCGTAACTGCCCCAGAATGCTGGCAAATTCCACCCCAGCTTTGCAGTGCTGCATAAGCAGGTAGGGCTAAACCCGATTCGCGCCTGTATTGATTCCAAAAAACTTGGCCATGCTCACTGACTGTGTATGCTTTGCCTAAATGTTTAGCTGCTGTTAGCTCTCTGATATAGGCTGCATGATTTTCTAGCATGCTGTCTTGGCGTACCTTTAGTTGCGTACCCACATAATCCGGGTGACCAAAATAATTATGCATATCAACCCAGTTAAACTGGCCGCGCGTTGCTTGTGTGGCTGGCGCATGCCATAAATTGTAGCTACTCACTTGGCCTGTAAAACCAAGTTTGCGCACATATTGCGTCATCCAATCTGCGGTCTTTTTTTCGGTATCCACAAAAAATGCTTGTGTATCAGCCATGCGTAGCGATGTCCAAGCGTCTGGTGCAGGAAACTTAACCTGATTTTTATCCCAATTTTTATCTAAATTATTTTCTATATTTTCATCGGACTTGAGTTCACTGATACCTGTGGTTTTACTAGTCCAAGCGGATTTAAGTTTAGCGTTGCTACCATATTTTGCCTTAAGCCATTTGGCAAAATGGGGATTAAATTCCAGCTTAACACCGTTGCGATTCACAAAAGTTAAGTTGTTTTCGTTGACTAAAATCATGCCTGCAAAAGCAGGGTCTTTTATGGTTGCTAGGCCTGTATAAGGGTTTACGCTACCATACATTTTGGCAATCAATTGCCTCCAATGCGCTTGGCTCTCTGCATCAAAATACACGCCCGCATGCAAACCTTTTTTGCCTATCCACCGCTCATTAACGTTGCCGTAACCGCCATTATCGTTACTTAATCCATTTAAAATGTAATAAATACCGTTACGTTTTAATGCAGCCAGCAAATAATAAAAACGGTCTAGTTGCTCTGGATTAAAATCAAAATCTTGCTGGCGCGCTTCCATTAATGTCGCCTCTACAAAATCCAGCCGCGCCATATTGTAGCCATGCAAACGAAATTGCTGCACATACAAATCGGTAACTGCATGACTGGGAAAGCTGCCCGTTGCGACACCAAAACCTAATGAACCAATCAAAAAGCGCTGATTTTTATTCGGCTCATTTTCAAGTGCCCAGTGGCCTTGATTATTGATTATAAGCTTTGTTTTAATTGGTTTTTCCGGTGGCATTAAGTTAGAAAAATCTAAAATACTGCCCTCTTCAACCATCAATGAAACATCTTTTACTGGCACCCATGTGTCTGCAGCTAAACTTGTGTCGGTAAACAAAAAGCTAATTGCTACAGGCAATAAAAAAGCCACCACTGCCGCTTTCATAAACGTATCACTTGACGACAGTAATCAATGCAAAACACAGCAAAGCCAGGCAATAATGCGGCTAAACAAAGTGCATATGCGCCTACATTTGAAAACCTAGATACATTCATAAAACGACCATCTGCCGCATGAAAGCTATAGCGCACATACAGCACTGCCCATTTAATAAACGTTTTTGGGTCATCAAAAAAATAGCGTAAATCTCTGTTTAATAGTTGCAGAAAATAACCTTTAACCAGTGCTTTTTTTTGCGGATTAGCTTTGGTTATTTGATTGCCAGAATCTTGATAAAAAATTCTTAATGGTTCATTAATGCAGCGAATCTTATATTTGCTTGCAATGGCATCCCATACAATATTTTCTGGCACAAAACGCACTGATTTATCTTCTGGAAAAGGATATTGTTTTAACACTTCAGTACGATGAAATCCCCAGCATTCGCCACGTTTTTTGTGCTTATAACGCAAATCTAAGGCGTTGGTGTCTAACGGATGACTTGCAAACAGGTCACCACAAATTTCACCATTCTCGTACTGGCATAAAGTGACAATACCTGTAAATTCTGCGCGCTTATTGTCTGGAATAAGCTGCCACCAATGCAGCATTTTTTCTAAGGAATCAGGCAAAAAACCATCATCTGAATCAATCGGCAAAAACAACTCTCCACGCGCTAAATTTACCCCTTTGTTAAAGGCAATATGCTTGCCTGAATTAGGCTGAAGTGTGTATAAAATGGGGAAGTTCGCTATTTTCTGCCATTGTTTAATAAGCTGATGCGTACCATCTGTAGAGCCATCATCTACAATCACCCACTCAAAATCGTGAAAAGTTTGCGCAGCCAAACTATCAAAAACGCGGTATAAAGTATGTGCGCGATTGTAGGTTGGGGTAAATACAGTGAATTTTGGTTTAGCAGCTATTGGTTGCATAAGTGTTCATATTTCTTTGCCAAATCGGCGGTTAATACATCATAACCACGCATTTTTTTAATATACCGCGTACCAGATTTTGCCATTATTGTTTTTTGGTTACTGTTATTCATCAATAACAAAACAGACTTTGCAAATGCATCAGCACTTAACTCAACACAAAGCCCTGCGCCACTTTCTGTTAACACTTGCATTTGGTCAGGATTATCATTTGCAATAATCGGCAAACCAAAAGCCATATACTCAACCGCTTTGGTGGGCGATGCCATATCAAGCAAATACCCACGTGGAAATGGTGATAAACCGATTTCGGCTGCTTTTAAATAACGCCATGCATCTTGCATTGGTAGCCAGTCAGTCCACAAAATTTGCTGCATCACACCTAACCGTTGTGCTTCTTGTTTTAACCAATCTCGGTGCGTTTTGTCTTCTGCATCGCCTGCCAACACCAGCAAAATATCAGGTAATTGTTGCTTCAACATGACAAGCATTTCAAACAGAATATGAATCTGGCGCGATTTGTCTAGCGTACCCAAATAAATAATGACGCGTTTGCCAGCAAGCCTTGCATCATCACTGGCTGCGATTTTATCTGGCTGTGCAATCTCTAAATCAACGCCCATTGGCACTGCTGTCATCTTTTGTGGGTTAACGCCTTGCAGCGCTAACATTTCAAGCATATTTTGGCTTTGCACAAACACATGATTGGCATTTGGCAAAATAATTTTATATAGTAAAAATTTCCCGATAGCGCCTTGCAATAGCGGAAACCAATATCGCATACCAGCACTTGCACCACGCGCTTTTGCACGCTCAATTTGGCCTTCTGATTGCGGATAAGAAAGCCAATAGTAAAACGGTATATTTTTAAATTTGCACATCACGATTGCAGCAAGCGCAATCAATGTCATATCGCGCACTTGCACGGCTTGATATTGCGCGTAATCCGCGCTAATTAACACCTTGCATTGATGCAAAAATTTGAAAATATATTGCCCTGCGCGGTTTTGTGGCACTTTGCACAATAGTGCTTTGCCCGCTGGCCAATATGCTGCTTTTACCGTGCTTACATCTTGTTCAGTCACTAAATCACAAGTAATACCCAAACGTGGTAAATATTTGCCAAATAATGTAGTGACATCGGCCCTAAAAGTAGGCCATTGTTCTGCGGTTAAATAGAGAATATGCATGTTAAACAAGCATTTTTTTTGCTAATTGTATTTCGCGCTGCTGTTGCTGATGCAAAAATGCGGCGTATCCCAACATCAGCGAAATAATCAGCTCATGTACTAATAAATTCACTTGGCTATCGGAGTAGATTAAGAAGAATAAGGTTAAAGCAATACCCGCTTGCAAAGCCATACAGTCTGCTTTTACTTGTGGGTTTGTTGAATTGCGCCATAACTTGCCAATTTGCACCCAAGCGGCTAGAAAAATGCTTATATACATTGTTAGCCCAACAACACCTAAATCCCACAACAAGGTAGAAATAGTGGTTAAGTTAATACCGTAATTGGGATACAAACGTGCGATATGACCAGCATCGAAACCGTTGCCATAAGAGCTGCCTAAACCATGGCCGAATAAAAAGCTGATTGGGTCTTGCCAGCTGTGAAACTTAGCCCAAAAGGTCATCACAGTGGTGCGATTAAGTAATAGTGTGCCGTAGCCGACTTCTTGCACGTTGTAGCGCAAAATACCAGTAATTGCTTCATCAAAGCTGCTATCCAGCAAGATATACACATAAAAATAGGCCAATATTGCAGTCAATATAAGCATTAACCCGAACACTGGGATATATTTTGCAGGCTGGCGCATAATATCTTTGCGCAATAATACAAAAGCTAACAAAGGTAGAATGACTACAACTACTTTTGTTTCACCCAATGCAAGTGGTAACAACAAAATACCAGCGAGCAATGCCGCGCGCGATGTTTCAATTAAGCCTACTTTCCAGCGCGCAAACACAAATGCAGCTGCAATCAACACAAAAGTAACCATAATAGAGTTAGGGCTGCCGCCTTCTAAATTGGCGCCCATTGTGCCTGCCACAACGTCAGTTGCCTCACCACCTGCTGCTAAGCCACCACGCAAAGGCACTAAAATAAATCGTTCAAATACTGCAAAAGGTAGTTGTAAAAGCGCAATAATTAGTAACAACTTAAGCCATAAATCAAAATCTTGCTTGTTATTCGCTAAAGTCACTAAGGCCAGCAATAAGCCAAAGGTTTGAAAGTAGCGTTTAAACCCTGTAAATAGCTCACCTAAACCATGTAATTGCGAAACGCTGACAATGAGTGCATACAGCACAAAAATAAGGGCAAGCCAAATAAACAGCGGTATCGTTTTTTTTTGTTCTGGATTAAAACTAAATAAATTCAATAAGCCCGGCACAAACAACAATAACGCCATCATAGAAACAGCCCACAGCACGCGATGAAAACCGTGCCCCACCATATCCAACAAAGCTGGTGTTGCCAAGCCAAGCGCAATCACTAGCCAGATGGTTTTTTTAGGAATTGCCAGTAAAAATGTACCGCCAACCAAGCCTGCTGCTAGCCCAATTAAAATGGGGTTTGCAGTCACTGAAATTAAGCCAAACAAAAAGGCAAGGCCACTGGCCACCATAAAGAAAGCCACTTTTACCCAAATGCCATGTCCATTTTTTAGTGTTTGCATATTGTTAACATCATTTTTTATTCAACTTTTTGATTAAATTTATTGCTGAATCAAGCTGAAATTTTGTTGCTTAGCTGCACTTAACCTTTGTATGGCATCTAAAAATACAGGCTCTATTTTGCTCCAAACATGTTGCCTGCCAGACATGACAGCATGATGTTTAAATTTAGGCAGCTCATGCTTATTGGTGTGCAATTGAAATATGGCATGTGCTAGCGATTGCGCATCGTAATCAAATATCAGCCCATTTTGCCAATCGTTTATGTAGCGCGTATGGGTGCGAATATTACTGGCCAACACGGGTATGCCTGCCACCAAATATTCAAACAATTTGGTTGGCGGGTTAAATTCGTTCCATTGATTTTGCTCCCAAAGGCAAATGCCCACATCTGCTTGCGCTAAATATGTGGGTATTTCATGCCCCGACACACGACCCACAAGGTGCACAAATTGCTCAATTTTTAATGCTTTAACACGCTGTTGGCAAAAAGCTAATTCCGACTCTGTTGCGCCAACAATGGTTAATTTAATGGCACTGTTTCGCTTTAACAGCAACGTATCTTTGGCTAAAATCGCCATGGCATCTAGCATCACATCGCGGCCACGCGCTTGGCTTACAGTGCCAATATAAATCAACTGAATCGGCTTGTTTTGTGGCGTCTCTGTTTTAGCATGCTGCATAAAACTATCAGCCACGCCCATGTAAATCATTTTAATTTTTGCAGCTTTTACGCCATGCCGTATTAAATCTTCTTGATGATCTTCACCAATTGGCATAATTAAATCTGCACGTTTTGCACCGTAAAAAACCAGCCAATGCGCCATTTTTGCCAAAGTATTACGCACGGGTGAAAACGTTTTTAGCACATGCATTAAATTAGTCGGATGCTCATTCCAATACAAACAAGTTGGAATTTTTCCCACCATTAAACTAATGGGCGACGCGCTAGAATGCAATAGAACTGCCAAGCTTGGCTGCTGTTTGCGTATGGTGTTAGCACATTGCACCAAATAATATAGCCAGCCAAATTTGCCACTTTTTCGCCCCAGCGCTACGTAATTTGCACCCTCAATCATTAATTCAGTTTGGGTAAGCGCATCTTGGCTCAAAATAGTCAGCTGATAATGCTTAGCCAATGCATGCAGACGATAGGAAAAATCCAAATAACCAGGCTGATTTTCAGAGAAGCAAGTAACGACCATACAGATTGGCCGCGAATCTTTTCTGTCAATCAAATTTCGCATTTTTAAATAGCCAGCGCCAACAATTAATTCTTTTACAAACGCCTTAAAACCAAAGTGATTGGCAGATTTACACCACATTTTTGCAGTGCGTAAAGGTTCCGGCATATCAACCAATGCTTTCATATAAAATGCCCCCCTGCCTGCTAAATAGCTTGATTCAATTTTGGCTAAATCACTCGCAGTACGGCGACGATGATGATGAGAAACAACGATATTGGGGCAATATTTACCGTGTACTCCTGTGTTTAAGGCTCTCAGTAAAATATCACAGTCCTCACAAGGGTATGGCGTACCAGCACCCATTAACGGGTCAAAGCCGCCAATTTTCTCTAGTAAATCTCTGGTAAAAGCAAAGTTAGCGCCATGAATGTAACCTGGGCCAATAAAAGAATAAGCATTAAAATAGTCAAAGTTTTCACTGAGCTTTATTGTGATTGGTAAATCTTCAGGATCATGCAATAACACTCTACCACCCACAAAACCAATATTTTTTTCTATAAACGCTAATGCCAAATTATCAATAAAATTAGCTTCTGGATAACAGTCATCATCAGTAAAGGCAATAATCTTGGCCTGAGAATGGCTCCATCCAGCATTTTTGGCACTTGATGAACCTGTTATCTTTTCATGCACAATGCTGACTGGTATCGCTGATTGTTGCGCGAATCTTGCCAATACGTTTGCTGTGTCATCGCTGCTGTTGTTATCTACAAAAATGATTTCCCATAATATGGATGATTGGATTGCTGCTAA
This sequence comes from Methylotenera sp., assembly GCA_021732405.1. Lineage (GTDB taxonomy): Bacteria > Pseudomonadota > Gammaproteobacteria > Burkholderiales > Methylophilaceae > Methylotenera_A. Next base: position 30,740 of record JAKFVB010000022.1, read on the forward strand.
CGATGCTAAATGATTAGGCAAAAATTGCGCGCGATTACGTGTGCAAATCACTAAAGAAATGGATATTGTTTCCTGTATTTCACTCTCAATACCCAAGGCCTGAATATTGTTGTCTGTAGTTAATTCTTTATCAATCATATTTCTAATCGCATAAAATCTATATAAGCTGTAAGCGTAAGATTTGGCGTAATAGCTTGATTTCTTGCCAATAAATAAATCGTATGCATACAACAAACACGGCCACAATAATGATTGCTTTACTTATTGCGACAATAATATTAGGCAGATTCACAAGTACTTCAATGGCAAATAGATAAGTGACAAATAGCCAAGCAATCGCAATCATTAATGTGACGACAGCAGCCGCTTTTAATGCAGAAAAATATTCTGTTAGTGTGTAATTAACCACGTTACGTGATAGCCAAAGACTTAAAGGCAGTACCAGTAAAATTTTGATTGGGTTAGCAGCAGCCGCAGCTAAGATGCCAAATTGACTCAATAACGCCAGTAAACTTAAGGAAACAATTGTGTCTACTAACATCAGTGTAAAAAACGCTTTATTTCGGTTATTTGCCAACAATACAAAACCATTTAAACTGCAAAATCCTGCCAACAATCCTGTCAAGAACAAAATCTGAGCTATTGGCGCACTTGATGTCCATTTAACGCCGAATACAATCGGAACCCAATCGGGCGATAAAGCAACTGCAATCATAAATATTGGCGCTGTAATCAATGCAGAAAACTTAATTGATGTTAAAAACATCGCCTTTAATCGTTGTTTATCATTTTGTAGCCTACCAAATGCAGAGGCTATAACACCAGTTGCCGCCTGTAACACACCATCATTTAACACTTGAAATATTTTTTTACCCATTGCGTAAAAACCTAAATCACGCATGCCAAATATACTGCCAATGATGAGGGTATCTGCAGACTGTGATAAAACATCTAAAATACGACTTGAAACGATACCCCAACCATCTTGCAGGGCTTTTTTTAAGTAGGCTATTTCAAAGTCAAACGATGGACGCCAGTTACTTAATTTAAAGCAATAATAGGTATCGATTATCACTTCAATTACCTGTTTTAAAACCAGGCTCCATAACCCATAACCCGCAATCGCTAGCATAATAGCTATAACCGAACTCGCAGAAATTGCTACTAGGGAGCGAATAGCCAATCCTTTATAATCCATTTGACGACGCAATAATGCCTCTGGAATTTTTGCAGCTGCGGATATTGGTAAAGTAAAAGCCAGCACTATCATGGCGATAATGGAGTCGGGATTTGTTTTATCAGGGTTAACATGCCCCGTTAGCAATAGAGCTATTAGTAATAATGCTATCGCCAATGAAACGACGACTTGAAACCACCATATGCCAAGCTCTATTAGTCTTGAAGAATCGTGATTGTAAACAATGTATTCTGCAAGCCCTAAATCGGCAATTACGGCCAATAAAGAAAGCCAGCCTAAAATATAGCTAATTAGCCCTATTTCTTCTGGGTTGAGTATTCTTGTTAATATGAAAAATACTAATAGCGTGGCTACACGCGTGCCCCAACTTCTTATTGCAGACCAAGCAACCGCTCCTGCCACTCCGTTTTTCGCAACTGTTTTCAACGTATTATTTCAGATAGCCGACTGATAGCTGGTTTGCTAAATTGAATTAGTACTGTCTTGATTCAGGCTGCCTGTTAATCGCAGGCGCTGGCTAGGTGAAACGCCAGTTAATAAATCGTTGGTAAAGCGTGTTTGCAAGGCATACGCTTGGTTGATATCGGTGCTTTCAATTGATGAGGTAATGCTGGATACACGCATCAATAGGCCATCTGGAATGCTGCCACTTAACGCATATTCCAGCTTAATTTTTTTGGTTTCCCAGCCTGGATAACCGACTTTTTTACCTGTGGTGAGCCAATAAGTAATGGGTTCTATTCGGTCTGATTTTCTGGCTAATAACCGCAATACAGGAATATCGCCAAAAGCAGTGTTTAACTGGCCTTTAAGAATACTATTTACCGCAAAACCTTGGCCGCTGTAACAGCCCTCTGGCGCATGTGCGCCTACGCTATCGCTTTGATCGCGGCCATAAGCAATAGATAACATAATGCGCTGGCCTTTGCCGTTTTCGTATACGCGCGATAATGTTTGCGCATAAATTTTATCCAGCGCAGCGGCGGTTTCTGGGTTAACAATTTGCGATGATAAATTTAAAATGCGCCAATCGTTAAATTGCTGCGGAATTAGCTGCTCTAAATTTACCTGCTCACCCTCATCGGCGATTCTGTGCGTAGGGCGGGCAGCATAAGCAAATACCGATGTACATATCATGATGAGCATTAATAAATAGTGGCGTTTGCTATGGTAACTAATTGGCATGCTAGGCAATCTTTTGCTTAAATTTAACGAAATATTGCAGCATAGAATCCACTGTCATAATGAACATTAGCGCTACAAAAAACAGCAAGAAGCCAGCAAAGCCATGTACAAAACCTTGCCCAACTTCATCACCAAAATAATAGGTAATGAGTGTGAGTGTAATGACGCGAATAACGTTGGCAGTGAACGAAATAGGGATTATTAGCATGGTTAGCGTGACATTGCGAATCAGCGAATCGTGCTTAACCAAGCTTAAATACAGCAAGCCCAAAGCCTCTAATGAAATGAGTGTGTGCATGCCTGCGCAAGCATCGGCTACCAGCAATTGATATTGCCCAATTTGCAAAATAACGCCCTCACGTGCAATGGGGTAATCAAACCAAAACAGAATGGTTTCTGTGACATATGAAACGGCCATTTTCATGGGTAGGGTTAATGAATCCAACGGAAACGGAATCATAAAGATAATAAAAAATAGCGGAAACCATAACGCTTTTAGCATTGGCAAGCCGCGCATTAGCAGAAAAATACCGGATAAAACAAATATCTGTGAGGCTAAATCGAGAATAAAAATATCTTGCGAACGGCCTGCTATATAGCATAGCAAGCCAAATACTAAGGTTAAACCGCCTAAAATTGGCGCAGGTTTATCTGTTGCAGTAAAACTAAAATGCTCACGTTTTTGCCAAAATAAAAACACAATCACCATCAGCACTATTGGGCCGTGGCCTTGGTCTTCTGTTACCCATAAGTTGTTAAACACTTCATGATAAGTGGGGATATATAAAGCCAAAAGGCCAATAACAATTTGCACCCACATGAGATATGGGCTGCTTTTTAAACCATTAAAATTTTGCGCTATTGCTTGCATAGCCAATACCTAAGCGTCTACAAACACACTGCCTAAGACTGTTGCACCTGTCATCGACAATTGCTGGCTTAGTTGCTGCATATCTGGCACTTGAGTGGTGTCTTTTTTTGCCACAATAATGGCTGCTTTGGCTTTTGATACCACGGTTAATACATCTAACCCCAAATGAATGGGCGATGTATCAATCAAAATTACATCGTAGATTTTTTCTAAATCTGCCAGCAATGTCGCTAAATTGTTCTGACTTAATAGCTCTTGCGGGTTCGGCACTTCTGTACCTGCCGTTAAAATCGTTAAATTTGGCAACGACTCATGCTTGCTTAAGGTGTATTGGCCTTGCCTGTTGGCAAGTATGTTCGCCAAGCCTAATTTAGTATCAATATGAAAAAAGCGATGTTGTTTGGCGTTACGTAGATTAGCGTCTATTAATAATGTTTTTTTATTCAGCTGCGAAAAAACAATGGCTAAATTCGCCACTAATTGGCTTGCATCGTCATCGCTACTCACCGATGTAACTGCTAAGGTTTTATTGTTTTGGTCAAACCAACGCATCGATAGCTGGCTTCTTAAGCTTCGCAATTGCTCTACTTCTAAGGCAAAAGGCTTGTGGGCAGCAATTAATAATGGGCTGATTTTATGGTTATCATCTTGCAGATAAGCATAGTTAAATTGCTCAGATAACACTTTTTGCAAATCGTCTTCTGTAATCAAGCCTAGTTTTTTTGCGGCCTCACCAAACAACATGTTTTTATCGCGTTGCAATTCTAATATGCGCGCAATATCTTGTTGCGTTAGCTTTGCATGCACGGCCAAAGCATCGCCCATGCGCTTGGCATCTGGCGAATCAGTCATGCTGGTGGCTGTTTGTTCTAGTTGATCGCTATTCAATTGAGGCGTCTCTTTACTGTAATCCATAAGTTTTTGTGGCCAAAAATGTGCTTAAAAATATATTCTAAAATGTAGGCTTAAAAGCTAATGACTGGTTTTTTAGTATTTTTTTGCTTAAAAAACTGATTCACTTTATCTTTAAAAGTACGTGATTTTTTAGCATGACGACTTAACTCGCCCAACACTGGCATATTGAGTAATTGCCTTAAATCTTCAGCAGAGCGAACACGTCTATCAAACATTTCTGCCACCAACACAAATCCAATGCCCAACAAACCACCTAAAAATACAGAAAGTGCAATATTTAACATTATTTTCGGGCTGGAATGCTTAAGCGGCGCAATGGCTGGGTTTAAAACAGATACGTCAGTTTGGCCAGATTGGCTTTCCATATTGGTTTGGCCAAAGCGCAATAGCGCGTTGTCATACATACGTTGTGCGCCTTCTACTTCGCGCTCTAGCACTGCCATTTCATCGTGCTGGCTTTTTAGTTTTAATACGCGCTCTTTTTGTTGAGCAAGTGAGGCGTTAATTTCTGCTTCTTTTTGTTGCGATACGCGTGCAGTTTGGCCCACACTGTTGCTGGTTTTTGCGGTTTCTACACGAATTAAATCGCGCAGGCTTGTTACATCCGATTGTGCTGCCTGATATTGCGGATGGTTCACACCTAAGCGTTGCGACACTTCATTAAGGCGCGTTTCAGCTTGTACCAATTGCGATTTCAAACCTTGAATTAAGCCATTGGCTAAAATTTCAGGTGATTCTGAAGCTGAACCTTTTTTAAGCTGACTTTGGCGCGAAGTGCTGTCGTAAGTTTGCGCTTGCGCCATCACTAATTGGCTAGAAAGCTCACTTAAGCGCGCGGCTTCGGTATCCATACGCTCACCTGAAAACGCAATGCCATTTTCTTGTTGAAACGCAGATAGCTTGGCTTGTGCTTGCTCTACATTTTGGCGCAGGCCTTTAATTTGCTGATCAAACCACAAGGCGGCTTGTTTAGCAGGCTCTGTTTTCATTTGTAAATTGGTATTAATGTATGCTTCAGCAAAGGCATTGGCTAAATCGGCAGCAAATACGGGGTCTGCGCCCTCATAGCCAATTTCAATCACATCGCTAGAGCGTGATGGCTTAACCGATAAATTTTGCAAAAAGCGGTCGGCAAACCAATCATTAATATTGCCTTCGCCATTGGTGGCTTTTTCAAAGGTGGCTTTTGCAGCATCGCTATTGGCAACACCAAGCTTGGCGACCACTTTTAATGCCACGTTATGGCTTTGAATAATATCAACCTGCGTCGCCATATAGCCCGGCATCAAGGTTGCTGGCAAAGTCAGGCCAGTAACGGGGTCTGCGCCTTTAGAATTAATCACCAATGATGCAGTGGCGGTGTAGCTTTTTGGTAACAAAAAACTCACTACAGTTGTCACCAACACCGTCACAAAAAACACCCAAATAGCGATGATTTTGCGCGCCATTAAAATAGATAGTAATTGTGAAAAACTCATGTGTAATCGCTTTTTTGTTTGATTGGTTGATATTGTTAACGGTTATTTTTTGTCAATATTTGAATGTTAATTGTGCTTAAGTAGTGATTAAGCTTGGTTAAAACCAGCTTTCTCTCACCATCACAATATCGTCAGGCTTCAATAAATCGCCAGACGATGCATCCAGTGTTTTAAGTTTGCCGTCAACATTGCGTTTGATTTTGATGCCGCGCTCTGTGCCGCGTGGTGACAGACCGCCGCCTGTAGATAACGCCTGCGCAATATTCATATTGCGCTCTAATCTAAAAGCGCCTGGGCGTTGCACTTCGCCATAAATATAAAAAACTGCGGTTCTTGGCACGTAAATAGAGTCGCCATCTGCTAGCTCAAAATTGGCCGATGTATCACCTTTGCGATAAAGCTGATCAATATCAATTTCGCGCTTTTCGGTTTTGCCATCTCGCTTGGTAATCACAATAATGCTATCTGCGCCACCTGCTGAAACTCCGCCTGCCTGCGATAAAAAGTCAATTACCGTGCGCACGCCGCTGGCTACCGAATATTTACCAGGGCGATTCACTTGCCCTAATACCGATACTTCACGCGCATTCACATACACAATATCGTCAGCCAATAGTGGTGGATTGCTGGTTGGGTCGGCCTTATTCACTAAGTCGCGCAAGTCATAGTTTTGCTTGATGGTTTTACCATCAGTACTACGAATTAAAGTAATCATGTCTGAGCCATTTGGCGTAGTACCGCCCGCCAATGCCAGCACGTCAGACAAAGTACTGGGGCGATCTAACGAATATTTACCAGGCTTATATACATCGCCAAGCACCGAAATAAACTGGCTTTGAAATTGCAAAACCACTAAATTCACTTGCGCCTTTTTAACAAAACCACCTTTTTCCAGCAAATCGGCTATTTTTTTCTCTGCCAATTGCGGACTTAAACCACCCAATACCACCTCGCCGATTAGCGCAAAGTTAATACTACCTGCAGCAGAAAGACGTGCTTCTGTTAGTAAATCTGGGCTGCCGTAAACGCCAATTCGCACATAATCGCCTGAGCCTAAAATATAGTCGCGTTTGGTTTCAGATGCTGCAACCGTGCTTTCTTCAGCCACTGCGGCAACACTTACCAGCAACATAAAAAACACACACAGCCAACCAAAAATACCTTTTTTCAAACGATTCACCTTTACTTTTATGCTTGCATTTTTTTGTTTTAATATTTACTTAATATCTACCTAAACAAATTTAATGTAAGTGCTTACAAACCTGACAAACCTTTATCCATGCTACCTGCATCTTTTGCAGGCTTGTCAGCTGTTTGAGCAGAGTCCGCAGGCGCGGCCATCTCTTGCGTAGCAGCTGGCGGTGCATCAGATGTATTAGTATCAGCTGTTTTAGTATCAGATTTTTTAATGGCAGTTGGTGCAGGCTGCACGCCTTTTTTCATATCGGCAAATGCACCAATAAATTCAATATTGGCTTTTTCATTTAAAGCAGCCATCTCTTTTTTAGCTAAAGCGGCTTTGTTTTGGTTTAGAAAGTATTGCTCAATCACAGGCGTGGCTTTTTCACGGGTAATCGGCATTGTTTGCGATGCGGCTAAATGTACGATGCTGACTGATGCATTATTAGATACCGCGATTAAATCGCCATCTTGAAGCGGCTGTAACTTCTTTAAAAAATCTAAGGGTAATTGTTCTGCGGCGCGCACATTACTGTTGGCGCTAAATGGATAATTTTTTTCTTTTAACCATGCTGCAACTTCATTAATGTTTTTAGTGGTGGCTACTTTTTCTGCAATTTCTGCATATTTGTCTTTATCCACATTAATCGCTAATTCTTGCAAGCGAAACACACGACGGTTTTCAAATAATTCTGGCTTCTCTTTATAAAACGCATCAACCTGAGTAACACTTGGCTTAGCTGCTTTTGAGAGCATTTGCTCTAAATAAGCCTGCGCTAAAATCTCACTTTTTGAAGCTTCAATCGCTTGCAAAATTCTAGGGTCGCGGTCTAGTTTTGTTTCAGTGGCTTGTTGTTTTAATAATTGCTGATCAACCAATCGCGCCAAAATTTGTTTGGCGGCTTCTTTGCTTTGCGCCTCTGTTAAGTTTTTGCCTTGCGCTAATCGGTTTAGTTGAAAGTTAATCTGATGAATCGAAATTTCATCGCCATTTACTTTAGCAACGACTTGCGTACCGCCCTTGGCTTCTGTTTTATCTTTATCACCGCAAGCCGTTAAACTTAATACCGCGCCAAGAATGGCTAAGACTATATATTTATTTTGATATTGATTTTGCACACGCATTTTATTATCTCGCTCAAATACTGATGTTTAAATTAACAACTAGTACTATAAGAAGAAAATATGACTTTAATGTGTCAAAAATAAGTAGAATTTATGATGAAACTTAAATTAGTTTCGAGAAAGGATTAACACAACATCATTTTGCGCGGTCATTATGACAAAACGTGTTTAGAACCTAATCTGTTTAGCCTATATCAGACATTTTTGGGATTCTCGGAATTAAAAGTTATAGCGCGCCACCAGGCTCACTGAATTAAAGCGAAAACCCTGATTGGTTAAGGTAGATTCGCGATCTTCTGTTTGGTAATTTAACTGCAACACCGATTTTAAAGTTGGCGTATATATTAAACTTAAGCTGGCCGTTTTTGAGCTGTCTTTGCGGTCGTTGGCGATGGCAAAAAATCCGCTACTGCCTAAATAATCAACGTCTTGATAACCTACACCGCCGCGCAAAGCCACTTTGCTGGTGACATTCAAAGTCGGGTTAAAGCTGGCACCTGTTGACTCAACAAAAGTCGATAGAATGTCGTCAATCGGCGACACCTCTCTGTAAGCAGTTGCGTTTAATGTCACTTTGCTGGTGAGTGCGTAGTTAATATCCCAGCGTTGGCTAAATCCGCTAAATTCGCGCTGCGGTAAGTCGGCATAATCAATCGTCACGCGAGATAGTCGGGCGCTGATACGAGTTTTTGCGCTGGGCTGCCATGCGGCATCTAAAGCCAATGCGCCTTGCACACTTTCATCGCCAAAAAAAGCCGCTGCACCGCCAGTTCGATTCGGAAATTCAGAATCCACCTCACGATACGATAAGCCCAGTTGTGTGCCAAAAGGGCTGCGATAGCGCACCCCTGCTTCAGTAACAATGTCATCTCTATCTAAGTTTTCAAACCCAATCAATTCGTTTTCTGTTTGAATCTCTTCGCGTGATGCATAAGCGGTCCAATCGGGGTGAAAACGCCAATTCACGCTGGCAGATTGCCTATCGACTAATCTGGTATTTCTAACGGGGTTTCTAATCTCGGTAAAACCGGCAATGGATTCGCTCTTATTTTTATTTAATGTGCCAAAAAAATGATTGCCAAGCTGCCAATCCCAAGCCAAAGCGTACGATTTAGCCAAGTTATCGAGCAAATCAAAACGGTTATATTTGCTGTCACTGACGTTGGCTGATAGTCGTACCAGTTGTCTGCTTAATCTGATATTGGCATCCAATCCTAAATCTAAGCGCTTAACAAAATCCGCTGTCTCAGTAGAGCCAAACGCTTGCTGTGCCTGGGTATCGGATGAAAATCGAAACACGTTATCGTCGTATACCAGATTCGCGCCTATGCTCGGCGTGATATCAATAATGCCCTCAGCATTGGCTAAGCAAGAGCAAAATAACAAGCAGGCAGCAGATATTTTTTTAAGGCGCGCGTTTTTAATCGGAATAATCAACATAAACAACACTGCCGTTACCAATATTGCCAATGGCCTGTAGTCACCACGTATATGCCCAGCAAGCCATTCGTCATCGCGTGTGCAAAAACCGGAATCCACAAATTTTTATAGGTTTTATACAACTCGCCGTATACCAAGCCTGCAAATAAACCTGCCAGCCATAAATGATGCTCTATTGCAAATAAACAGGCGCTGCCGACATAGGCGTAACCCGATATTTTTTCGGGTAACAATTTTAAAAAATCTTCTTTATCAAACCAGCGCATGATAAATGAGCGCCAAAATAACTCTTCCATCACTGGCACTAATAAAGCCGCACCTGAAATACGTACTGACATCCAAAAAAATGCACTTAGTTCTGTTTCGCCTGTTAATGGGTTAAAGCCTTGCGTATCGCCGCCACCCAGCCAAGTTGGATAAGGAAAAATCCAGATAACAAATACGATTAATCCAGCAATACCTGCGTATAAAAAATCCCCAAGTACAGGCTTACGTTTAAGCTCTGAGTAATCGCGCCAGAAATACACTAATATTGCCGCGACCGCCGCGATTCTAATCACATATAGCCATTTCACATCTAACATTAGCCACTCAAATAGCTGAGTTAACGGCTGATGAAAGGCTAAAAATAGGATAAAAATAGCAAAGGGTAGCGCTCTAGCGAGCACTGCACGGTCAAATGTCATGTTTGGCTCACAGTGAAAACAAACATGTTACGCATGGATTATGACGATTTTATTTCGCTGTCATAATTGAGCGAATACGTCATCATCCAAATTTAGATTAATTAACGGTTTTTTTAGATGAAAAACGCTCTTCATCTAATTTATCTTGTTGATTTTGCAATATATTTTCTAGCTGAACCCGTTTTAACTGGAAAAACTGCTCTTTACGCATCACGGCTTCGTACTGACTAGGCGTGTCATAAATATGTATTAATTCGGTGCCAAATTGATGCAATTTGCCATTTTTAACCGAGCAAGTATTCAATTCTTTGGTGGTATCTGCCAGATTTTTTGATATGGTTTTGCGCTGATTATCGTTAAATTTTAGGTCGGCTAATGCTTGTGCATGAACACCTTTTAAATCGGTCAGACTGTTTTGGGTAGTGTCTAGCTTCGCCTGCGTTTCAGTCAGTTTAGTTTCAACCACAGTTTTCTCATCCATGGTTTTAGTTAACTCAATACTTAAGTTTTTAGCCTTGCGCTGTGATGATGCCAATGCCTTATTGGTTTTTTCTAACTCAGTATCTTTAGCCAATAACTGCTCTTGCAAGGCCTTTTTTTCTGTATCAAATTGGGTTTGCATGGCCGCTTTTTCGGCTTCCATATCTTGCTTCATTTTTTGCATCATCAATGCCTGACGCCTTGCAGCTTTGTCTTTTTTTTCCGCTGCTATAGCCGATTGCGGCAGAAGCATGCCAGCCAACAAAGCCAATATGAATAGCCCAACAATTTTTTGCGCGACAGTTAGTTTCATGATGGCCTCAATTAAAACTTGGTGTTCAAATCAAGCAATAGCACATCGATACCTAATGGATCTAAGCCCCCGCGCGGCGAAATCTCATCGGCGCTAAACCAACGTGCTTGCAGCCATGTATTTTTACCGATGCCGTAACTGCCGCCCAAAATCCAGCCTTTTACATTCGTACCACGTTGGTAAAAGTCAGAATCGGTAAACGTATCCACCACTGAATCGGCCTCTAGGTGCTTATAAGCGGCAAACACTTGCCAGTCATGCAGTTTTTCGGTGGTGGGCATACCAACATCTAGCCTTACTTGATAAGCGTTTACTTCTTCATCAGGCACTAAGCCAGGCACAATGCCTGTTCTTCTGATGATTTCGTTACGGTCAAAACCAATATTGCGCACATAATCACCTGTTAAGCTAATGTGTACAGGATCAAAAGCAGCAATATCCACCTTGCCCGTCAGGTTAAGCTCTCTAAATTTAGAGGCGTAACCAAATAGTGGGTCGCTGCCGAACTGTCCCCCATTTATGTCAAATGTTGAGTTACCTTTAGTGCGTGCGTTGGCAGATGTTGAATTAAAGGGTGCATTGGGCCCAAATTGACCCGCAGGGTTGGCAATACCCTCAACATTATCAAACTCATATAATGCCAATCCCACTTTGACAGACGATTTATTGGCAGAAGTCCATTTAATGCCCGTTTGCGCACCATACAACCATTTATCTTTGGCTCTGTTAAATTCCGAGCTTTCAATCTCATCTATCGGAAACACGCCAGCTGTTGCAAAGCCAGACCAACGATCATTAAATTTGGGCTTATAACTAGCTGCAACACCATCAAACGCCAAATCAGGATCCCACACCAAATCGGTTGAGAACCATGGGTTTTCAAAGCGACCACCCACCAAACTTAATTCTGGTGTGATATTGGTTTTTAAGAAAACACGGTCTAGATTCAACTCATACTTACCACTCACGCCTTGTAATGTTTCGTTAGCAGAAATAGGGTCATTTATACTACCAGTGGTCATTCTGATGCCACCGTTTAACCAATCGTTTACTTTGATATTAAAGCCGAATCTTGCACGCACCCGCGCACGATTTCGGTCTTCGGTTGTGTTGTTTAAAACCACATTGTTTGCCGCAATAAAGTCATTCAGATTGGGATTACCATCTGGAAATTGCGTAGTTTGGTACCTCAATCTTAAATCGCCCTCCCACTGCAAACGGTCAATCCAATCGGGCAAGCCTAAACGCTCACCCGCTTTGAAATTCAGTTTCGCCATCACTTCTTTTTTAATTTCTTCTTTCATTTCATTTTTAACAATTTGCGGTACATATTGCACACGCACTTTTTCATCGACGATTTTGCCGACCATTTTTTCATCTGCAGACAAATCAGCTGTATTTTGATTCGCCAGTGCTGTAGCGGTGTCTAATTCTTTGGCTTTTTCGGCATCGGCTGCGGCTTGTTTTAATAAGGCCTCTGCTTTCTCTTTGCTCAATACGCCTTCTTGCACCAATAAGTTAACCAAGTTAACAGTGGTTGAGCGTAACTGCTCTAGCGATTCGCGCTCACCTGCAACGGCATTATTGGTACTCATACTTAACGCTATAATAAGCATTAAAAGTGTATGAACAGGCTTGTTTGCATGGCTTAAAAAGCCACCCTTTTGCCCCATAGCAGCTAATCCCAAGCTTAATTTTTTCATGCTGGGTTTTACACTTAGTTTTATCGTCATTTTCATGGTCGTTCTCGTTTTAATTTCAATTAATTGTTTAATCACTGCACTGCTTTCAAGGCCACATTAGCCAACAGAGCGCGCAGTCACTCTTAATTTCACAGGTTGCGGCATATCGCCTGGCGGCTTTTCAGCCAGTTTTGGCATCGCATCCAGTTGTTTTTTAATCAGGGTATCAATATCTGGCTTGCCGCTTGAGCTAGCCAGTTCAAAGCGCTCAATCGCGCCATTTGATGCCACCCACACTTTCACCACCACTTTATAAGCGCCACTTGCCAGCGTTTTATCTTTGCTCATGGCGTCTTCAATTTGGTTTTTAAGCAAATCGGTATACCAAGCAAATTGATATTTATTTGGCCCACCACCAATGGTATTACCTGTTTTTACGTCGCCACCTTTGTAGTCGTTGGTTACAGGACCCGATCCAAACGGACTTGGGCCATCGCCTGCGGCACCTTCCATTTTTAACTGCTCGGCAGGCGGCGTTTCTACTGGTTTTGGTTGCTCTACCTTAATTTCTTTTGGTGCGTCTGGCTTAGGCTGCTCTTTTGGCGGTTCTTTGGGCGGCGGCGGAGGTGGCGGTGGCGGCGTATCTGGTAGCAACTTAATGGTTGTAACCTTTTTTTTCGCTGGCGCGCCGCCAGACATTAAACTACTAATGCCGTAACCAATGCCGCCTAATACAATTAAACCAATCAATATGATTGCGATACGTTTAAGCCAAACGCCAGTCTGCGATTCTGGCTCATCTTCATCCAGCATTGGGTCGTAGGTTTTGTTCATGTTTTCTTGCATCATCAATAACGCTTACGTGCCAATTCGGCCTGTAACCAATCCCACGTTTTCAATTTCCAACTTATTCACTAAATCAATCACACCTACCACGCCTGCATAAGGCGCTTTTGCGTCGCCGCGAATCATCACGTTAAATTTTGGGTCAGCTGCTTTTGCTGCATTTAGTTGGTTTTCCAGCTCAGTCATACTCACGCCTGCGCCATTAATCGTCAGGCCACCACCTTGTTGCACTTGCACAATTTTAATTTCATGCTTTTCAGTGCTTGGCTTGTTAGATGGCTTAGGCAAATTCATGGTTAAACCCTGTACACCTGCTGTGGTCATCAGGATAAAAATCACCAGCAACACATAGGCTAAATCCAACATCGGCGTGATGTTGATGGTGTCGTATGGCTGTGCATCATTTTGTACTTGCATTTAAAGTCCTTGTGTTGGTTAAGTTATTTAAAAAGTTAACCTATTTAATTGCTTAACTTTTTAGTCACTAAACCGACTTCAGTAATATCCAATTTTTTGCAAATCTCTAATACTTCAGATACTTTTTCATAATTAGCTGTTGCATCACCTTTTAACACCACAGGTAATGCAGGGTTACCACTTTTAAACTCACTTAAACGTTGCTCTAAAGTAATCATGTCTACTGGATAAGCATCTAAATAAACACTGCCATCGCTGGTAATCGTAATTGCGCGCGTTTGCGGTTTGGCTAAACTGCCAGAGTTAACCGTTTGTGGCATATCTACCTTTACGCCTTGCACCGACGCGGTTGTCATGATGATAAAAATCACCAGCAACACGTACGCCAAATCCAACATCGGCGTGATGTTAATCTCGTCGTATAGCTGGTTCTCTTCTTTTATACCCTCTGACATTTCTTATTCTTTACCAAATAACTCGGCAGAACGTGTTACAAACTCATCCACAAAAATCTGCATGGCAATGGTGATATTTTTGATGCGGCTAGCTAAATAGTTGTAGCCAAACAAAGCAGGAATCGCCACCGCCAAACCGGCAACCGTTGCCAGCAAAGCGGCTGCAATACCAGGCGCAATCGCATTTACGTTCACATCACCCGCAGCGGCAATCGCCGCAAAGGTAATCATCACGCCCACCACCGTGCCTAATAATCCCAAGAAAGGGCCGCCAGAAATCGCAATGGTCAGTAACACCATGCCCGCATTTTGGCGCTGTGTTTCGCGTACTAAATCCGCATCAATCGCTGCTTTAATGGCATCCATCGATGCGCCACTGAGTGATAGTTTTTCACCCTCATGCTGGCGCTTTTTAATCTCACGCAAACCTGCTTGATACAACTTAAATAGATTGGAATGTGGATATTTACCGCCCTTATCTAGCTCCAATAAGTCGCTGGCATTCGATTTTTGAAAGCGCGCTAAGAATCTTTTATTGTCTTTATCGGTGTGCGATACCAGCATGGCTTTGCTCCACATCACCCACACACTAATCGCAAACATCACAGCTAAAATACCAATGACAATTTTGGCGTCAATTGTTAAGCTGTTAATTAAAATGCCAAGGTAATTAGCTTCACCCTCCTCCTCTTCACCATCCTCACCGCCCTCACCTTCAGCGATTTTTAACAGTTGGCTATCAACACTTTCGCTACTGGCAATCAGCTTGATAAAGTCTGCGCTGCGCGCTATATTGGCAATTTCCAACTCATCTACTTCGCCCGTAAAACCCTCACCAATTTTAATATCGGTGGCTGTATCTACCGTTGGCACATCGCCTGTGGCTACTTCTACACCGTTTAAATACAGTACGGCTTTACCAGCATTTAAGGTAAACGCAATATGTTGCCAAACAGCAGGTTTTAGCTCGCCGCCCGTTAATACAATTTCGCCTATTTTTAGCGTTAAGTTCTGCGCGGCAATGGCTAAATCCACGTTATTTTCTTGGCTATACAAGCTTGCTGTTTGTGGCAAGGCGCTTGGCTTAATCCATGCAGACCAAGTAAATCCTGCGCTGGCATTGGTGGCGGCATTGGCAGGAATCACTAGCGCTTCGCCTGTTAACACTGCACTTTCGCCAATTAAGCCCGCTTTTTGCGCGGTAATTTTGCCACTGGCAAATAAGCCTGATGTTGAACTATCTTGCAGTAAGGCTTTGTCAGAAAACTGGAATTTAGCGACTAAGTGTGAATCCAGCATGATTTTTGGGTTAGCGGTACTGGTGGCGTTTTCGTTACCGTAATACAACCAAAAATGAGCATCTTTATCTGCCCCGCTAATTTGCGGAATTTGTACCCAAATAATGGCTAACTCATTTACCGCATCAAATTTTTCTACAAAATATTTGAGCTCAGTTTTGTCATCTTGCGCAATAAAACGGATATCAGAGCCATCAATATTCACAGACGTAAAATCAAAATTACCAGAATGCAAACGCACCACCACAGAGGGCTGAACGATAGCCTGTGTAATGCCAACGGCATTAATGCTGATTTTTTTACGCTGTGGCCAATCGGCATTCCATTCTGCAAAGCCACTTATCGGAAAAAGCCCCATCACCAAACTTAATAACACTAACCATTTCTTCATGCTGCTTCCCTTTGTATTCAATTTATTTACTTCTATATTCAATGATTAAAAATCGTACCAAAAGCGTATATGGCTTAAAAAATCGCCTTTTTCGGTTGCGGCGCTGTCTCTTAATGCCCACGCCAAATCCAAATTTAAATTAAAGTTTGTCCAGGCTTTGGCGCGCAGGCCAATGCCGTAGCCAGCCAACACAGATTGCCTGTCTTGTCCAGGCAGTGGATCAATTGTTCTAATCTTGGCAATATCGTAAAACGCCGCTAATTTTGTGTTTTGCAGCCAGTTAACATTTTTAAATAGCACTGGTGAAGTTAATTCTAAAGTTGAATGAATACCTTGATCGCCCGCTTCTTCCGACTCTAGATAACCTCTAACAGTATCTGCACCGCCCACCAAAAACTGCTCATTGGGAATCAATGGTGAGCCAGAATATTGGCCATCAATTTTGGCTAACAGTTGAAAATCTTTAGGTAAGTTTTGTGTGCGTTGTAAATCGATTTTTGCTACAAAGAAATTAGAATTCGCACCAACTCTTCTGGCTTCAAATTCTGCTTCATCAGAAATAAAACCACGCAAACCTACGTTAACGCCTGTGTTTAGCTGCGTTCTGCCAGTGGCGCCTTGCCAAGTTCCGCTGTAAGAAGCTGATAACGGCGCGTAAGTCACAGGTGTCTCAAAATCGGTGCCAAAGACAATGGTTTGGCCAAAGTCTTTGTAATCAATCCCCAAAGAAATCGAATGGAAGTAGTTATCTAAATTTGGCAAAGGCTTGATTAAGCGCGCGCCCAAAATAGTACCGTCGCCCAAAATATTGACACCGCCCACTGTGGCTACGTTACTTTTAGACCTAACGCCGTATAAGGCCAATAAAATGTCACTGGTGTCAAAGCGCCATAAATAGTTGGCCGATAACACTTGTACTTCATCTGTATTTTCTGGCGAAACCAAGAAATTAAGTGACAGGCTGTGCTCTCGCTGCCACAAGTTATCGTATTTAATCGTGCCGCCTAATCTTGGCTTGGTCGTGTCGCGGCTATAGCGATTATTGAGTTCTAAGTTTGCATGCAGTGGCAGTGTATCTTCTACTTTTAAATCCACTTCTACCGTACCAAAGGTTTTACCAGCCCTTAAAACGGGCGTCACTCGCTTATCTGATGAGCGATTTAAGCGCGTAATATCGGCTTGCAAGGTGGGGAAATGCGGTACTTGGCCCTCTTGAACAGATGGCGACAACGCTTTAATACGGCCCAATGAAAAGTATTTTGAGTCTTTCACTCTAAACTTAGCGACTTTGCCTTCAGTGACATTTAAGCGGACTACTTTTTTATCCACATCTTGTTCGGGAATATCCACCAAAACCGTTAAATAGCCTGCTTGATGGTAAGTTTTTTCTAGTGCATCACGCGCTTTATTCACATCATCAATTGATTTTTTTTCACCCATGTGCGGGTAAACAGCTGTTTCAATTTGCACATTGGTGAGCTTGGTATTGCCGTCTACCTGAAACTCATAAATATCGAAATAATTGACTGCTGGCTCAGCCTGTGTGTTTACTTCTGCTTGTACGCCATCTTGAGCCGCTGCTGCGTCCTGCTTTTGTGTTGCAACTTCCGCCTCTGGCGCGATTGACTCTTCTGCCGCGCACAGCACTTCTACATTCATCAGCAACAGAATGCTTAACACAACTGTGCTTATTGTTTGGTTATAGTGCTGACGCATGAAAAAGAAATCCCAAGACTATCAGTGCAGAAATACCGCATTTTCTGCACCCTAAAATTAAGGCTTGATAGTAATAGGACTATGTGACGATAAAATTACAAATAACTACGGTTGTTAAAATTTCGCCTACTTGTTACAAATGACTTTAGTTTGTTACAAGTGGGCAAAAATTATTAGGGCTGACAATCTTTTTTAGTTTTGTCGTCTGGTACACAAGGCTTAAGCTTAGGACTAGTCGGCGCTAATTCATCACCCAACGAAATCACTTCAACCGTAATTAACGACGGCAGTGCAGCAAGTTTGTTGCCGTCTGTTTTGGTGGATTCTGCTATCTCACTGCCCTGTTTGTTTTGCGCAGTCGGGTCGCTAGATGCAGGTGCAGTTAAGCCAGCCGCACCAGTACTCGCCACTGGTAAGCCAGTTGAAGTACCGCCCACTTTAATATTATCTGCACCAATAATGACACGTGCACCCAAATCAATATCGCCTGCTGAACGAATACCCGCTTCACCCGCATTAATTTCACCATAAGGCGCAAACAAACTGGCTCTGCCAGGCACGCCGCCTGTTGAGGTTAACGCAGCGATACCACTACCTGTTACCGCACCAGAAAAGTCAAACGTTACTTGGCCATTTTGAATCGTAATTAAAGGTGGCGGTGTACTAGATGATGTTTTTGCGCCACGGCCCGCATCAATACTGCCTAATGCTGAATACAAGAGTAAATCGCTACCGCCCAATGTAAACACACGCGACTGATTCACTAAAAAGTCATCCCGCACAAAGCCCAGCAAATCACCGCCGCGCAAGGTCACAATACCTAGCTCGCTATCTGGTTTGGCAATGCTGCTGGCTACTGCTAAGCCCGCATTCACCAATCCACCTGGTACTAAAATCTCAATAGCGCCGCCACTTTCACTTCTAATTTGACTATAAAAAAGGCTTAAGTCGCCAGGGTTGCTGACTTCTTCGTTACCAATACTTTCAAAACCGTTCATGATTGAGCCAGTGCTTGCCAATAGCGACTGAGTTGTTTCTGGTTGTGCAAAGGTTGGGAACATTGTCAAAATGGCGCGTTGTGATCGTGAATAATCGCCAAAGGAGCTATTGTTTACATCCAGCGCATCACGTCCACCCGCTCTTAATTCTGCAAAGTAAACGCTATTAATAAAGCCTGTTTGCGATTGTTTATCTAGCTGCCTAAATGCAGTTAATGCCTGAGTGCTATCAATACTGCTATCGCCAGTGCGTGTGCGTATTAATTGGGTTAATTGCGGCAGATAAATACTAGAGTAAATAGAGGCTGGGTCTACATAGGCATTTAAAACACCTTCAAAATCAGCAACCGCCGCTGCACCCGCTTGCACTAATAAATCTGCGCCTTGCGTAGGCAAGAATGGGTTGTATAAATTACCCAACGAACGAATACCGTCCGAAGTACCTAAATCAATGTCTTTATTAGCAGTTACATGCAATCGGCCAGGGCCAGTTACTTGAATACCACCATCTGAAATTTGCAGTGTGCCGCCACTTTGGCCTGCGTCGTTGTAATAAATATTATTACCCGCTTCAATAACAGAAATATCGGTCGGGCGAATATTTTGCAAAATCACGTTAGCATCAACCACATCATTACCTGCGCTAATAATGGTTGCTTTTGGTGTAATGAGCGGCGCTGCAATATTAAATGTGCTTACTCCGTCAGTAGTTACCTCGTTATTAAAAGCAATATCGTTTAATGCATAAATACGTACTGGTTCAGTGTCATTGATATGCAGCAAACCTGCAGTATGTGCTGCACCACCTTGGAATGTGCTAATTTGTGGTCGCGCAACACCTAAAAAGTTTGTTGTAATAAATGGTAAGGTGTTTGGATCTACTTCTGAAATCACCAAGCCATCGATATTAATATTATTACCCGCTAATAAAGTGGCATTACCTGTCCTGGAAGGGAAAAGTGTGACTGATTCAATATTAATATTGCCATTTGGGGTTGCAGCAAATAAATTAGACGGATACGCCTCTGTATTACCACGCACTTCGATATTGCCAGCCAGCGAAACAGCACTCACTGCGGCATCTTCTGTATATGTGTAAAAATTTGCTAACCGTGTTCTGCTCTCAGATGAAGTAATTGTAGGGTTGGACGCGCCAGTAACTGTAATATTTCCAGTTGCAACAAGTGAAGCTTGCCCATCCATTAAGGCTATTGTGGCGCTTAAATCACTGCCAGATTGTGCGTTAATATCCCCTTTACCTGTGTAAAGCAGTACTTGTGAAACTGCACCATTCGCTTGCAAGTTAACGTCGCCACCGCCCAGTTCTTCAAAGCTGGCTAAGTTAGGCGCTTCATTTAATGGTCCACCTAGCCTACCATTATTAGCCGCAGCAACTTGTAAATTGCTGACTTGACCAGCGGTCTGAATATTCACATCACCGCCGCCAAGTGTCGCTAAGCCGTTGGTAAAACCAGCTGTCCTGTTAGCAGGAAGCCCAGTCGTAACAGTGTCATAGCGATTCCACCATCTTGCTTGTGTATTTTGCGTTGTACTATTTTGTGCAGTGTGAAAAACCCAATCCGTTACTGTTTGAGTTTGTGCCTCGCGCGCAGACCCAGCTAAATTACCGCCTAAGGCAATATTGATGTCACCGCCACCATCCGCATAAATTTCGCGATCTTGCGCAAATGAAAGACCTATAAAATCTACTGGGTTGGTAGTGTCTGGCAAACCTGTGGTGTAAATCGCCGCGCCTGCACCATTCAAAGTGCCTAAATTAAGGTTATTACCCGCCGCTGCATGAATAAAACCAGTTCCAGTGCGAACAAACTGACCATCACGTACAGAAATATTACCCGCTCCAGCTAAGGTTGTTTCTATATTAGCAGCTGTTCTATCTGCACCAGCAACCAAGCGATAACTCCAGCTGCCTGACCGTGGAGCAATAATATTATTCGCAACTGAAAACTGTTCGTAATCAATGTTACCGTTAATATTTAAATTGTTAGCCGCGCGTAAATTTAATATGCCGCCACTGTTAACTAATAGGTTTGCAGCTGTAGTAGAGTTGCCCAATACCCAATTATTTTGAACAGTAAAGTTATTAACAACCCCCACATTCAAGTCGCCTGTACTAAAAATATCCACACTAGGCGCAATAATGGCGGCTAAACCATCTCGAGTTGGGCTAAAGCTGGCAATAGTGGGCGCAATAGCTGCAGCAAAATTATTCGTATCGGTGCGAATGGTTGTCTGCTGAGCAGCGTTAATTGTGATATTGGCTTGGTTACCAAAATCAGCATTCGTGTACTGTTTAACAGCTTCAATTAATACGCGTCTAGCGCCTGTTACGGCGGCAGCGGCTTGACTGTCCACATTTACACCGTTACCTGCACCTACGCCAGTTCGGGCTGCTCTAAAAATCACATCGCCATTTTCCCCTCTAACTGCGCCTACTTGGTCACCAGATACATCGATTAATGCGCCTGATAAACCATTTGCATCGCTAGCCACCGTTCTAACAATGCCTGCATCAGACGAAATAATCACATCACCGCCATTACCCAAGCTACCCGCTGTGCTATTTGTATCTGCCAAGCCTTTTGCCAATAGTTTTGCACCGCGATTAATGGTGACATCATTTTTAGCAAACAACTCAATATTGCCACCTTTATTGCCAGACGCATCAATCGTACCGTTAACCGTAATTGCGCCTTGGTCAACGTTCACTTTTACACTATTGGCGGTAATTTTATCGCTTGCGCCAATCGTAATATCGCCCTCACGCACACGGAACATTTGCTCAGCCGCAAAATTACCAAGCGCTGCAAGCACCTGGCTAATATTGCTAATCGACTTCGCATCAACACTGGCTATGGCATTTTTACCAGACTCAACTGCTTTAATCGTACCTGCTAATCGCACATCGCCATTAACCGCAGAAGCGCTAAAGCGACCGGCATCGCCATTGCCAGCGGCTGATACATCAATTAATGCGCCTGTTTGTACATCAATATCACCATTGGCTGATTGCAAGGCAACGCTACCTGCAGGCAATGCAACTGTTTGGTCGTTAATAGTGAAAAGCGAGCCTGTTACATTAATGCTAGCGCCATTTTCAAGAGTAACGTTATCGGTGGCTGCTGCACCTGTTGCGCTAACGGTAACTTGACCACCTTTTACAACAATCGCTGCCGCGTGTCTGTCGGTTATATTAGATGTTTGCGTGGTACCGCCAGCCAAAATAACTTTATCACCCGATAAACTTAAACGAGTACCTTGCGATTGTGGGCTAGCTAAATTGGTTGGCTGAGCGCCAACAGAACCTTGCACTTTTAATGTACCCGTATTCAAATTACCTGCATTAATAGCGTAATCTGCGCGGCTTGCAGTAGTTAAGCGTGGTGCGCTTAAGGTTAAATTATTATCTGCCAATAATTGGTTTGGTGTGGCAGCTGCCGTTGGCCTTGCTGTGCTGCCTGCTGCAACGATTTCTCTGCTGGCGTTAATATCAATTTGGTCATAGCCAGCTAAGCGCTCGGTGTTATTGCCAAGATTAACTGTTTCTGCCTGAATAACTAAATTACCAGTGCCTAGCGTCGGCACAGTGCCATTACTTAACGCTGTTGCCGGGGCAAAAACTGCATTATTGTTATTGCCAATAGTTAAGTTTTGGGCAGTAATTGTGGCAGTTTGGCCATTATTCTGGTAACCCGCAAGCCCTGCACTTTGCAGCGTTAAATCAAAATTGTTATTACCAAATGTGGCGCTGCCATAAATATCAATCGTCGATTGGCTATTTAAACTTAAGCTACCTGCTGCCGTAAATTCTGCTAATTGCTCATCTTGTAACCACAGGCCATCTGCTACAGATTCGCCATTTACTGGCGCACCTAAACTAATGCGGCCAGATGAAAATGCCAGTGCTGCGCCCTCTGCAAAGTCAATATCGCCCTGTAAGCTTGTATTTCTAGATCCATCTAACAACACAGAGCCGTCTGCTACAACAGTTGCACCTGTATCAATAATTAAATCACCTCTGTCAGCATTGACGTTGGTGCGCGTTAACGTTGCTGCCGCGCCACCTGAAACACGCACTAAAGCACCATCACCATCTAACACACCTGCGCTATTTGTCACGTTGCCAATAGTAATATTTCTAGCCCCAGCGCCTGTACCACGGCCAGTTAAAGTAGCACCGCTATCTAACCTAACTGTGTCTGTGGCAGCTAAAATCACCTCTGGCCCAGTTACATTTGCGTTGCCATTTAAGCGCACTTCGCCTGATACCACATCAACGTTGCCTTGGCTGCGTGTGCCGCCTAGTAACAAACTCGCGGCATTAAAATTGGCTAATGTTGTTTCATCAATCGCTAAGTAATTAATACCATTTAAATCCACTTGACCCGTTTGCTCTCCTGCGCCTACCACCAATAAATTCGGCGCGGCAATATCAACTTCTGAACCAGAGCCTCCTTGTTGAGTGATAGCGGTTAATGTGCCGCGCAGCACTAAGCTTTCTGTCGCGGCAATGGATAAGCGGCCTGCATCAATTGTGCGTTGCGCTTGTGTGTTACCGCTAAAAAAAGCGCTGGCAGTCGTGGTATTGTATTGCGCTAATTTATACGCATCAGCATCCGAGCGCACCACAAAACCTGCTGTACGCGCTGTCTGTGTGTAGCCATTGCTAGTGAAAGCAGCTAAGTGACCAGAAACTAAAGTGCTACCGTTTACTAAGGTTGATGTTAAACCTTCGGTTCTATCTTGTGCGCCCGATACCGCTGAAACCAAGACGGCACCTGGCAATAATGCATAACGCGCTGGTAATAATGTGTAGTAACCCGCTGCAACACCTGGCGCGCCAGAAATATACACCGCATCACCCGCCTTAATATTGCTGCCTTGCCAATATTGCGGATCAAAACTGGCAAAGGTTTGATTGTTGTTAGGCAAAATCACCCATGTGTTCGTCGCATTTTGCCCAAAAGCCTGCTGATTGGCGTCGGCCGCTAGCACATCGCTGCTGCCGCCCAAGCCAGGCACCCATTCGTAAGCAAACAAATCACCGCCACCACTAATGTCAATCACGCTATCTTCGTTTTGATTCACATTTGGCGCGTTAAGCCTCACTACGCGCTCTGGTGCTGAATTTAAAACTAAATTTGCAGGGCCAAAATTATATAAATAATCTAAGCCATCTTGCTGCGTAAAACCAAACGGAATTAATGCATTTTGTGCAGAAACTGAAGTGACGCTGCCAGCATTTAAATTCAATGTGTCACTGGCATTTAAAGCAATAGTGCCAAAAGGGGCTAGCAGAACACCATTTTGGTTAATGGTTTCAGCATTAATATTTAACGTGCCGCCTGCGGATAACACTGCATCGTAGCCACTAGCTGGATTGATTTTGTTAATTGTCACCGTGCTACCGATGCCACTTACTGTAATCGTGTAATCAGTCAGCGTAGTTGGGTAAATTTGGCGCGCATTTAATTCAAGCGCACCTTTGGTTAATAATGTGCCTGTGGGTGGTTGCCTGAATCCACCAGCGGCTAAGTTTGGGTTACTAATACCCGTTAATCGAATATCACCCTGGCTATTAATAGCCGTGTTAGAAAAGCCTGATAAGGCAAATGAACCTCTTAAATCAGCTAAATTCGCATTCACAGTAAATTGTGCGTTACCAGCCACTGGTGTGGTGGCAGTATATTCAGAGTTTGGTCTGATTGCTTGTGTTTCAAATTCATTTGCAAGCACAACATTAGGTGCTGTTAATGTGACCGATGAATCTGCCGTCGCTTCTATCACTCTGGCATTTAAGCTAATGCTACGCGAGGTGGTTAAATTGACATCGCCAGTAAAACGTACACCGTATTCTGATTTTAATGCCACATCGCTAAAACCACCCTCAGTTATGCGGTCAGCAGAAATTTTTGCAACGCCACTTGCGGCTGGTTGCACTGCATCACCCACATTTAAACTATCTGGCACAAATGTACCCGATTGCGCCACATCAATATACCAAAGCTGGTCTGGCGCATTACCTACGTTGATATCAGATGGTAATGTTCCTGGATATGGAGACGTTATTAAACCCAGACTAGTAGTACCGCCACGCGTTAAGCGCACATCTAAGCTACCAGCTAAACCACCAGGTGATGATGCATTAAAAGTAGAATCCAGCAATATACCCTCACGCGCACTAATTGAAACTTCACCGCCATTACTGGCAATTCTGGTTGGAGTAATACTATTGGTATTACGAATATCTAATACAGCAGAAGTACCTGCCACATTAATTTCTGACCCCGTTTTTGCTACTACAAAGCCTTTGTTGGCGTCGATATTGACATGGCCACCATCATAAACAGTACCAATGCGCTGATTGACATTAGTAGGGGCTAAAGCCGTGTGTCCGCTAGCATTTAATACAGCATTTTCGCCTAACCAAATGGCTTGCGCGGCATTGTAACCATTATCATCGATTGCAGATGGTGATCCATTCATTACCAAAGAAATATCACCGCCCAAGGCTTGCAATGTGCCATCTACGACAATTTGATTATCCCATGCTGATAGTGAAATGCTTGGCACTACTGTGCCGCCAGTTACTGACTCTCTTGCGCCATTTGAATCTACTTTAATATTAGCGTTGGCTTCAACAACAATGCTGCCTCTTGACACGCCACTAGCTAAAAATGGGTCTGACACTGACGCCATTAATGCTGACTGCGTGGCTAAAGTTAATGTGGTTGAAGCGCGATTAAACGCAGGCAAAAGCGTTGGCGTGGCGAAATCATTGACGCGCGCGCCTGTTCTTTGTAACTGAAAATTTCTATTTAACTGGTAATTTTTAGCGACCACGCTAACATCGGTATTACTGCGCACAATCACACCGTCGCGACCTGTTAAATTAAAGCTGACAAAACCGCTATCCTGAAAAAATTCTGGTGTTGCTAAAAACTCACGTGCGTCGCCAAAACCACTATTGCCAATGGTGATAAAGGGTGCAGTAATAGATAAATCACCACCCGTACCCAGTGCAAAACCACGCAGTTCACCGTTAAGTTTTGGCGCAACATAAGTAAATGGGTTAAGCGCTGTGCCTTGATCTACTTGCGTAGCAATATGAATGCTTCCTGCATTGCCATTATCTAGTTCAGCTCTGTTGCGCACATTATGCAAATAGCCGCCACCAGAAACATCCACCAAACTACCCGTGCCCAACGTTACTTCATCGGTAGAGCTAATACTGACACTACCGCCATGTTCTTGAATGCGACCTGTTTGTAATGCGCCATTGGTGTCATTAATCCAATTGCCAGAAACGTCTAACTTAACACCATTAGCAACGGTAATATTAGTATCGGCTGAGCCAACAATTCCCTCTATAAATTCGGTGGTTAAAGCAATATCGCCGCTACGTGAAACGATATTTTGATTCACTTGAATTTCACGCCCAGTGATTGCAATTTTTGCACCATTCACCAAGTTAACTGCACTATTCACTTGCACACTACCACCAGTGGTAATGGCAATATCTTCAAAACCACTGCGGCTTAACATGCCCGCATCAATTTCAACTGTGCTTGCACGGTTTGTTGGTAATACAGAATCAGTTGCAAAGTTGCCAGCTAATGCAACTGTGTTGCCAATATTAACGTTCTGCGCTGGCGTTAGTGTAGTTGGCAATATTAAGTTAATCGACAATTGCGCCATCATGTTATCGGCTTCACGTTGTCTTTCACCGTAAATTCCGCCGCCTAATAACTGTCCGTCTAATGCAATAGTTGAAGCCTCAATCTGTAAAGCCACAGCTTGTGTTTGGCCTTGTTGTGCATTAAGCACTCTGCCATTTACTAATCTACTGCCTCTGCCCTCGGTGTAGCCTGCTTCTTGAAGTAAACGCACATTCCTACCGCCTAAAAACCCCACAAACAGCGTATCTGCAGGTGCATCACCTAATGCATAACTTCTGCCGTCTGCTGCCTCAAGCCAGGTTTCTCGGCTTATGCCCGCATTAAATCGTAATGAGCCACCAGAAACATCCACTGTAGATCCCGTACGCTGAATAAAATCACCCTCAGATCGCAATGTAACCGCGCCACCATCAGCTAGTTTTTCACCTACGGCACGTGGTACTTGGCGCACAAAACCTGCCAAGTTAGCCACGCGTGAGTCTGGCGTATTGCGGATATCAAACATCACAAATTGCCGATTTAAAAATTCGTTGCGGTTAATCGGGTCATCGTTAAGATCGGTTTGCGTCAATAAAGCCTCTACAAAATTACGACCTAAATCCACCTCTACATTTTTTAAACCTGCTGCATCTACTAGTGTATTTTTACCTAAATAAAGTCGTGATTGGGTTTCTGGATTAGTACTACCAATACCTTGACCAAATAACTGCCCAGTTTGCGCTGTAATATTGATAAAGCCGCCAGGCACCACGATTTTAGCGTTATCGTTAACAGTCACCTGTCTACCAATTGCCTCTATTACGGGTGGATTAAATATTTGGTCATCGGTAATGGTAGTACCCATTACATTGACTGCAGATAACACTTTATT
This sequence comes from Methylotenera sp., assembly GCA_021732405.1. Classification (GTDB taxonomy): domain Bacteria; phylum Pseudomonadota; class Gammaproteobacteria; order Burkholderiales; family Methylophilaceae; genus Methylotenera_A. The sequence goes on from JAKFVB010000022.1 coordinate 57,984, forward strand.
CAAATACGATTTATCGCCGCCTCTTGCTTCAGGCTCGCCGATTTGTGGTGATGAAAATAATTCATTCACCTTGTAAACAGCGGCTTTATCTTCAGCCAAAATAGTAGTCACACTGTTTTCACCAAAACTGAGTTGTCCGTTGCGGCTACCCGTGATTAAGGTGTTAGGAATTGATTCATTGCCAACGGTTAATCGATTAGTAAATTGCGTGGCTACATTGTTTGCATCATAAACCAGCTCATCCGACTCTAACGCCCTTGTATCTCTTGCCAACAAGCGTATTGAGCCTTTTTGGGTGGCTGAAGATGTCGCAGTAACGCGACCATTTTGATTCACCAAGTATGACGCCATAGTGACATTGCCGCGCTGCGCTAAAATACGGCCAGATGTGTCATTAGTTACTGTGCCAAATAGCTCTGTGGCTTGATTTTCAATCGATGGGTCAATTTCATCTGGTTTCAGTTGGTAAGAATCCACTTCTACCAATACGCCTGCCAAACCTTTAAGTGCAGAATCATCTGCATAATCAAACGTTCCTGACGCTACTTCATTCAGCTCTGGCGCGTAAGATAAATACACTTTGTCACCAGCCGCCAACGCAACTTGGCCTCCGTTAGTTTCAATACTGCCTTGGTTAATCACTTTTGGGGCAAATAATAAAACTGAGCTACCCAAGGCTGCTTTAATTTGGGCATCTGGTTCTACTTGTACTAATACGGTTTGAAAGCCATTTGCATCACCACCCCAATTATAAGCGGCACGGTTAGCGCCTAAAAAAGCCGGTAATAAATGGCCTTGCTCACTTAAAAAATCAGTATCTTGCAAATCGAGTGCAGAGGCCACCAAGCCATTCACATTCACGCGTGCGCCGTTGGCAAACAAAATACCATTTTGGTTAATCAAATAAACACTGCCGTTTGGTGAGTTTAGTGCACCCTGAATAATACTTTTAGGGCCATTAATGCGGACCAAAGTAGCCGAACCCGCGCCACCTAAATGATTAAAGTTAACAGTGGCAGCAGAGCCAATATTAAAGTTGGTACCTTGCAAGATACCTTTTTGCGTAATCTGATTAATATTTAATAACCCATTTGAGCCAGTAGGCAATTGGCCTGCAGTCAATGGCGCACCGCCGTTACCAACATAACTACCGCTTGTTATGTTCAAGCCAGTTGGTATCGTTAATGCATCTGCAAATGAAACCTTAACCGACCCTACCAAGCTAATACCAAGTATTAATATAGTTAAGCTTATTTTTTTAGATTGTTTAAGCGCTTTTTTAAATGCCTTTCCAGCGCCATTTTTGCCAGATTGATGCCCACGAACATGCTCACCTACCGCCATCCAAATACCACGAGATGTGTTGTAAACAAGACGATAAATTCCAATATTCATAGCATTAATCCTTTTAAAACATTCAAATCAAACAACTCAATTAACCAATTTAAAGCAAATTACTTAACAACCATTTTCTGTGCATTTTTTGCCAAAAAATAATGGTTAACTAACTTTAATTTTGCAGCCTATTCAGTAGCACAAAAGCCCTTCCCTAGTTTCAGGGAAGGGCTGCCGTTTCAATTATTCGTTACAGATACAAAAACATTCTGTTTTGAATAAACCACTCAACTAGATTGAATCGAAAGCTTGCAATGGTGCGCAAGTATTACCGCCACGTGAGAATCTAGATACGAAATTTCTGTATGGATTGCCAGTAGCTGGGTTGTTGCCAACATATGGCGTAAATTGTGGTAATGATGCAAAAGCATTTGGTACTGATACGAATTGGCCACCATCATTGCCTGTGTAACGTGTAGAACCAGCACGTCTTACAAACTCGTTATAGAAGCTTTGTTTAATTGCATCAGTTGCTAAAGCAGGCACTACGTCACCATTTACGTTAGTTACTGTTGTGTTACGTGATTGAAGTGATAACTCAACTACAAAGTCATATGAACCATTTAACAAGTTTGCTTTTGATGGCGCAATACCTGTTGCACCAGCTGAAGAAGATTGTGTACCTGAACCATCGGCTGCGCCTGAGTAAGTGTAAGTACCTGCACCATCCAAATGACGGAATGTATAACCTGCACCGCCAGTACCAGCGGTTACATAGCTGTCTAAGGACAATACGCCGATTGCTTTACCTGCTGATGGCAGCCTGTTGAACAATACGCTGTAAAACACACCACTTGCACCTTGCACATTAAACACTGTGCGGTTTTGAGCGGCTGTTAAGCATGAACGTAGATTACCTGATGTTGAGTTTTCAACTACTGTGTAACCTTGACTTGGGTCAAGAACGAACGGATCTGCTGAAGTGCCTGAACCACTAACTAAAGTTGGGCTTTGGTCGGCTGATATTGGCGCATTTCCTAAAAAACCACCTGATGAAGTGTTACATGGAAAGCCTGAGAAAAAGAAATTGTATGAAGATTGTGTACCAGAACCATTTGGACGACGACATACAATTACTGGGTTTGTTGCTGCTGGCGAACCATCGATGCTTGACCAATCAGTAATTCTACCTGCCAACATTGCACCGTATTGCGCACGGCTGATAGATGTAGTCGCTGCAACAGCGTTTGTGGCCACAATACCCATCATAATTTGGTTAACTGGTAGGTTATTTAAACGAGCTAGTTCTGCTGTGCTTAATGCTGGTTGACCATTTTCTGTGTTGTACGGCTCGGCAAACAAAGCTGGCTCTACGTCAGAAATACCAAAATCTGGCACTAAACCTGTGTTAGATGACGTTGCATGACCTGCAACACCTGGGTCAATACCTGTTGTAGTACATGAAAAAGAATATGGGCTTGCTGCTGTTGGTGTTGTTGCAGTACAGCTGTTAAAATCAATGGTTTGAATACGTGCTGCACGTGCCACTGGGTCTACACCAAATACTGAGCCACCTTGTGAGCGTTTGATAAATAAAATAGGAGTGCCAACTGCAACACCTGGAATACCAGCAGCCGCTTGGCCCAAGAATGCACGATGTAAAGGCGCTGTTGGAGAGTCGCTAGTACGAATACCAGTAACACCTGTTAACATACTAGAAGCAAGATCAGCTAAAAAGTTATCTGGTGCTGAAGCGCCAGATAAGAATATGACGCGTGTACCTGCTGGAATAGTGACTGATGCTGCTTGTGCTGACAAAGCAGCTAAAGCTAAACCGCAAGCTACTGCAATTTTTGTAAATTTCATGATGTTTCCTCTGAATAATAAGTTTTAGTTTTTAAATGGACTGCTTAGTAAAGAACAGCCCATTTATACTTAAATAAGATTTTCTTAAGCAGCTTTATTACGACGACGTGCAATACCTGCCACCAAACCTAAACCAGCTAACAACATGGCATATGTTTCTGGTTCTGGCACTGGCGCTACTGCAATGCGCAAACGCCATTCGTCATTTTGTAAATAAGTGCTTACAACGATTGGTGCATTGTCAAATGAAAGCAACTGTGTATTTAGCGCAGGAGTATTTTGTGAACCAACTGTAGTTGTTTGCGCCAATAAGAATATACCTGTTGATGCACCTAAAATATTAGTTGTATCAGTAATATTGTTAGCGTAAGTACTACCGAAGTTACCTGCGTAAGCAGCGCCGTTTGTTGAGCTTGTAACAGCAAATGTATCTTCAGCAGGCTCAATAATAAAACCATTTGAAGTTAGTGCATAAGTCTGCCAAGCAGTGGCTGCTTGAGTCACAAGTTGGTTAGTTGATGTTAATGGGCCTGAATCACCTTGAGTGAACAATACACGTCTACGTCCAGTTACATCGATTGCACCTAAATTCCACTGTACTTGAGAAAAGTCAGCAAAATTAGCTGTGCTAAAACCAGTTAATGCTTGGTCAAAAATAACGCCATCAGCACCAATTAATGAAGAAGCCACTCTAGCATTTTCCAAAACAGCCACGTTACCTGCTGCTGTTGTAGGTGAATCTAAACCTGCTAAATCGTGAAAAACTCTATCCCAGTTTAAATCGTATGTATAACCAATACCTGCGTTAGCATCCCAAGCACTGAACACAAACTCTGAGCTGCCTGTTGTTGTTGACGAAGCAGCTGTAATTGCCGCGTTTACTGACATTGAAGATGCAGCTAAAACTACTGCCGCAACCAATGTATTTAATTTAATTTTCATGCCGTACTCCTAAAAATAAAAAAATGTAAAACTTAACTTCTAAACCACTCGAAAAAAACCTTCAAAATCTGTCGCTTAATATCTGCGTCGTTTAAAGCCATTTAACAAAATCACTCGCAACATCTTTATATTTAAGATGCATAGCCCACTTATATAATAAGTAATTGCTATCGCCTTACGACCGTTGCCATATTAATTGGGCAATGTGAAACCAACATGTTCAAACATAGTCTGTTCGGCTTACATCAATTTGTTATTAAAGCTTTGTAGAAGCGCGTTGCTTTATTTTATAAAAACGCTTTTATTGATTGTGCTGATAATGCCCTCTAAATGTGACAGGCATTAAAAAATGGCATAGTCCTATCGGACTATAAAAAAATTGACTTTACTGCCTGCAAAGGCCGCTGCTAAAGGCTTAGGCGCTGCAGTTACGGCGCGTCATCATGACGTCATTTTTCATTCTTATGATGTGGTTATTCATTATTGTGATGTTTATTTTTTTCTCATTTTTATCGTTTTTAAAAGGTTAACCATGTCTTATTTCAATCGCACATTTATCAATCAAACCTTAAACATGTGCTTAATTTCTGCTGGTTTATACACAGTTTCATTGCCTGTTTTGGCGGATGAAGCCAGTGATATTGCGGCTATTAAATCTAATTTAGAAGCCAGAAAACCGCCATTGCTGGCAAAAAGTATTCAAGCATCACCTATTGCAGGTTTGTATGAAGTATTTGCCAATGGCAATATTCTGTACGTTAATAAAAATGTGTCGCACGTGATTGTTGGCGGCGCTTTGTTAGATGGCGCAACCAAGCAAAACTTAACGGCAGAAAGATTAAAAGTTTTGACCACCATTAAGTTTGACAGCCTGCCACTTAAGAACGCCATTGAAATTAAAAAGGGCACTGGCGCGTATAAATTTGCCGTTTTTTCTGACCCTGATTGCCCATTTTGCAAAACATTAGAGCAAGGTTTAGATAAGCTGGATTTAACCGATTACACAGCTTATGTGTTTTTATTCCCGCTAAAAGAATTGCACCCTGATGCAGTGGCAAAAGCAGAATCAATTTGGTGTGCAAAAGATAAAAAAGAGGCATGGACTAACTTAATGGTAAAAGGCGATGAGCCAGCAAAAGCCACCTGCGCCAACCCGATTGCAGAAAATGAAAAACTGGCTAATCAATTAGGCGTGGCGGGCACACCGACTATTTATTTAGAAGATGGCCAACAAACGCAATCGCCACAAGAGTTGGTTAAGGCGATTAAAAAAGAGATTTAAAAGAATCATTGATTTGGTAAAAAAATAAAAGCGATTCAGTTCGCTTTTATTTTGCCTAAGTTTTAAATGCTCATTGATTTTTTACAGTGAGATTAAACTGATACTTTACTCAATAGCTTAGTTATTTCTAACCTTAACTAAACCCAATTTAGCGGCCTTAACCGCAGCCTGACCGCGATTTTGTACATCTAATTTGCGCAAAATATTTTGCACATGATTTTTAACGGTAAGCGGGCTAATATCTAAAATAGTCGAAATTTCCCAGTTAGTTTTACCCATGTGCACCCACTGCAAAATCTCTGACTCTCGCCCTGTGATTTTTTTTGCGGATTTGCTCACTTGTACCACGCTGCTGCGATTGCTAGTGACGCGAATGAGCGCACAGTGCAGGTGCGGCATAATTAGTTCTAATATTCTGGAATGGTTGCTACTGATTTTTTTGGATAAACGCCCAAACACCACAAATGTGGATATTCTAGTGTGATTATCGCCAAAGCCATGCGCTAAGAAATCACCCATTTCAGATGCTTTTAAGCTAGCTTGTGGTAAGTTAATTACCGAATATTGGTTAAATTCGTTGGCCTGCATTTGATTGGTGGCTAAAACAGGTTGCGCGGTTTTTTTCCAGGCATGCAGCGCTTGGCTGACCAAACCCACTTCACGCTCTATCGCTTCATTAAAACGTGTTTCATCAAAATAACGCGAGCTGGTGAAATATTCAAAATCATAATCTTCAGTTTCGTTAGATTTAATGCCAAAAATCATCACTTCGTGCGCAAGCAAATACTGAAAGCCTGCCTGCAACCAGTTAAACAAATGCGTGCGTTGCGATAAGCGCAGCGATTCTTCGATGACTTCCATAAAAACAACGCGCTGCTCGTCATCTAAACAAGCTTCGGCTTTTACGGGTTCATCGAGATTAAAATTTGAGCTAATAATCATGCATTTTGTTTGTTTGTGCACAAACATATTTTATAAGTTGCAGGCAGTTTGGCCTTGTTTAGTGACAGCGTGATTAAGGTTAGATGGCAGTTTTTTTACAGTTTTGTAACAAAAGCCTAGTCATGTGCATCACTAAAAACTGTCATATTGCTAGTGAATAATAGCCACATGAAAAAAATCAACCTATTCAGTTTAAGTATTTTGATGTGTATTAACAGTGCCTTAACCAATGCCGATGTGCTGATTGACCTTGAACAAGCAGACGAAATTAGCATTATGAATACGCAATTGGATCATCGATTTACGCTAAAAATTGCAGAGCCTGCAGAAACTGAATCGGTTGAATTGGCGCAATTTACTAGTCCTGCACACTCTGATTCTGCTCACGCCATTAAACACTTGCCCTATCATGAAGAAGTGTTAGCAGCGGCTGACTTGACGGCACTGGAACCTGCACTGATTCACGCCGTGATTACAGTGGAATCGAAACATAACGCGCTGGCAAAATCGCACAAGGGCGCTTATGGTTTAATGCAGCTAATGCCAGCGACTGCTAAGCGTTTTCATGTAAAAGATAAGCGCAATGCTGGGCAAAATATTTTGGCAGGTGCGCAATATTTGCGCGAATTACTCACGTTATTTAAGGGCGATTTAAAGTTAACGTTGGCAGCATATAACGCAGGGCCGGGTGCGGTGCAAAAATACCGAAACCGTATTCCGCCGTATCGCGAAACCATGCGCTATGTGCCAAAAGTGCTTAAATATTATCGGCAATATTCTTGAATTTAAATGGCTTAATTTAAATGTCTTAACGCTTATTTTTAACCAAAAAATAGTGTTAAGTAATCGGCTCAGCAATTGGCGTAAGTGCTGGTTCTGTGGTTGGATTAGCATCAGGAATAGCAGCGGGCACGCTAACGGGCGGAGTAACGACTAAACTGCCAGGTGTGTATACCT
>JAKFVB010000003.1 GCA_021732405.1 Methylotenera sp.
GAATTAACCGCTTACCAACTTGAATTAAGTCAATTAAAACAGCTGCTTGAGCATGAAGATAGCGCTGGCCTGCAAGCTTTGTTTGAGCGCGCCAGTGTGGCGCGTAATAACTGGGCACGTGACAATGTAGCAAATAGCAAAACAAAATAAATCAAAGAAAATCGTTAATGGAACAACTTACCCTACCCGCCGCCAGCCAAGCACAAGGCAGCATGACATTGCCCGGCTCCAAAAGTATATCGAACCGCACTTTATTGCTGGCAGCGCTGGCAAATGGCGTTACCGAAATTCATGATTTATTAGATTCAGACGACACCAGCCGCATGCTGGAATCTTTGGCAATATTGGGTGTTAATTGTGAAAATATTGGCAAAAATACGTGGCATATTAGTGGCTGTAATGGCAATTTCCCTAATAAAAAAGCGGCGTTATTTTTGGGTAATGCGGGCACCGCTTTTAGGCCTTTGACTGCCGCATTGGCATTTTCAGGCGGGCATTATCATTTAAGTGGCGTAGCGCGCATGCATGAAAGACCGATTGGCGATTTGGTGGATGCATTACGTCAAGCAGGCGCAAGTATTGAGTATGCAGAAAATGATGGCTTTCCGCCGCTTAATATTTCACCTGCTAAATTAGATTTGAGTAAGCCGATTCAAATTCGCGGTGATGTTTCTAGCCAATTTTTAACGGCATTACTGATGGCATTACCTTTAAGCGGCAAAGAAGCAACGATTGAAGTGGTGGGCGAGTTGATTTCAAAACCTTATATTGAAATCACGCTTAATTTGATGGCGAAATTTGGCGTAAATGCTCAAAGAGATGGCTGGCAACAATTCACGATTGCCGCAAATAGCCAATATTTAAGCCCTGAAATAATATTTGTTGAAGGTGACGCTTCAAGTGCGTCTTACTTCTTAGCCACTGGCGCAATTGGCGGTGACATCCAAGTTGAGGGTTTAGGCAAAAATAGTATTCAAGGTGATGTGCTTTTTGCGGATGCCATTGAACTGATGGGCGGCAAAATTAGCTATGGCGAAAACCATATTCAATCGCAGAAAGCACATCAAATTAAAGCCATTGATTTAGATTGCAACCATATCCCCGATGCGGCGATGACATTGGCGGTTATGGCTTTGTTTGCAGATGGAATAACCACGCTTAGAAACATTGCCAGTTGGCGCGTTAAAGAAACCGATCGCTTGACTGCAATGGCAACCGAATTGCGCAAAGTAGGTGCAATTGTGATTGAAGGCGCGGATTATTTAACTATTACACCACCAGCACAGTTAACGCCAAATGCCGTGATTGACACATACGACGATCACCGCATGGCGATGTGCTTTTCATTGGTTTCACTTGGTGGTGTGCCAATTACCATTAATGACCCAAAATGTGTGAATAAAACATTCCCTAATTATTTTGACGAGTTTAAAAAGCTGGTTAGCTAATTAACAATCAAGCAAGTTAAGCTTAATTAGTGCAAATGCAACCAGCCAAAGTTAACCGCTTTGGCATATTTTTCTGGGTTGTTTTGCTCAAAATTTTTCCACGCTTTTTCATGAAAATAAAAAACAACGGTGTTGCAAGCAGGCTCAATCACTGCCAATAAGCCGCCTACCAAAGCGCTACCCGTTAATAAATAACCCACCGTAAAAGCGACGGTAAAGTGTAAAATTGCAAATGAAATTGTTTTAGCCATTTTTTGCTCCTTATGTTTGTGAAGCTATTATTGGCCCATTAATTTTTTTAATCCAATTCATTATTAAAATCCATTTGATAAGTTTTACTTATGACTAGCAACCCTTCACTTTCAGTTATTCCAGTTATTGCAATTGACGGCCCTTCTGCCAGCGGCAAAGGCACTGTTGCTCAATTAGTGGCTGAAAGATTAAATTTTAATTACCTTGATTCTGGTGCGCTTTACCGCATTGTAGCGTTTGCAGCTTACAAAAATAATACTGCATGGAGCGACGCAGATAAGCTTGGCGAATTGGCAAAATGCTTGAAGATTCAGTTTAGTCAAAATGAAATTTACTTGGATGGCGACCGCATTACAGAAGCCGTGAGAAGTGAGGAAATGAGCCGCGGCGCATCTGAAGTGGCTATTCATCCACCTGTGCGTCATGCCTTATTGGGCTTACAGCGCTCATTCCGTCAAGCGCCAGGCTTAGTAGGTGACGGCCGCGATATGGGTTCAGTCATTTTTAAAGATGCCGTGCTTAAAATATTTTTAACCGCCAGCGTACAAATTCGTGCTGAGCGTCGTTACAAACAGCTCACTAATAAAGGCTTAAGCGCTAATTACGCACAAATTTTAGCAGATTTGCAAAGTCGCGATGAGCGTGATAGCCAGCGTAGTGCCGCACCGCTTATTCAAACCGCAGACGCATTACTATTAGAGACCACGGAATACAGTATTGAGCAAGCGGTGCAATTCGTTTTAAACGCTTATCAAAAACATCAATAAAAAGCCATGAGAAAATAGTGTGAATTCAGCACAAAAAATGCATTAAGTCATTGAACACAAGCTATTTTTTGTGTAACATGCACGATTCGTGTTAAGTTTAAAACAATATTATTGTTAGCTTAACGTTTAATAACTGCCCCACTGCTAGGTGGGAACGCTTAATTAGTTTTTTTATTCAAAATATTGGTTAAGTAATTTTTTTAGGTATCCCAATTTAATGGCTTCTACTTCTAACTCTACCCCATCTTCGATGGAATCTTTTGCCGCGCTTTTTGAAGAAAGCTTGGCACGTCAGGAAATGCGTTCTGGTGAGGTAATCACCGCCGAGGTTGTATCGATCGATAACGACCACGTGATTGTTAACGCTGGCTTAAAATCTGAAAGCGTCATTGATGCTGCAGAATTCAAAAATGCTCAAGGTGAGCTTGAAGTGGCCGTTGGCGACTTCGTAAAAGTATGTATCGAAAAATTGGAAGATGGCTTTGGCTCTACCCAACTTTCTCGCGAAAAAGCGAAGAAAATGGAAGCTTGGCTTGATTTAGAAGATGCAATGAACGAAGGCCGTGTAGTTAAAGGCTTTGTTAGCGGTAAAGTAAAAGGCGGATTGCGCGTTTCTGTAAACGGCATTATGGCTTTCTTACCAGGTTCATTGGTTGATGTACGTCCTGTAAAAGACACCACACCATTCGAAAACAAAGAGTGGGATTTCAAAGTTATTAAACTAGACCGCAAACGTAACAATATCGTCGTTTCTCGCCGTGCTGTGATGGAAGTCAGCATGGGTGCAGACCGCGAAGCGTTAATGGGCACATTGCAAGAAGGCGCAATCATTAAAGGTATTGTTAAAAACATTACTGATTACGGCGCATTCGTTGATTTAGGCGGCATTGATGGCTTGTTGCATATTACGGATTTAGCATGGCGTCGCGTGAAGCACCCATCAGAAGTACTAACAGTTGGTGAAGAAGTTGAAGCCAAAATCTTGAAATTCGATCAAGAGAAAAACCGTGTTTCATTAGGTATTAAACAATTAGGCGATGACCCATGGGTTGCATTAACTCGCCGTTACCCAGTAAGCACACGCTTATTCGGTAAAGTTTCAAACATTACTGACTACGGCGCATTCGTTGAAGTAGAGCCAGGTATCGAAGGTTTGGTACACGTCTCAGAAATGGATTGGACTAACAAAAATATTCACCCAGGTAAAATCGCTCAATTAGGCGACGAAGTTGAAGTGATGATTCTTGAGATTGACGAGGATCGTCGTCGTTTATCATTAGGGATGAAACAGTGTAAAGCTAACCCTTGGGATGACTTCTCTGCAACACACGCTAAAAACGATAAAGTTTCTGGTCAAATCAAATCCATCACAGACTTCGGCGTGTTTATCGGCCTAGCTGGCGGTATTGATGGTTTAGTACATTTATCTGATTTATCTTGGACTCAAACTGGCGAAGAAGCGATTCGCAACTTCAAAAAAGGTGACGAGTTACAAGCCATTATTTTAGCAATCGATGTTGAGAAAGAGCGTATTTCTCTAGGTGTTAAACAACTGACAGAAGATCCATCAGGTGCAACACCTTCATCATCTAGCGATGACAAAGCAGCAAAACCTAAAGCAAAACCTGCTAAAACTAAAGCTGAAGATAGCTCAACTAAAGCAGCAGATGACGCAGCAGCAGCGGGTACAACTAACCTTGGCGCTTTATTAAAAGCAAAAATGGATAGCAAGAAATAAACAGCAGCAAAAAGCTAGTTTGATGTTAATCGATATTAATTTTAAGACGTTTTTACGTTAGATAATTACAAGCTAAATTAAAGGCAACTATAAGCCATGACAAAATCAGAATTAATTAATTTATTAGCAGAGCGTTTTCCACAACTGGTTGTGAAAGACGCTGAGTTATCTGTTAAAGCCATCTTAGATGCAATGACAGATAACTTATCAACTGGCGAGCGCATCGAAATTCGTGGCTTCGGTAGTTTTAGTTTAAATTACCGTCCGCCACGTTTGGGTCGCAACCCTAAAACTGGCAGCAAAGTACAAGTACCTGCAAAGCATGTACCGCACTTTAAAGCAGGTAAAGAGTTGCGCGATCGCGTTGATTCAGCAACATAAAATAGATTTTTGCTAGCAAATATAAAAAACGGCGCTTACATTTTTAAGTGCCGTTTTTTTACGCCCTTAACTATTAGTCATTGCGCACAAGCTTAGGTAAAATACGTTTAGATAAAATTTTGAATAAAATAGTTAAATAATCATGATGATTGAATTTGAATATTGGTGGCTTTTAGTGCTCCCACTTTTTTTTACGCTGGGCTGGATTGCTGCACGCGTAGATATTAGACAGCTGCTATCAGAATCAACCACCCTGCCTGCCGCCTATTTTAAAGGGCTTAACTTTTTAATTGGCGATCAGCATGACAAAGCGGTAGAAGCGTTCAGCGAAGCGGTGCAAGCCAATAGCGATTCACTAGAACTACATTTTGCTTTAGGTAGTTTGTTTAGACGAACAGGTGAGACCGACCGCGCGATTAATCTGCATGTGAATTTGTTGGATAAAAAAGAACTGACTGAGCCACAACGCAACGCGGTAAAAGCAGAGCTGGCGCAAGATTATTTAAAAGCAGGTTTATTTGACCGCGCAGAAGAGTTATTTAAAGGCTTAGAAGATCAGCGCTATAAGCAGCCTGCTCTGCGCGCTTTATTAGAAATCTATGTACGTGAGCGCGAATGGGCGCAAGCCATTACCACCGCAACCGAGCTAGAGCGCTTATCTGGCGTGCCTTTTAGAGTGGAGATTGCGCAGTATTATTGCGAATTAGCTATGAATTTTATCATCGCACAAAATGCAGATGCCGCGCATAGTCAGCTGGCATTGGCATTAGATGCCAATAAAAATTGTATTCGCGCGAATGTATTATTGGGCGATATTGAAGCCAGCGCAGGCCAGCATCAAACGGCCATTTCTTATTGGAAACGCATTGAGTTTCAACAGCCAGAGTACTTAGGATTAGTCGCAGGCAAAATGCTCAAAAGTTATCGCGCGGCCAACTTATTGAAAGAAGGCTTAGCGCAACTTAACACCTATATTGAAACCTATAAATTACCTTCTTTAATGTCTGTTCTATATGAAGCGACCTTAACTGAAGAAGGCGCTGAAAGTGCAGCCAAACTAGCGCGCAATGAACTAATCCGCCAACCTAGCTTAAACACGCTAGACCAGCTACTACAAGCGCGCGCCATGGCAGATGATGTCAATAATCAAGACGTGCAGCTCATGCAGCAAACAGTGCGTAATGCCATTGGTAATCGCGCGGCTTATCATTGTAATCAGTGCGGGTTTCGCGCTAAACAATATCACTGGCAATGCCCTGCTTGCAATGCATGGGAATCGTTGCCTGCAGAGCCATCAGAAACCATTAGCCGTGAAATGACGGTAAAAAAATCTAACCAAAAATAAATAATTAAAAGTTAAATAAATGAATGATTCTAAAGTCATCGTCGCGCTAGATTATGCCGACGCGTCCAGTGCGCTGAGTCTGGTTAATCAACTTGACCCAAGCTTATGTAAGCTTAAAGTAGGCAAAGAATTATTCACTGCCGCAGGCCCACAATTAATAGAAAAGTTAACGTCCAAAAACTTCCAAATTTTTTTAGATTTAAAATTTCATGATATTCCCAATACCGTAGCAAAGGCCTGCGAAGCAGCCAGCAACTTAGGTGTGTGGATGCTGAATGTGCATGCCAGCGGTGGCAAAACCATGATGCAAGCGGCACTAGAAGGTGTTGATAAAAGTAAACATTCGCCCTACCTCATTGCTGTAACCGTTCTCACCAGTATGAGCCAAGCCAATTTAGATGAAATAGGTATTGAAAACAGTATTGAAAATCAAGTGCTTAAATTAGCACAACTCACTCAACTTGCAGGCTTGCATGGCGTCGTGTGTTCAGCGCTTGAGGCACAGCTATTGAGAAAGCAGCTTGCGCAGGATTTTCTATTGATTACACCAGGCATACGCCCTGCAACTGCCAGCAAAGATGATCAAACACGTATTTTAACGCCAACACAAGCCTTGACCGCTGGCGCAAGTTATTTGGTGGTCGGTCGCCCTATCACGCAGGCTAATCGGCCAGTTGAAGCGCTAATTGCGATTAATGCAGAAATACAATCAATAAATTAACGTTAAAACTAGTTCAAATTCAACTAAAACAGTACACTTACGTTGATAACTTTGTTATCACAAACACTTAAATTAGGAGAAAATAAATGAAAAAAATACTAATCGCATTATTCGCCAGCTTAATACTTAGTTTTAGCGCGTTTGCAGCCGTTAACTTAAACACTGCAACACAAGCAGAACTAGAGTCTTTAGAGGGTATTGGCCCAGTAAAAGCGCAGGCCATTATTGATTATCGCAAAAAAAATGGTGGCTTTAAGTCTGTTGATGAGCTTGAAAAGGTAGACGGCGTAGGCGAAGCCACATTAAAAAACGTGCGAAAAAACGTATCTATCAGTGGTAAAACCACAGCTGTTGCACCTACCGCAAGCAAAGAGGCTAAACCCACTAAAGAAACTAAAGCTGTTGATAAAAAGAAAGACACCAAAGCCGTAAAAGCTGAAGAAGCTGCTAAGGCAGAGAAAAAAGCTGCCGCAGATGCAAAAAAAGCTGAGAAAAAAGTCGTTGCCGATAAAAAATCAGCAGCTAAATCCGACGTAAAAGCAAAGTAACACGAATCTTTAATGTCGGTTGATTATCAAAAAAGCCCTCTACTTGAGGGCTTTTTTATATCGTAGCGTTCTAATTCAAATTAATCGTTATGTTTGTCATGGCCTTTGCCATGCTTATGTTTTTTATGATGATGTTTTCTTTGGCTACCGCTGCTTGATTTACTTGGCTCATCAATCACTTTGCCAACTACCGCACCACCAGCGCCACCCAAACCTGCACCAACCACAGCACCTGTGCCACTACCACTTACTTTGCGGCCTACATAAGCACCACCTGCACCACCTGCTGCGCCACCGATTACTGCGCCTGCTTGGCCTTCACCTTTGGTCGTAACCGCACCACCTAGGCCGCCACCTACTGCGCCGCCTAATACTTCACCTGTGCTACCGCCTACGACACCACCAAGCGCTGTACCTGCTGCGGCTCCCAAGCCACCACCTACTGCGGTTTTAGCGTTGCTGTCTGCAGCCAATGCATGTCCAGATAATAATAAAATTGCTAATAATGGGGCATGAATATATTTCATTACGACTTCCTTTTTTAATCATTTTAATCGTTACAACAAAGCTAATGCTTTATTAGTAATATGAGTTTACAAGGTTTGATAGATTAGCCAATAAGCTAAAGCTGAAATACCTGTAGGTACTTTCCTACAGTAAATATGGGCTACAGCTATATATGAATTATTTAACGCGCATACCAGGCTGTGCGCCTGAATCTGGAGACAATATAAATGGCCCACCACGCTCATCACTAGCCGCTAGCACCATACCTTCACTCATGCCGAATTTCATTTTTCGTGGCGCTAAGTTGGCAACCATTACCGTAATGCGGCCAACCAATGTCGCAGGATCATAAGCAGATTTAATACCCGCAAAAACCTGACGTGGCTTATCTTCGCCGATATCCAAAGTCAGTTTTAATAACTTTTCTGCACCTTCAACATGTTCGGCATTGACGATAGTTGCAATGCGTAAATCCACTTTGGTGAAATCGTCAATGCTGATATATTCAGCCTCAGGCAAGGTAGTTGCGGGTTCTGCTTTAGTCTTGGCTTGCGCACTCACTTGCGCTGTTGCTTTCAGGTTTTCTTTATTGCTTTCTGTCATCGCTTCAATCAATTTTGGGTCAACGCGGGTAATTAAATGGGTGTATTCGTTAATCGCATGTTCTGCACTTAAACTTGTATTTACGCTTGCCCAATTAAGAGCTTCAATATTTAAAAACTGCTCGATTTCCGCCGCTAACTTTGGCAAAACTGGTTTTAAATATAAGGTGAGCAATCTAAACATTTCTAGCGCGTCAGAACAAACTTGCTGTAATGACGCATCTTGGCCCTCTTGTTTTGCCATCACCCAAGGTGCGCGCTCAGCCACAAAACCATTCGCCAAATCGCTTAAACGCATAATTTCGCGTAAAGCACGCCCGTAGTCGCGGGCCGTGTAAGCATCTGCAATGGTTTGAGCGGCGCCTTTCAATTCTGCGATGACTGAATTATCAGCTGACGGATTAAGTTTGCCAGCAAAACGTTTATTGATAAAACCAGCGGTACGGCTGGCAATATTAATGTATTTACCCACCAAATCACTGTTCACGCGCGCCACGAAGTCTTCTAAATTCAAATCAATGTCTTCCATGGTGCTATTGAGTTTAGCGGCGTAGTAATAACGCAAATATTCAGGATTTTTAATATGGTCCAAATAGCTGCGCGCGGTAATAAACGTGCCACGCGATTTGCTCATTTTTTCGCCGTTGACGGTTAAAAAACCATGCGCAAAAATTTGTGTAGGCTTGCGGTAACCGCTAAATTCCAGCGTTGCTGGCCAGAATAAAGCATGAAAATATAAAATATCTTTGCCAATAAAATGGTACAGCTCTGTATTGGAATCTTTATTCCAATACTCATCAAAGTCTAAACCTTTATCTGCGCATAGCTTTTTAAAGCTCGCCATATAGCCAATCGGCGCATCCAACCACACATAGAAGTATTTACCTGGCGCATCTGGAATCTCAAAACCAAAATATGGCGCGTCGCGTGAAATGTCCCAATCGTTCAGACCATTCTCAAACCACTCGCCCATTTTGTTGGCGGCTTCACCCTGCAATGTGCCAGAACGTGTCCAGTCTTTTAAAAACGCTTCACATTCGCTTAATTTAAAAAAGTAATGCTCAGTTTCTTTGCGGATTGGCGCGGCGCCAGATACCGCTGAATAAGCATTAATCAATTCAGTTGGATTGTATGTTGCGCCACAAACTTCACAATTATCACCGTATTGATCTTTGGCGTGACATTTCGGGCATTCACCTTTAATAAAGCGGTCAGGCAAGAACATGTTTTTAACAGGGTCGTAAAACTGTTCAATAGTTTTAGTCGCAATTTTGCCGTTGGCTTTTAATTTGCGGTAAATGGTTTGTGATAGTTCTTTGTTTTCTGGCGCATTGGTTGAATAGTAATTATCAAATTCCACCAAAAATTCTTTAAAGTCTGCACTGTGCTCTTTATGCACATTAGCAATCAAGGCCTCTGGCGTAATGCCTTCTTTCTCTGCACGCAGCATAATCGGCGTGCCATGCGTATCGTCTGCACACACATAGTGCACAGTGTGGCCCTGCATTTTTTGAAAGCGCACCCAAATATCAGTTTGAATATATTCCACCAAATGGCCAAGATGAATACTGCCATTGGCGTAGGGTAAAGCGGAAGTGAC
This sequence comes from Methylotenera sp., assembly GCA_021732405.1. Classification (GTDB taxonomy): domain Bacteria; phylum Pseudomonadota; class Gammaproteobacteria; order Burkholderiales; family Methylophilaceae; genus Methylotenera_A. The sequence continues at coordinate 9,910 of JAKFVB010000003.1, forward strand.
TAGGATTTTACGTGCCATAAATTGCTTTAAATTGAGGTAAAACGCTATTTTAGCAAATTAAGCTCTAGTTTAAAAAAATTAAGGTGTTTTTAAGTGTTAAGTTTAGTTTAACTTTGCGCATGCATGCTTTAAATACAGCCTTGCGATAAAATAGACTTTTTAAACGAATCGTCAACATTATGCCACTTACAGACTTAACCATTCAAAACGCGCTAAAAACGCTTATCGACCCAAACACTAGCAAAGATTTTATCACCAGCAAATCGGCCAAGAATATCCAAATCAATGCTGATAAAGTCAGCCTGGATGTTGTATTGGGCTACCCTGCTAAAAGTGTGATGGCAGATGTGCAAGCGTTGGTGGTTGAGCATTTAAAATCGCTGGCTGGTGTGAGTGAAGTGACTGTGAATATTGGCAGCCGCATCGTTGCGCATAAAGTGCAGCAAGGCGTCAATTTACTACCGAATGTAAAGAATATTATCGCAGTAGCTTCAGGAAAAGGCGGCGTGGGTAAATCCACTACCTCAGTGAATTTGGCTTTGGCGCTGGCGGCAGAAGGCGCAACAGTAGGCTTATTAGATGCCGATATCTATGGCCCTAGCCAACCGCAAATGCTAGGCATCAGCGGCCGCCCAGAAAGCACAGATGGCAAAAGCATGCAGCCAATGCTGGCGCACGGCATTCAAGCCATGAGTATTGGATTTTTAGTGGATATTGATACGCCCATGGTGTGGCGTGGCCCAATGGTAACTGGGGCATTAGAGCAATTATTGCGCGACACCAAATGGAACGATTTAGACTATTTGGTGATTGATTTGCCACCTGGCACAGGCGATATCCAGCTGACCTTAGCGCAAAAAATCCCTGTAACAGGCGCGATTATTGTGACCACACCACAAGATATTGCTTTGCTAGATGCAAGACGTGGCTTGAAGATGTTTGAAAAAGTGAATATTCCAATTTTGGGTATTGTAGAAAACATGAGCACGCATATTTGTAGTAATTGCGGTCATGAGGAGCATATTTTTGGTGCAGGTGGCGGTGCCCAAATGTGCAATGATTATAAAGTTGATTTACTAGGCTCGCTGCCCCTAGATATCAGCATCCGCGAACAAACGGATAGCGGCAAGCCCACTGTTATCAACACGCCAGATTCCAAAATCGCCAATATCTACAAAGAAATCGCGCGCAAAGCCGCCATTAAAATCGCTAATGCTAGCTTAGATCACAGCAGCAAGTTTCCGAATATTGTGATTCAGAATACTTAATTATCACATGCGTTATCAAGGGAAAATCACGACTTGGAAGGATGACCAAGGCTTTGGTTTTATCACACCAAATGGTGGTGGAAAAGATATTTTCATACATGTAAAGTCTTTTAAAAGAAGTAAAAAACGGCCACTAGGCAATGAATTGGTTAGCTACGAAGTGCAAACGGATAAAAATGGTCGGTTAAGTGCGCAAAACGTGCTTTACGTAAGTGATGCAAAAGATAAGCCGACGACAATAGGGAAAAGTATTTACCCTGTTTATTTTGCACTGCTATTTTTAGTACTGATGGGCGTTGCAGTTTTTTTAAAAACTCTGCCATTGCTTGTGCTAGCTATTTACTTGTGCACCAGCTTACTCACTTTTCTTTTGTACTGGCAAGATAAGCGCGCCGCAAAAGATGGTGCACAAAGGACACCCGAAAAAAATTTACAGCTTTTAAGCCTAATAGGTGGCTGGCCTGGCGGGCTGTTTGCACAAAGAATTTTTCGTCACAAATCGACTAAACCATCATTTCAATTTACTTACTGGGCAACGGTAATTTTGAATATTACCGTATTTTTTATTTTCGCATCGCCACTTGCACGCCGACTATTAGGAAACTTGCTGGGCTCTTAATTTTAGGCTTAGATTAATTATCTCACAGTGAAAATGGATTCCCACTTGCGCGGGAATGACAAATAAGGGTTGGAATCAGTTTAGCATTACACCAAAACAATAAACATCAACACCGTTTGATGGCGCAATCAAAGTCGCAGGGATTTTCACACCCTTACGCCAATTGTCCACAGCCTCTTGTTTACCTGCGCCAGTCACTAAAAACAACACTTCATGTGTATTATTTAAACGATTTTGCGACATGGTCACGCGGTCAGCAGGCGGTTTTGGTGCATCAAAAACTGGCACTACATCGGCGCTATTATCTACAACTTGATTAGGGAACAGGCTAGCAGTATGGCCATCCTCACCCAAACCTAAAATCACCAAATCAAACGCACGCACGCCATTTAAGGTTTTTGCATAGGCTTTTGCGCCTTCTACATTGCCCAATTCCGTTGGGATATCGTGAATTTGGTTTTGTGGAATCGCCACATGATTTAACCAGACATCGCGCGCCATTTTACTATTGCGCTCTACATGGTCTACTGGCAAGCAACGGTCATCATTGTGATATACATGCCAGTTGGCCCAATCGGCTTTTTGCTGGCTTAATAATTGATACACACTTTTAGGTGTGCTACCGCCTGCTAATACCACTAAAAAACCACCATGCTGCTGAATTGCTTCTTCTGCGGCAGCTAAAATGCGCGTAACAGCGGCTTGGTTAATGGCATCTTGCGATTGAAAAGGATGCCAGCGAGTGTTGTCAAGTGAAGTGTTTTGCGTCATAAAAACCTAATGGAAACCTTTAAAAAATAAAAAAGCAGGCTTTAAATTCTCTGCTTTTAAAAATCTATCCCTATATTTTGTTTTGCAGTGCTGCATTTGAGAACTGCTAATGCATTTGCTATAATTATACTTAACTCAATTAGATAATTCTTCAAGAATTATTATTTTTTGTTTTCACCACATCACAAGATGGGTGCTTTTATCATCCTCACACCATAGGAAAAACAGCATGAAATTAGCAATGATCGGCTTAGGCAAAATGGGCGGCAATATGGCTGCACGTTTATTACGTCACAAAATTGAAGTTGTTGGCTTCGATTTCAATACAGAATTCGTCAACACTCTAGTTAAAACTGAAGGCATGATTGCCGCTAGCTCAGTGGTAGATGCAGTAAGTAAACTTGAAGGACAAAAAATCGTTTGGTTAATGTTGCCAGCTGGCGAAATTACCGAAAATCAAATTAAAGATTTAATTCCGCTATTAAACAAAGGCGATATTATCGTCGACGGCGGCAACTCAAACTACAAGCACAGTCAACGTCGTGGCGCGATGTTAGCAGAACAAGGCATCGGCTTTATTGACTGCGGTACTTCTGGCGGCGTTTGGGGCCTGGATAACGGCTATTGCCTTATGTACGGCGGCGATAAACAATATGCAGACGTATTAGCACCTTATGCGCAAGCATTGACACATGCAGACCGTGGTTGGGCACATGTAGGCCCAGTCGGTTCTGGTCACTTCACCAAAATGCTACACAATGGTATTGAATACGGCATGATGCAAGCCTTTGCTGAAGGTTTGGACTTACTAAAAGGCAAAGAAGAATTTGATTTAGACTTAGCGCAAATTACTGAGTTATGGCGTCATGGCTCTGTTGTGCGCAGCTGGCTGCTTGACCTGACTGCCGAAGCCCTTAAAAACGATCAGGATTTAGACTCAATCGCGCCGTATGTGGCGGATTCTGGTGAAGGCCGTTGGACTGTAGTTGAAGCTGTTGAACAAGGTGTTGCGGCGCCAGTGTTAACAGTGGCATTGCAAGCGCGTTTCAGAAGTCAAGATAAACATGGTTATAGTTACAAACTGTTATCCTTGATGCGCAATGCTTTTGGTGGCCATGCAGTCAAGAAAAACTAAATAGTTAAAAAAATAAACGTTTATTGAGGGGTTTTCCCTCAATAAATATAGCGACTTAACCCTTTTATTTAACCAAATTTCATATTTTTCAAATTTCATACTTTTAAGGTTACGCAATGACTCAAACAATCGACCCCTGTACTCTGGTTTTATTTGGGGCCAGCGGTAATTTAGCGCGTGTAAAGCTTTATCCTGGATTATTTAGACTAGATTCAATTGGTCGCTTACCTGCTGAATTGAAAATTTTAGCGGTTGGCCGTCAAGAAGTGACTTTAGAAGCATGGCGTGTTGATATTAAAAGCATGCTGGATGCTAAGTTTAAGAAAGGCTACGACGCAGCGGCATTTGAACGTTTTATTGCACGTAATTTCTATCAAGCTAATCCGCCAACGGATCCTGATGCGTTTAGCAAGCTTAAAAATACATTAAGTGATACAAAAATATTCCCACAAAACTTGGCTTACTTCTTATCGGTACGTCCTGTGGATTTCGCACCAGTGGTGGAATCATTGGCGAAAGTCGGCCTGACGCAAGAAGATAAATTCTGGCGCCGTGTTGTGGTTGAGAAACCATTTGGTACCGATTTAGCCTCTGCAAAAGAATTGCAATCTGCGCTGACTAAGAACCTGAAAGAAAGCCAGATTTATCGTATCGACCATTATCTGGGTAAGTCTGCGTTACAAAACATCCTGCTACAACGTTTTACCAATACCATTTTAGAGCCGATTTGGAATAATCAATATATCGATCATGTACAAATCACCAATACTGAAATGTTGGGCGTTGGCGACCGTACACAGTTTTACGATAGCACGGGTGCGTTACGCGACATGATTCAAAGCCATATCCTGCAAACTTTGGCTTTAACCGCGATGGAAATGCCAAAAGATTTAACGCCAGATGGTGTGCGCGATGCCAAAATTAAAGTGCTTGAGCAAATTCGCCCTATCCCCGTCAATGAGTTAAGCAAGCATGCTTTCCGCGCACAATATAAGGCTGGTGAAGTCCGTACTTCTGACGGCAAGGGCGAAAAAGTACCAGGCTATTTGGAAGAGTTAGGAAATCCTGACAGCGTAGTAGAAACGTATGCCGCACTAAAATTGTTTATTGATAATCCACGCTGGCAAGGTGTGCCATTCTATATCCGTACTGCAAAACGTTTGCACGAAGCCGACACCCGCATTTCTATCCGCTTTAAAAAAGCACCGTTACAAGTGAATGAGCAAGATCAAAACTGGCTGATTATCGGCATTCAACCACGCGAATGCATCAAAATGGAAATTCAAGCCAAAGTACCAGGTTTAGATATCAACACGCGTACTATTCAATTAGATGCGGCAAACCGTTTGCCTGAAGATGACACGGTTGATGCGTATGAGGCTTTATTGCTGAACTTAATGCAAGGCGATAATTCAAATTATCTGCACATTAGTGAAGCCGAAGCCCAATGGCGCTTAGTGGACCCTGTGGTAAAAGCTTGGGCAGCGGATAAATCAACTGTGCATCAATACCCTGCTGGTTCACGCGACCCAGAAGCTTCAAAAGTGATTTTTGAAGCAGAAGATCAGTTTTGGCGTTATTCAATTCAATTGGGTGGCGATCAGTAATAGCTAAAATAATTTGCAATCAAAGTGTGATTTATTGTTATTATTTGCACTCATTAAAAGCGGGGGTAATACTCCGCTTTTTACCTTTTAATAGATTAATGAATGAGCCTTAAAGCATGAGTATAAAATCAGATAAGTGGATTCGCCAAATGGCTGAAGAGCATCAAATGATTTCTCCGTTTGAGCCCAACCAAGTCAAGATGAATGCCGCTGGTGAGCGCATGGTTTCTTACGGCACCTCTAGCTATGGCTACGATATTCGCTGTAGTAAAGAGTTTAAATTGTTTACCAATTTAAATAGCACAATCGTTGATCCAAAAAATTTCGACCCGAATTCGTTTGTAGAAGTGAATGCAGACTACTGCATCATTCCGCCGAATTCATTCGCACTTGCCCGTACCGTTGAGTACTTTAAAATTCCGCGTAACGTATTAACCATCTGCTTAGGCAAATCTACTTATGCACGCTGCGGCATTATTGTAAATGTAACGCCATTTGAGCCAGAATGGGAAGGCTATGTGACATTAGAGTTCAGCAATACTACTCCACTGCCAGCCAAAATTTATGCTAACGAAGGCTGTGCACAAGTGCTGTTTTTTGAGGCCGATGCCGATGACGTTTGCGAAACCAGTTATAAAGACCGTGGTGGTAAATACCAAGGTCAAGTTGGTGTGACTTTACCTAAGATCTAATATTAAAAATCTATTACTACAATTCAACAAAATATATTGAGTATTTTTCTCAATTTATATGTCCAAAATCTCATGCTCGCCAAAGATTTAATGAAGGAATTTGAATGAAATTTCGTTTCCCAGTCATCATCATTGATGAAGACTTTCGCTCTGAAAACTCCTCTGGTTTAGGTATTCGCGTATTAGCCAAAGCCATCGAATCAGAAGGTTTTGAAGTGTTAGGTGTCACCAGTTATGGCGATTTGACCTCATTCGCGCAGCAACAAAGTCGCGCTTCGGCCTTTATTCTATCCATTGATGACAATGAATTTATTGAAGAAAATCAAGATGCCTTAGATAACTTACGTAAATTTGTAGACGAAATTCGTTACCGCAATGAAGAAATTCCTATTTTCTTGCATGGCGAAACACGCACTTCCCGCCATATTCCAAACGAAATTTTGCGCGAACTTAACGGCTTTATTCATATGTATGAAGATACGCCAGAATTTGTGGCGCGCTATATACTGCGCGAAGCACGTACTTATTTAGACAGCCTTGCCCCGCCCTTCTTTAAAGCGTTAACAGAATACGCAGCAGATGGCTCTTATTCTTGGCACTGCCCTGGCCACTCTGGTGGGGTCGCATTTTTAAAATCACCAGTTGGGCAAATGTTTCACCAATTTTTTGGTGAAAATATGCTGCGGGCAGATGTTTGTAATGCAGTAGATGAGCTTGGTCAATTATTAGACCACACTGGCCCAGTGGCGGCTTCTGAGCGTAATGCAGCGCGTATTTATAATTGCGACCATTTGTATTTTGTGACTAACGGGACTTCTACCAGTAATAAAATGGTTTGGAACAGTACAGTCGCGCCAGGTGACGTAGTGGTGGTAGACCGCAACTGCCATAAATCTATTCTGCATGCGATTATTATGACAGGCGCGGTACCGGTATTTTTAATGCCAACGCGTAACCATTTTGGTATTATCGGGCCGATTCCAAAAAGTGAGTTTGAATGGGAAAACATTCAAAAGAAAATCGACCGCAATCCATTTATCTTAGACAAAAATGCTAAGCCGCGTGTATTAACGATTACGCAATCTACTTACGATGGTGTTTTGTATAACGTTGAAGAAATCAAGGATATGCTGGATGGCAAAATCGATACCCTGCATTTTGATGAAGCTTGGTTACCACACGCGACTTTCCACGATTTTTACGGTGATTACCATGCGATTGGTGAAGGACGTCCGCGTTGTAAAGAAAGTATGGTATTTTCAACGCAGTCTACGCATAAATTGCTGGCAGGCCTCAGCCAAGCCAGCCAAATTTTGGTGCAGGATGCCGAAAACAATAAATTAGACCGCGATATTTTCAATGAAGCGTATTTGATGCACACCTCAACCAGTCCGCAATATTCAATTGTGGCCAGTATCGATGTAGCGGCAGCAATGATGGAAGCGCCTGGCGGTACTGCATTGGTTGAAGAAAGTCTGATGGAAGCCTTGGATTTCCGCCGCGCCATGCGCAAAGTGGATGAAGATTGGGGTACTGACTGGTGGTTTAAAGTTTGGGGACCTGATGACCTAAGTGAAGAAGGTATTGAAGAACGCGATGCATGGATGCTAAAAGCCAATGACGCTTGGCATGATTTCGGGAACCTAGCTGAAGGCTTTAATATGCTGGACCCAATCAAGGCGACCATTATCACGCCAGGTTTGGACATCAAAGGTAATTTTTCGGATAAATTTGGTATTCCAGCTGCGATCGTTACAAAATATTTAGCTGAACATGGCGTGATTGTTGAAAAAACTGGTCTGTATTCATTCTTTATTATGTTCACCATCGGCATTACCAAAGGCCGCTGGAATACCATGGTTGCTGCTTTGCAACAATTTAAAGATGATTATGATAAGAATCAGCCACTTTGGAAAGTACTGCCAGAGTTTGTACAAAAGCAACCGCGCTACGAAAAAGTCGGTTTGCGTGATTTGTGCGAAAAAATCCATGCGGTTTATAGAGCGAATGATGTGGCTAAACTAACCACTGAAATGTATCTATCAGACATGGTGCCCGCCATGAAACCAACCGATGCATTCGCTAAAATGGCGCACCGCAAGATTGACCGTGTAGCGATTGATGACTTAGAAGGTCGCATTACAGCCGTGCTGCTAACACCCTATCCACCTGGTATTCCGCTACTAATTCCAGGCGAACGATTCAATAAAATCATTGTGAATTACTTAAAATTTGCGCGTGAATTTAACGAAAAATTCCCTGGATTTGAAGCAGATAATCACGGTTTGGTGAAAGAAATAGTAGATGGTAAAGCCGTTTATTTTGTAGATTGTGTAGAACAATAAGTTGCTTAATTTATTCGTGCATTTTTAAGTGTTAAGTTTTGCAGATTATTTTCTAATATAAACTAAATCACTATATTCAAGACCACTCGCTGCGATGTGGTCTTTTTTTTCGCTTAAACTCCAGTCATTCAAATCAATATCTGCAAAAAATGCATCGCCTGCAACCGTAGTATTCACTTGAGTTAAATACAGTTTATTCGCCAGCGCGATACCATCTTTATATAGTTCTGCACCACCAATCAAAAACGGCTCGTTATCTGTTTTACACAATTCAATCGCCGATTTTAGTGAGTGTGCAATTAATGCACTTTCAACATGATAGTTTTTGTTGCGCGTTACAATCACAGTTGTGCGATTAGGTAATAAACGCCCTAATGATTCATAGGTTTTGCGCCCCATAATGATGTGGTGACCTGTAGTTAATGCTCTAAAACGCTTTAAATCTTCGGGAAGATGCCATGGCAAGGTATTGTTAATACCAATCACATTGTGATGCGCAACAGCGACTATAATAGACAGATTATTCATTTCGTTATTATACTTCGACGCTCATTTTGTATCATCAGTAAAACTTTATCTTTAAAATAAAAACACCCCACATTTCTGTGAGGTGTTTCGTTGGTTGAATTAACCAGTAACTAACTACAATTTAAACAATCTAAATTATAGTGAGAATACTGTTAATGCACCGCCGCCAGGAGCAGCGTTGTATTTGGTTAATTCTTTGTAACCACCAGCAGCACCAAGTGCGTCTGTGTCGTTAGTTAAACCAAGGTTCATCGCAACGCCAGCCCAACCGCCGATACCTGAGAATGTACCAACGTATTGTTTACCTTTGTTACCGTATGTGAATGCATTACCAATCACGCCAGAACCCACTTGGAATTTCCAAAGTTCTTTACCAGTTTTGGCATCAACCGCTTTTAACCAGCGATCTAAAGTACCATAGAATACCAAATCAGTTGACGTAGTTAATACACCACCCCAAGCAGAGAATTTCTCTTTGTTGTACCAAACTTTTTTGTTGGTCATTGGGTTGTAAGCGCCGAAGCCACCCATTACACCGTCAGGACCAGCAAACATAGTTAAAGTAGCACCAACCCATGGTTGACCAGCAACATATTTAGACTCAACTGGCTCGTATGTCATACAAACATGATTAAGTGGTGAATACATTAAACCAGTTTTTGGTGAGTAAGCAGCTGGTTGTTGATCTTTAGTACCCAATGCAGCTGGGCAGATGCCTTTTGCATTGTAGTCTTGGTGCGTAGAATAACGGCCGTCTTTAGCTGGAACACCTGTTTCTAAATCCACTTTAGACGCCCAGTTAACGAATGGATGTACTTTCTCAGCAGCAATCAAACTGCCTGTGTGTGCGTTCCATGTGTAAGCAAAACCGTTACGGTCATGGTGCCAAGCGTATGTTTTGCCACCTTTGTCAAATAGAATCACGTCATTCACACCATCGTAATCCCACTCATCATGTGGCGTCATTTGCATGCCCCATTTAGCAATACCAGTATCTAAATCACGTGCAAATACTGTCATTGACCATTTGTTGTCACCTGGACGTACATCTGGGTTCCAAACTGATGGGTTACCTGTTCCGTAATAAACCAAGTTTGTGCGTGCATCATACGGCCACCAGCCCCATGTAGAGCCGCCACCATGTTGCCAGCCATCTTTAACGGCTTGTGGTTTTAACCATGTACGTGTGCCTAATTCTTTTTCGCCACCTTTGATTTGTGATGCTGGCAAAGCAGTAAATGAACCGCCTTGTTTGTTACCGCCGTTTACATCAGCATATACAGATAGTGCATTGTATTTAGGATTAGCAGCATTAAAATCATTACCGATTAATACTTCAGCATCTGGGCCTGTTGAGTAAGCTTTCCATGCCAATGAACCGTCTTTAATATAATAAGCAGCTAAGAAACAACGCACGCCGAATTCTGCACCTGAACAACCTGTTAATACTTTGTCCTTAATTACATGTGCTGCATTGGTGTTAGTTGCGCCTACTTTAGGGTCTGTGTTTCTAACATCCCAGATTTTTGCGCCCGTTTTAGCGTCAAGGGCCACCAACATACCGTCATTTTGTTGCAAGAATACTTTGCCGTCGCCGTAGCCTAAACCACGTGAAACGTTATCGCAACATAAAACAGCTTGTACTGATGGATCTTGTTTTGGGAAATATGACCAAACGATTTTTTGATTGTCGTTTAAATCTAGCGCATACACGTTATTTGGAAAAGCTGTGTGCAGATACATCATATTACCGACAATCACTGGTGAACCTTCGTGACCACGGTTTACACCAGTAGCGAATGTCCATGCAGCTTTAAGGTTTTTTACATTACCTTTGTTGATTTGTGATAATGCACTGTAACCTTGATTATTGTGCTGTCCACGCGGATGCAACCAGTTATTGGCATCTTTCATGGCTAGTTCTTGATCTGCTGCGGCAAATGCGATTGTTGGCATAGCCAATGCAACGCTTGCGGCGATACCCATTACACGTTTTTTAGTAAACATCGTCATATCTCCAAAATATTGATAAAAAATAACTCAACTCCTCATTCAATTGAATTACATCATTTGGCTTAGATAAAACTGGTACTAGGATGGCCAGAATCTTAAAACTTTATTTAAAAAATTAGATTAAATAAATTGTTTCAATTTGTTAAGCGAATGTTACTGTAACGAAAATTTCAGCATCTTAAGCCATCCTGATTGTTTAATTTTAAGAGGTCCAGTTTATAGCTTTGTACACCAGTATCGTTTTTTGTTAATATCCTTTTTGTGGATTTAGCCTAGATTTCCATTTAGTAAAAATTATTTTATTTGCTGAATGTTAAGGAATGCAATGCTAAGGCCATGGAATCTTAATATGGAGGTTGTGCGCGGTGCTGCCACACCTATTCATATCCAAATCGCAGAAACGATTATTGATGAAATTCAGTTAGGTCGTTTTCTACCTGGCAGTGCGCTACCAGGTACACGCGAACTCTCTAATCAGCTCAATATTAATCGTAAAACTGTCGTTCAAGCCTACGATGAATTAATTTCTAAAGGTTGGCTTACAACGGAAAGTAAGCGTGGTACTTTTGTTTCATCGCGCGTGTTAATGGTGAACCATCAAGCAAAAACGATTAAACCTGAATCTATTCAAGTATCGCCAAAAAAACACCGCATGCCTGATGCGATGATGACGAGTCTTGATGATTTACAGCAGATTAATACTTCAGCAACATCCGATTACCTATCATTGAGTAACGATGACCCAGATGCAAGACTCATACCCTATCAGATTTTTGCAAGATCAATGCGGCATGCAGTAACCACCTTAACACGCAATAATAAATTGTATTACTCTGACTCAAAAGGTAGTGTTTTTTTGCGGCAAGCCATATTAAATATGCTTAATATGGAGGGGGGACTGAGCGCAGAATTAGAAAATATTTGTATATTGCGTGGTAGCCAGATGGGCCTTTTTTTGGCAGCACGTCTGCTTATAGAGGCAGATGACTGTATCGTGGTTGAACAATTAAGCAACCCTATAGCACGTGAAACTTTTAAAAACTGTGGTGCCAATTTACTTTACGTTGCACATGATCAAGATGGTATTCATTTAGAAACGCTAGAGAAACTTTGCATCAACCACCCCGTGCGCGCAATTTATGTAACGCCTCATCATCAAATTCCGACTGGGGTAGTCATGCCGATGGATAATCGAAAAGGACTATTAAAACTTGCTGAACGTTACAATTTTGCGATTATTGAAGATGCTAATGGTTGTGAATTTAATTATGAAAAGGCAGCGCTTCGGTCATTGATGTGTTTGGATAAATCAGGACGCGTTATTTACCTTGGTTCATTTTCTAAAATTTTAGCGCCAGGTTTTAGAGTTGGCTATATGGTCGCACCAAAATCTGTCATCAAGCATTCAGAAAGTGATATTACGATTATTGACCGCCAAGGCAATACACTGGTTGAACTTGCTGTTGCAGAGCTTTTGCAATCAGGCGAGATTAAACGACATATCACTAAGTCAATTAAAGTGTATCTTGCCCGCAAGATACATTTAACACATTTAATACAGTCAGAATTGTCTGAGTTTTGTCATATAATACCATCAAGTAGCGGCTTAAGTTTGTGGGTAAATTTAGCATCAGATATTCAAACTGATTTACTGCTAAAAGACGCAAAAAAACAAAAACTTAAGTTAAATTGCATCAATCACTATTCCGACCGACATGACGCTGCTGGTTTACGCCTAGGTTTTGCACACCTAAATCTAGATGAAATCACCTTGGCTGTTCAAAGCTTAAAAAAAGCATTGATGTGCCAATCTAAAATTTATTTACGCGCATAACTCAAAAAAATGGTGGTTGTGAACAGCCAGTGGTGGTTATTTTAATACTATCAATTCAACAATTTTCAATTAATTAAATAAAAAATCATATTAATCAATTACTTAATAAAATTAATATCTTGGTACGATAGTTGCTGAAATATAACGATGGGAGAGCTATCACTAGGACCTTTATCGTTACACAATTTGCAAAAGTTGTATACGATAAAGGGGTAGACTCCCAACTTTATACTGTAAACAAAAAGGCGCTAATTGCGCCTTTTTGTTTAATCTGTTTTAAAGCTTACATCGGCGCAAAATTATTCTTGGCCAATTTGGTAGACTTCATAGCTCTTCTCAACAATTTTACCTGTTGTTGCATCTACTTCTACTTTAATTTCTTCTTTATCTGCTTCTAAAATATCAAACTCGTATGATGCTTTACCATCTGGTTCTAGCTCATACTCTGTCTCCACAACAGTACCAGGATGTGCAGCTAACGCTGTTGCTTTCGCGTCTGCCTCAGACACTTTAGCTAAAGCTTTAAATTTTGAGTCATCTGCTTTTACTTCTTGCTCAACTTCAGTAATTTTACCTGTTTTTGCATCGCACTCGATATCCCATGCAGTTCCATCAGCAGATTCAATATCAAACTCGTAAGTCGGTTTTTTATTTTCTGATTTGGTTTCTAATTTGACGATTTTACCTTCATGTACGCTTAAAGCTGCCTTTACGCACTTACCTAAACTATCTGCCTTTGTCGGTTTAATGGTTTGATGATCTGCAAATGCTGTATTTGCTAAAAATACCGTTGCTACCAAAGCAGCACCAATTGTTAAACGAATCATGATTATCTCCAGAATAAATAAATATAAATTTTAAAAACTACTTCTTAGTTTGAGCAAGAATTGTACCTAAAAATTTATAGGTCATTGATTAATTACATCATTGTTACAATTTTGGTTTTATACAACCAACTTCTGGCTGAATAAAACCAAAAGTATAAGTTAACCGCGTTAAACAGCTACTTTTGCTTGAATAGCGGGATGTGGATCATAATTTTCTAGCGTAAAATCTTCAAATTTAAATGCAAAAATATCGTTAACTTGAGGATTTATGCGCATTTGTGGGAGCGATTTTGGTGCACGCGACAATTGCTCACGTACTTGTTCCATATGATTGCTGTAAATATGTGCATCACCTAGCGTATGCACAAAATCACCCAATTTTAATCCGCACACCTGCGCCACCATCATGGTTAATAGCGCATAGGAAGCGATATTAAAAGGCACACCCAAGAAAATATCCGCGCTACGTTGATACAGCTGACAGCTTAATTTACCATCGGCGACATAAAACTGAAAAAACGCATGACAAGGTGGCAATTTCATTTGATCTACATCGGCCACATTCCAAGCAGACACAATCAAGCGACGCGAGTCAGGTGTTTTCTTAATGGCATTGATTACTTGCGTAATTTGATCAATATGCGTGCCATCAGGTTTTGGCCAATTGCGCCACTGATAGCCGTAAACAGGCCCTAAATTACCGTTCTCGTCTGCCCACTCATCCCAAATGCGTACGCCATTTTCTTTTAAATAAGCAATATTAGTACTGCCCTGCAAAAACCACAGCAGCTCATGAATGATGGATTTTAAATGGACTTTTTTAGTAGTGAGTAGCGGAAAGCCTGCATTTAAATCAAACCGCATTTGGTAGCCAAACACAGAAGTTGTGCCAGTGCCTGTACGGTCTGTTTTAGCATTACCTTGCGCTAAAACGTGATTCAGTAAATCGATATATTGTTTCATAACGTTTAAGTATTGTTTACAATAAAATCTTTAATCGCGACTACATCGACATCCATCACTGTGAATTTTTGCGGCAAATTCTCAATGCCTTTTAGGCTGTCTGGGCGAGGCGGCACTTCGCCTAAGGCTTCTACTAACGCATCTTCAAATTTTGCTGGCAACGCCGTTTCTAGCACCACCATTGGCGTGTTTTCTTGGCGGTATTCCAGCGCCACTTTTAGGCCATCAGCTGTATGCGTATCAATCACCACTGCATATTTTGCTTCCGATTCGCGTATGGTTTGCATGCGGTTTTGGTGATTGCTACTGCCAGAAACAAAGCCATAATCGGCTAATTTTGGCATCAAATGTTTGATGTCAAAGGCGCCGCCTTTATCCACACTCGCCCACAACTCGCGCACTTTGGCGCTATCGCGACCTACTAAATCAAACACAAAGCGCTCAAAGTTTGATGCTTTGCTAATATCCATAGAGGGGCTGGATGTATGATAAGTGTTGGCTGAACCACGCGGCCTGTAAATACCTGTTTTGAAAAACTCATCTAATACGTCGTTTTCGTTAGTAGCAACCACTAGCTTATCAATCGGCAAGCCCATCATGCGCGCAATATGGCCAGCGCATACATTGCCAAAATTGCCGCTTGGTACAGAAAAATCCACTTTTTGCGCATTATTGTCTGTTACCGCAAAATAGCCTTTAAAGTAGTAAACTACTTGCGCAACGATACGGCCCCAGTTAATAGAATTTACCGCGCCAATTTTGTATTGCGCTTTAAATGCGGCATCGTTTGAAACCGCTTTCACCATATCTTGGCAGTCATCAAACACTCCATTTACTGCGATATTAAAGATGTTTTCATCTTGCAAGCTGAACATTTGCGCACTTTGAAAGCGGCTCATTTTTTTGTGCGGTGACAGCATAAATACACGCACACCTTTTTTACCACGCATAGCATACTCAGCCGCTGAACCAGTATCACCAGAGGTAGCGCCTAAAATATTAGTCGTTGCACCTGTTTTATCTAATACATATTCAAATAAATTGCCCAATAACTGCATCGCCATATCTTTAAACGCCAAAGTTGGGCCGTTAGAAAGGCTTAATAGATACAAATTATTTTCCAACTTAACGGTTGGCGTAATATCCGCCGCGTTTTGGCCTGCGCGCGTAAAACTATACACATCTGCCCTGTATGTTTTATCAATAATCACTTTTAAATCAGCCGCTGGAATATCGTCAATCAGACGACTTAGAATCGCAAACGCTAAATCGGCATAATTCATGCCGCGCATCGCGCTTAAGTCAGCATCATTAAATTGCGGATAGTTTTCTGGCAAATACAATCCGCCATCGGGCGCTAAACCACCCAGTAAAATTTCGCTAAAACTTAAAGCAGGCGATTGCCCGCGTGTAGATATATATTTCATTGCAAAAATACGGTTAAAAGATAAGTCGTTATTATAAATTGATTGCTTAGCGCGTAGGAGAATTAACGTGGTCAAAATTAACGAGGTCGAAATTAACACGGCTATATCCCAGCAAAGTGCCAGTAGCAAATGCCAAGTCTACTTGTGAGGCTTGATAATCAGTAATCGCTTTAATCTCTCGAACCTGCGCGTCACCTAGTCTGGTTAAAGCTTCCAAAACCTCTGTCATCGTGCGCAAGCCTTCTTTAAATTGTTTTAATTCAGCTTCGTAGTTGGTGCCAGCAATGGCTACTTGCTGTTTATTGGCAACAATCCGTTGCCAGTTTTGCTCTAGCGTATCGAGCACATCGTAAATTTCGCGCTGAATGCTTAATTGCTGCAACTCTTTGGTCGATAAACGTTGAAGTCGTTGCTGAACAGCGCGGCTAAGTCTTGCTTTTCGCGCATCATTGCTGACAGGCAACTCAAAACGCAGGCCTATGTACCACTCGTTAAAATCAAACTGTCCTAAACTACTGTAAGATCGACTAAATGACGACTCAGAGTCAGACAAAGAACCATAAGCATAATCTAGCGAAAACAAAGGCAATGTTTGATTTTGCAACACGGCGACTCTCAGCGAATCTTCACTTAATCTGAGTTCGGTTTCTAGCAAATCCAGACGATTGGCTTGCGCATTCTTAACCAAATTTTGACGATCAAACTGATAATTGTATAAATCTGGTGATGTAGTAGTAATCAAGTTGGTTTCGTCTGTAACAGCATATTGTGGGTCATTTAAGAAAAATTTTAATTGTCTTTGCGCCAGACTTAAGTTGGTTTTGGCGATAATTAATTGCTCTAACCTATCATTAACGCCAATTTCAGAGCGATTAATTTCAATAGAGGCAGTTAAGCCTTCTTGCACACGCTTGCGTACCATGATCAAATTTTGCACGGCAAACTCATACTGTTGCTGCCTAATTTCAAGCTCAGTCCAAGCCTGATTCAAAGCCCAGTAAGCCTTATCTATCATGGCAATAATACGTATCGATTGTAAGCGCGTGCTGGCTAGGCTAGCCTGTTCATTTATACCTGCAATTTGGATAGAAGCCTCATTAACGCTAAAGCCTGCATCGCGCAATAAAGGCTGGCTAATCGAAAACTTAAGGCCGGTTCGATACTGATCAGAAGTAAAATCACCCGTTTTATCAATATTCTCAAATGGCGTAGAAATAGTAACCGTGCCGCCTGTTCGCAATGGAATTGCAATGCTCACATCACCCAATATAGATTTGGTACGAAGCGGTGTTTTATTCAGCTTAACTAATTCGTCATCCAAGCTAGGATTATTTGAAGTGAACCGAATATTGTCGCTGCTGATTTCAGGCGTATCTTTATCGCCATATTTTAGATTAGCAAAAATAATCTGATCAAACTTAGCGCGCTCCTCATCTAACTGAGTGCGCGCAATTGCGGGGTTAAAATTAGCAATTTTTAGTGATAGATTTGCGCTTAAAGCCTTGGCACGAATTTCTGCCAAGCTTTGTTTAACGCCTTGTGTTTTTTGTTTAGAGAGCTGTTGATCAGAAGCTTGCTGATTATCGCTTGCTAAGCCATTTAAAATTAGGCCCGAATCCAGCTTTAAATCTAATGCTTTACGCTGCGCATTGAGTTGCTCAGTTGCTTGCTCAATATCCATTCCTTTGGCTTGAGATGAAGCATCCAGATTCAAAAATTCATCTTGTTGAAGCCTATGTTTCGCTTTGGCATCTACATCTATTTGGATTGCGCTGTCTGTATTATCAGCATAAGTATTGATGCTTGTACATAAGGGCACAATAGCCAGAAAACTTAACCACTTTAAAAGCGGTAAAAATCGTCTATTATGCAACGGCAATAGATGCAGTTTATTGGACAAACTAAGGATTCGGATTACTGGTTTCATCGGTAGTGGTAGTTGCGGCAACCAGATTTGGTGGAAAGCCATTTAAAATACGCCAGATTTCATAGCCAATTGAAACTTCGTTTAGTAAAACCCAGCCTTGTACCGCACTGCCCTGCCTTAAGAATCGACTGCTAGGCCATTTCTGCTCGGTTTCATCAGGCACGACCATTACTCTAAAGCGCCCATCGCCAGAGTCAGCTGGGTCAACAAAACTGACCTTACCGCCAAAAGTACCATAAGCCATTTTTGGCCAACCAGAAACCTGCACGACTGGCCAACCCTCAAATTGCAGTCGCACTTTGCTACCGGGCGTGATGAGTGGTGCATTTAAGCCTTGTACTTGCAAAATCACTGCACGCGAATTATTTTCTGGCACGATGGTGAGCAAGGCTTGGCCTCTGGTCACTAATTGCGACGGCGAATTAACAGGCACGCGAAATACCACGCCATCGGTGGGTGCAAAGACTTTTTGTGCTGTTTGTCTGGCTACATTGGTTTTAGCCGTATTAATGTTATTCGAAATATCAGCATATTCGCTTTTTAGTTTATTAATTTGCGCCTTAGCTGCCTGAATTGAGCCTTGTGCGTCTGCCCCGAATTGCGATACTTCGGCAAGCGCAGAACTTTCCTCAGCTTTTGCGGCATTCAGTATCGCTTTGCTGCTGGCTAAGTTACGGCTGGCAATCGTATTGTCGCGCTCCGCTAACTCTACATCGCGCTGCGATACCAAACCATCTTTCAGCAGTCTTTGCATACGCTCTAGCTGGAATCTGCTCGCCTCAAAAGTCGCCTCAGCCGCTGCAATGGCTTGTATTGCTGATACCACTTTTTGTCGTGCCATATCACGTTTAAAGCTAGCCGCGCTGATGCGGCTATCCCGCACTGTCTGATAGTTTTGCACTTGCAGCTCATACGAAGCTAATTCATCTTGTTTTGCCTGCTGCTTTGCACGGTTATTGTCTAACTGTTCCTGCAAGCGCTTACTAAAATTAGGGTCAACATCGCGAATTTCCAGTAACAAATCACCCGTTTTGACCACTGCACCTTCTGTGATATGCCATTTAGACACCAAACCATCAATGGGCGCGTTGATTGTCTGAATGCGATCTGTAGGCTGAAAGGCGGTAATAGTGCCAGTGCCTTGTATATTTTGCAGCCACGGCAAAAATAGCATTAATAGTGGCAAAACAACGATTGACCAAGCCAGCAGATAAGTTAAACGCCGCACATAAGTGGGCGTTTTCAATAATTTAAATTTTAAATTCGTTTGCTTAGGCTCGATTATCATGCTCATTGGCTGCCACCTTGCATGCTTGAATCAGTCAACAGTGTGTGATGCACTTGTTTAGCATCAGCACCAAAATCATCCCACTTAATGATGCGCGTGAAGTGCTGGGCTATGGCAGTTGAGCGTGTCATCACAACAACCGTGCAGTCGTTTAGTTCTGACAAAATGCGGCAGACTAATTGTGCCGATGTTGCGTCAATCTCATCAAGCAAGCCATCTAGTATCAATAACTTGGGGCTTTGTAATAGCGCACGCGCAATCATAATTAACTTCACTTGCACGGTAGAAAGTGGAGTGCCCATCACGGTTAACTCGGTGTCTAAACCCTCTGGAAGATCCAGAATCACGTCCAGCAAATCGAGCCACTTTAATAAAGCATTCACTTCTTCGAGTTTAATATTGGGATTATTTAACTGCAGGTTATTCAGGATACTGGTTTGCTGGATTTCTATTCTGCGTGACAGATTCATTTTTTGACGCAGGTTAGGCAAATTGCACAGGCGCAAGTCTACATCGTTGATAATTATTTGGCCCTCAGTGGGTAGGCGAAGCCCTGTTATTAACTCAGCCAAAGTGGTTTTACCCATACCAGCATCTGCCAAAATGGCCAACTTTTCATTTGCAGCAATCACCAGTGAAAAATTAGTAATAGGCTGATTATTCGCATTAAATTGATAACTGACATTTTTTAAGCGTACAGCAAGCGCATGATTTTCAGTAAACTCATGCTTGCCACTGAGTTCAATATCGATGGTTTTAACAACTTCTAACTTATCCAAACCAGCCACTAATTCGTAATAATTAGACAACTGCTTGACGAAATTGGAAAAAGATCCCAACACTGTGAATATGATTAATTCTGCTGCAACAAACTGACCCAGATTAATTTCTGCCCGCATGACTAACCAGCCACCGATTCCTAGCATCACCGTGCCAGCTAAAGCATAAACAATGACAGTAATGATATTCTGTTTAAGCAAGATACTAAAATGCGACTGACGTCGATGTAAATATTCAACAATCAGCTTATCTGACCCTTTAATAGCGTAATTCTCTCCGTCTGAAAATTTAAACAGATTAGAATTATTGGCAATATTTTCTAACCATGCGCCAGTATCATACTTGGCATAAGACTCTGCCACCGCGGTATTGATAGCCTGCCTGCCCAGCACGCGCACAATAAACCAAGTTGCAAACAACACTAAAAATACAATCACCGCAAAATAAAAACTGTAAATAATCAGCACGATACTGCCGATAATTGCATGTAAAACAGCGGTTAGGCCTACGGTAATTAAGCTGTAAAAGGCGGTTTGAACACTGCCTAAATCAAAATAGCGGTTCATGAGCTCTGCTGGGTAATGGGTGTCGCTGACTTTTAAATCGATTTTAAGAATGCGTTTCGTCATCTGCGTTACGTTGCTGGCATAAATACGGCGCTTGATATACTCAACAATAATCAGCTCAACAACGTAAATCAGGCCTGACAGCACCAATAGTACAAATAAAACAAAACTCACTACAATCAATGGCTTGATGACGCCACCCATGGTGACAATATTGACCAATGTTTGAACGGCCAGTGGCGTGGCCAGATTAAGAATACCAATTGCCAGCGTGAGCCATAAAATGACGATCAGATCTTTGCGTTCTAGCGTGAATAAGTGACTAATCGGCGCGAGTATATTTTTGGTTTGCATATCCTAAACTTTGGTACTTTATGTAAAACGGCGCTGATTAATTGAAAAGAATTAAACTGGCTGATTAATAAGCGTTATGATTTAATTTGTTTACAGCACTTATCTTTAAATCAGATTTCTTAAAGCAGGTTTTTAGAGCAGTTCTCACCATACTTAACACTAAAATTCACCCGAAATTTAGTGTTAAGTCATGATTAATTTTTTAAATTAGAATGTTCTAACGTGCGAGTGACTCCATACGAATTTTAACTAATTGTCCTACAATCGCAGGCAGCGCTTCGATTTCAGCGATTCCTGCGTCCATATTTGCCTCTATTGTTTCATGAGTTAGAATCACAATGTCGGCTTCGGTTTCGTTATCGGCTGGCTCTTTTTGCAACATCGCATCGATTGAAATATTACGGTCTGCTAATATTTTCGTCACACCAGCCAACACGCCAGGCTTATCTGAAGCGCGCATGCGCAGATAATAAGCGCTGTTAATTTGTGCAATCGGTAAAATGGGTAAATCATTTAACTGCCCTACTTGAAAGCCCAAATAAGGCACACGTTGTTCTGCAGTCGCGCTACTTAACCTTGCTACATCCATTAAATCCGCCACTACCGCACTAGCGGTTGGTTCGGCGCCAGCACCTGCACCGTAATACAAAGTTGGGCCGACTGCATCCCCTTTTACAACCACCGCATTCATTGCGCCATTTACATTGGCCACTAAACGTTTTTCTGGAATCAAGGTTGGATGCACGCGAAGCTCTACGCCGTTTTCGGTGTGCTTGGTAATGCCTAATAATTTCACGCGATATCCGAGTTCTTCCGCATATTTGATATCAGTTTGTTGAAGCTTGGTAATGCCTTCAGTATAAGCTTGCTCAAATTTCATCGGCATACCAAAAGCAATCGCCGCCATAATGGTTAATTTATGTGCAGCATCAATACCTTCTACATCAAAAGTTGGGTCAGCTTCGGCATAACCCAAACGTTGCGCTTCGCCCAGCACATCAGCAAAAGCCAGTCCTTTTTCACGCATTTCAGTCAGAATAAAATTGGTTGTACCGTTAATAATGCCTGCAACCCATTCAATGCGATTGGCACCTAAACCCTCACGCAATGCTTTGATGATAGGAATGCCGCCAGCTACAGCGGCTTCAAACGCGACAATGACACCAGCCTGTTGCGCCGCCGCAAAAATCTCATTGCCGTGCAAAGCGATTAACGCTTTATTGGCTGTCACCACATGTTTGCCGTTAGCAATGGCTTTTAATACTAATTCTTTACTTAAGGTATAGCCGCCAATTAACTCTACAACCACGTCAATTTCTGGATTATTCACTATCGCAAACGCATCAGTGCTTAATAATGTATTGCCGCCAGTTACCTGCTTTGCGTGGTCAATATTTTTATCGGCCACTTGCAGCACATTAATCGCAACACCTGTGCGGCGCGTGATTTCTGCTGCGTTGCGCGTTAATACATTATAAGTGCCGCCGCCAACTGTGCCTATGCCTAAAAGGCCTACGCGCAACTGTTTCAAATTATCTTGCTTCAAACCGTTACTCCATCTAATTTTTTGCTATGTTTTTTTCTGTATCGCGCTAAAAAGCTGGCAATACGTTTAATCGCTTCGGTTAAATCATCCACATTGGGTAAAAATACCACGCGGAAATGATCAGGCGTTTTCCAGTTAAAGCCTGTGCCTTGCACCAGTAATACTTTTTCTTCCAGCAATAAATCTAGAATAAATTGCTGGTCGTCTTTAATCGGATACATTTCTGGGTCTAGTTTAGGAAATAGATACATCGCCGCTTTTGGTTTGACGCAAGTCACGCCAGGAATCGCCGTAATCAATTCATAAGCCAAATCCCGTTGCTTGCAAAGCCTGCCAGCAGGCGCGACTAAATCATCAATACTTTGATAGCCACCAAGAGCGGTTTGGATGGCTAATTGCCCTGGCACATTGGCACACAAGCGCATTGAGGCCAGCATATTTAAGCCTTCTACATAATCGGTGGCTGCGCTTTTATTACCAGAAACCACCATCCAACCTGCGCGATAGCCGCAAGTGCGATAGTTTTTGGATAAGCCATTGAATGTGACAAATAACACATCTTCCGCTAGCGACGCCATGGAAATATGTTCGGCTTCATCGTACAAAACTTTATCGTAAATTTCATCCGCAAACACCACTAAGCCATGATGACGCGCGATTTCGATAATGCCTTGTAGTGTTTCTTTCGGGTACAAAGCGCCTGTTGGATTATTCGGATTAATCACCACAATACCGCGCGTGTTGGCGGTGATTTTCGCTTCAATATCTTTTAAATCGGGTAACCAACCTGTGTTTTCATTGCATAGATAATGGCGCGCTGTGCCACCCGCTAAAGTGACAGCGGCAGTCCACAACGGATAATCCGGCATTGGCACCAACACTTGGTCGCCATTATTCACCAGCGCTTGCATCGCCATCACAATCAGCTCAGAAACGCCGTTGCCTATAATAATGTCATCCACCGTTACATTGGCAATATGCTTGCTTTGCGTGTAATGCATAATCGCTTTGCGTGGCGCGAATAGGCCTTTGGAATCGGTATAACCACCCGCGTCACCCATATTGCGAATCACATCCAGCTGAATCTCTTCTGGTACTTCAAAACCAAAAGCGGCTGGATTGCCAATATTGAGCTTAATAATGCGCTGACCTTCTTCTTCCATTTGACGCGCTCGCTGCAACACCGGGCCACGAATATCGTAGCAAACGTTAGCGAGTTTGTTGGATTTGAGTAATGGTTGCATAAAATGGATGGTATTAAATGGTTTTAATTAAAAAATTTGGCTTAAAAAACGTGTTAAGTCTAATCCATCAGTTTACCTTAGAAAAAGGTTTTTCTTCAATCAAAGCCACGCTAAAATAGCAGCATGAAATTACATTTAACTACCACTGACAATGAAAACTTAATCACTGGATACGGCGAAGATTTTATTGAAATTAACAAAAAGCGATACGCACAAAATCTAATCGTGCTGGCAAATCAGTTAATTTTAGATTGGAACGCTACTAGTTTTGCTGAGTTATCAGCGGAAAATTTCATCGTTATTGCCGATATTAAACCTGAGGTTGTGCTGCTAGGCACTGGTTCAACGCATCGTTTTTTGCATCCCAAAATAACGCAAAGCCTAACAGAAAAAGGCATCCCGATTGAGTGCATGACAACCGCGGCAGCTTGCCGAACCTATAATATTTTAATGAGTGAGGGCCGCAATGTGGCTGCAGCTTTGCTGGTGCAGGCTTAAGTTATTTTGCAGGTGTCAGTGTTAACTGCAAACCCTTATCGGTAATCTGAATATCTTTAGGACTGTAGGTAGTGCCGCCAAATTTTAAGTCTTCTGGTTTAACCGTATACAAGGTAATGCCGTTTAACATTTGTTTGCCAAGCGTTTTCGTTAATGCGTTAACAATTTCGTTATACTGATTATCAGCGCCATCAACATTAAATTGATCAATTTGCGGCTCATCTAACACAATTGACTGACTCGCAGCATCAAAACGTAATTTGCCCGAAATACCCAGCTTGCCTGCGACACTTTTACCCAATAACTGACTATTTAAAACCGTATCCAATGTGGTTTGCATGCGACCTGTATGTTGATCAAATTTAACAACCGAATTACTTAAACTGACATCAAATACTTTTAGTAATTGAATTGGCACTGCCAATTTCTCATTCAGCTTTTGCTGAATTTGCGCCTCGGTTACATTCACCGTACGGTCGCCTAATATTGCGCAACTTGATAAAAAATCCATCATAAACAATAGACTAATCTGCAAATACATTTTCATGATTAATCTTTTAAATGGCAGGTGAATGACTACAAATATTTAGTCGATAAAGTCAGCGTGGCGTTGGTGCCGCCAAAACCAAAGCTATTCGATAACGCAGTTTCAATTTTCACATTGTCAATCCGCTCAGTGACAATAGGCAAACCAGCGGCAGCTGGATCAAGCGTTTCAATATTGGCTGACGCGGCGATGAAATTATTTTGCATCATAATTAAGGTGTAAATCGCTTCATTCACGCCTGCCGCGCCCAATGCGTGACCTGAAAGTGACTTGGTTGATGCAATAGCTGGTATTGCGCCATATTCGCCACTTGCGAATACAGCATGAATGGCCTCTAGCTCTTTAGTATCACCCACTGGGGTGCTTGTACCATGTGTATTAATGTAATCCACATGATCAATTTTTTGACCTTCATGCGTGTGTAAAGCCAGCTTCATGCAACGCTGTGCGCCTTCGCCGCTTGGCGCTACCATATCGTAGCCATCGGATGTTGCACCGTAACCAATCACTTCTGCATAAATTTTTGCGCCACGGGCTTTGGCATGTTCATATTCTTCCAATACCACAATGCCACCACCACCTGAAATCACAAAACCGTCACGGTTTGCGTCATAAGTACGTGATGCTTTATCAGGCGTATCATTGTATTTACTGGACATGGCACCCATCGCATCGAATAGGTAGGATAAACTCCAATGCTCCTCTTCACCGCCACCAGCAAATACGATATCTTGTTTACCCAATTGGATTTGCTCAACACCAGCGCCTATACAGTGCGCGCTAGTAGAACAGGCTGAACTGATGCCGTAATTAACGCCCTTGATTTTGGCACCCGTAGCAAGAGTAGCAACGATGCCGCTACACATAGCTTTAGTAACCATATAAGGACCAACACGGCGTATACCTTTTTCGGCTAGTACGCGGTTGCTTTCTTCGATACTTTCTGTTGAAGGCCCGCCACCGCCAACAATAATACCAGTGCGCACATTTGAAACCAGACTTTCATCCAACGCTGCATCGGCAATCGCTTCTTGCAATGCAATCCAAGCATAAGCATGGCCTTTAGCCATAAAGCGCATTAATTTGCGATCGATTAATTCCTGCACATCTAGCTTGACCGAACCCGCAACCTGCGAGCGCATTCCGCGCTCAGCATATTCTGGCTGAAAACTAATACCAGATTTTCCTTCGTACAAGCTTTTCTGTACCTCTGTTTTATTGTTACCTAGGCTGGATACGATGCCAAACCCGGTGATTACGACACGACGCATTGCGTGTTCTCCTCAAAAATTTTCTTTATTATGCATTCAAAATACGGATAAAAACCGCGTTAAAAATTATCTGTTCGCGTAAACAGGCCTACACGCAAATCATTGGCGGCGTATATTTCACGACCATCTAATGACATCGTCGCATCTGCAATCCCCATCACCAATTTACGCATCATCACGCGTTTTAAATCAATGGTATAAGTGGCCATTTTAGCGGTTGGCAACACTTGCCCGCTAAATTTCACCTCGCCAGCCCCTAGCGCACGACCACGTCCAGGCCCACCCATCCAACCTAAGTAAAAACCAACCAATTGCCACATAGCGTCTAAGCCTAAGCAACCTGGCATGACGGGGTCACCTGTAAAATGACAATCAAAAAACCATAAATCAGGGTGAATATCGAGTTCTGCAACAATCTGTCCATGTCCGTATTTGCCATCACCCTCAGTAATTTTAACAATACGATCAAACATCAACATTGGCGGCAAAGGTAGCTGCGCATTGCCTGCACCAAACATTTCCCCCCGTCCACACTTTAGTAATTCCTCTTTGGTAAAGCTATTTTGTTTAGTCATTTAATTTGGACTTTTAATTATATTAATTAGGATATATGCTATTTTCGCTGGAAATTGCATTTTGCGAAAGCCTTATCTCTGCGACATATCCAAAAATAATATCATTGCGCTAAATATCTGATCGCAATTTACATCGAGTTTTAGTCAAAAGCTTATCGCCTTTTATCAGCATTTGTTGTTTAGCAAGGCTTTTTAACTCGATTGGGCTCAGGCCAAAACGTTTTTTAAATGATCGACTAAAATGCGACATATCGTTAAATCCCCATTTAAATGCAATGATTGATATTGGATAATTGTTCAAAGCAATTAATTCTTTATAGCATTTTTCTAAGCGGCATGCCCACACATAGCGCATCAATGAAGTATGCTCATCTTTAAATAAATCATTCATGTAACGTGCTGAAAATCGCGTTCCTGACGCGATCATGGTGGTATCCAGTTGCGCATCCGCTAAGTATCGGGCTATAAAATCTTTAACAATTTTTAACGAAATTGAGCGGCTACGGTAAAGATTAAAATTTTGCGGGCGCACCGATGTAAACGCCATAGTCAGTAAATCTAGCGATTGTTGTGACAGCGCACAAAAATCATCTGCTGGCACATTTGCCACTTGATTAACTGCAGATTGAATAAAATGGGTTGCCACAGCGCCCATGCCCGCCTGCCCTGACACTTTTATCGCTGTGCAATGCTCAATACCTGCAACGCTATCGCGCATTAAGCTGCGTGGAATTGATACCAGTAGCTTAGAAAATCCACGAGAAGATTGAATGCGATGTGGCTTAGTCGCATCGTAGATAGTCATATCATTAGGCTGCAGAAACACCTCACGCCCATTCTGTTCAAGCAGATAACTGCCGGTAAGCAAAATTACCGCTAAATAATTATCTTGGCTGCTGTGAAAAGGCTCACATGACTGCTTTTCGATGGTTAAACCACGCGATTGAATAGAAGACAGACGTAAGTTTTGCCATGCATAAAAAGTAGTTTCATTAAATAAATCACCATCTGCAGGCGGCGTTACTTCAACGCGTGTGTACTCTTGGCAAATCATGTCTTGCAGCCAATCTCGCCTATCACGCGCTCGCACACCCACGGTTGAAAGCTTTAAGCCTTTTGCTGCTGATTTGGCGTGATTTAAATAGGCTGCGCTAGAAAATGACTGGCTGTGATTAAGCATTGCAATAAGCCTTTTCGGATGTCTGTTCACCATTAACAATCATATTAAAAGTTGTTGTTGGGTATGTAAACAAGCAAAACACCGTTTCAGTCAAGTCATCGCGCCGTTTGGGCACAGCATATTAAAACCAGCCAACTTACACTGCAAAAAAATAGCAACCTAAGGGAGATAGCAATGCAACAAATCGACAATCATGCTGGCAATATCGTGTTAATTAGAGGCGCCGCCTTGTGGATGCTAATGGCGCTATTACTTGCATGGTGTATGGTAGGCTTAAACTTTGGTGTAGCGCCGCTTAAAGCTTTATTTGCAGGAAAATTTATGCGTTTGTTGCAAGCGCATATTGATTTCTTGCTAATGAGTGCACTTATTTTAGGCTATTACGCGGCAAAAATACCATTGCCTAGTAGTGTGCGCTGGGCAATGGTGATAGGCGCATTTACCAACTCCAGCCTGTTTTTACTCATGGCAATATTCCCAATTTTAGACAATCCTAAACTACCACCGCCGCCAATATTCCAGTGGTACTTATTTGCAAGCCTGATTACAACTAGTTATGGCTTTGGCAAAGGCGCAGTCATTATTCTTAAATCTACACTTAAAATCCAACCCTGAACCTAAGCTTGAATAAATCAACTTCTAAGCAAACCAATATTCATGCGCTTTTTAGCTCATATTAAGCGTAATCACGAAACTATTTGCTTAGTTTGTGCGCTAATTTTTTTGTTAATTACAATCAGCAAGCCTTACATTAATATCCAGCAGACGTTAAAAAGTACGCTTTTTATTGTGGATGTCACGCAAAGTATGAACGTGCCAGATATGCGTTTATCTGGCAAGCCAATTAGTAGGCTGGAATACACCAAGGATTTGTTAAAAAGTACGGTAAAAAATCTTCCGTGTGGCTCTCAAGTTGGGTTGGGTGTATTTTTTAAAACCACGGCTACACTACTCTATACGCCGATAGAGACCTGCGCCAATTACCATGTACTTTGGGATACGATAGACCATTTAGACTGGCGCATGGCGTCACAAGGTAATAGCAATATACGTATAGGTCTTTTATCGATTGAATCGCTTTTAGTAACCAATGGTGATGGTATCGCTCAGGTGGTTTTTATGACGGACGGCCAAGAGGCAGCGCCGCTGAATATTTTTACCAAAGTGAGCATGACTAAATGGCAAGGCAAGCAGCCTTTACTGATTGTGGGCTTAGGCAACGAAAACCCATCACCTATCCCAAAGCTAGATGATAAAAACGCGGTGATTGGTTATTGGTCTACCGATGCAATAAAGCTGAACCCCGCTTCAAACATTGATGAAGGCCATAACGGCGGCAGAGATAATTCGATTGCAACTGAGCCTTATGAATATTATTTATCGCAGCTAGATGAACAATATTTAAAAGAGTTAAGCACAGAAATTGGTGCAAAATACAGTAGAGCTGGCACAGCTAAAGCATTAATCACGGCAATAAATGAGCAGCCATCCAATAGTCAATTTAGTACCAAACTACCTTTAGATTGGCTATTTGCAACAATCGCATTTTTGTTGGTGATTGCAAGCTATATTCCAGATATGATGTTTAGGATTGGCAGGCAAAATAATATCCCCCCAAAACCATAAATGCAGCAAAACTATACAAACCTGTATACACTTTATTAAAATTCATTTATATTGTTAACAAATTGTAAGTAATCGTATCTAGCGACGATATTAAATTAAGATTAACGAATTAACCCCCTTTACTGAATCATTTAAATTTAGGAAAAACTCAATGAGTGACCGTCTTTTAGCCGACTGGCGTCAACATGCGCTGACTTTAGAAACCGAAGTGAATAAAGTAGTGGTTGGTCAGCATAACCCTGTTCGCTTAATCACAATTGCGATTTTTGCGCGTGGCCATGTATTGCTTGAGGGCGATGTGGGCGTGGGTAAAACTACTCTGCTACGTGCTTTTACGCGCGGTATTGGCGGCGGTTATCAGCGTATTGAAGGCACCATTGATTTGATGCCTAACGATTTGGTGTACCACACTTATTTGGGTGAAGACGGTAAGCCGCATGTCAGCGCTGGTCCTTTATTGATGTCAGGTGAAAATCTATCCGTATTCTTCTTTAACGAGATTAACCGCGCGCGCCCGCAAGTGCACTCTTTGCTATTACGTGTGATGGCAGAACGCACATTATCAGCGTTTAATAAAGAGCACACATTCCCGCATATGATTGTGTTTGCAGACCGCAACCAAGTGGAAAAAGAAGAAACGTTTGAAATTCCATCGGCGGCGCGTGACCGTTTTATGATGGAAATTCCAATTGTGGTGCCAAACGACGATGACATTATGTCTGGCTTAATGTTTGACACACGTTTCCATAATGTGGATGCATTAATCGATACGGTTAAACCTGACGTACTGAAATTTGATGAATTAAATGCGTTTTCTGGCGTGATTCAAAAAAGTGTTGAAGCCTCAAAAACACTGGAAAAATATGCGTTAAATCTTTGGAAAGCTACACGTAAACCAACTGATTTTGGTGTAAAAGTCACCAATGTCGATATGAATCGCTTAGTGCTTGCAGGTGCCAGCCCACGCGGCATGAGTATGATGTTACGCGCGGCACGCGTGAATGCTTGGTTGAATGAGCGTACGGCGATTACACCAGAAGATATTCATGCAGTATTTCACGAAACAGTTGCGCATCGCCTAGTTTTCAGCCCAGTTTATGAAATGCGCCGCACAGAAATCGCGCGCGAAATGCTGAGCAACATTATCAACGCCGTTGCTGCGCCTTGACCTGCAACTTAACCATTAAAATCATTGAATAATGGCGACGATTAATAATGTCTATCGAAAACATCAAAGAGTTTAGCTACCACATTGGTTGGCGTAACCGTGGCCGTCACCCAGGTCGGCACGCCAGTACGCAGCGTGGTATGGGTATGGAGTTTATCGGCCATACTTCGCTGATCAGTTACCCAGACCCGCGTCGTATCGATTTACGCCAAACCATCCGCGACCCGATGGAACAAGTGTATGTACGCTTATTCAACCAAAAAAGTGCAACACCTGTTTTTGTGATTTGCGATTTATCGGGCAGTATGAATTTTGGCGCCAAGGAGCGCAAAATACGTAAAGCAGCCGATATTGCGGAATCGATTGCGCGCTCAGCGACCAGAAATTCTGACCCGTTTGGTTTTGTGGGCTTTGACGAAATAGTCCGCGAAGATTGGATTAGCACTGCATCTTTTAAATCGCAGCGCGCAATTGAATTAGCAGAACGCTTAAAAGAATATCATCCTGAACCTGTTTCTGGCAGCGGCGTTGCTGATGTTTGGCGTTATTTGCCGCGTGAGCGCTCATTGGTTTTTTTGATTTCTGACTTTCATATGCCATTAAAAGAATTAGAAAGTTCTTTGGCGAACTTACTGCGCCATCATATTGTGCCAGTGGTTTTGTGGGATGCAGATGAATATAAAAATCTACCAGAGTTTGGTATTACTGCAGTCACAGACCCTGAAACAGGCGCAAAACGTACCCTATTTTTGCGCAAAGAATATCGCGACAAAATCATTGCTTCATTTGAAGCGCGCCGTGAGGCGATTTACAAATTGTTTATGCAGTTCGATATGCCACCGTTTTATGTGGAGGGTGACTTTGATGCAGATGCCTTAACTGAATATTTCCATCAATTTGTTGCCGCTTAACAATTATTGCTACTTAACTATCATTTAAGTCTTAAATTTATGACCCAATTAATTAAACTGTATTTGCTGGCAATTGTTTTAAGTGTGAGTATTCCAGCGCATGCGCTGGAATATGAAACTTTACCCGACATTAAAGAAGGTGTTGTCAGCATACAACTGCAGGAGCCTGAGCGCACTGTGGGTTACACCGTAGGTGATATTTTAACGCGCCATATCACGCTTAATATTAAAAAACCTTACTTGTTAATTGATGAGTCTTTGCCAATTATCGGCTATGAAAGACGTTACAAAGGCCAATTAATCGGCATCGATTTAAGTAATATTAAGCACATTAAAAAAGAAGGTGACAATTCGGTTGAGCACGATTTAACCTTAAGTTATCAAGTATTTACTAACAATGTGGTGGCAAAAAACGGTGCATTGCCGGCTGAATATTTACGCATTATTAATACAAAAACTAAAGAAATAGTGCGTTACCGCATACCCAGCTGGGACTTCGCGATTTCACCACTTTCAATTTTTGGCGCGGTGAAAGTTGAGTCAGACATGACTGGCTATCGTGGCCCACTGCTATTGGATAATAGTGATGAAAAACAACGTCTTAAAATTTTCCTTTCTATTTTAGGCTTAAGCTTACTAGGCTTGTTATATATGCTAGGCAAGCATACTTGGCTACCGAAAATGGGTGGCCCTTTTGCTAAAACGTATCGCCTGATTCGCAAATCACCCAACACGCCACAAGGCTTGCAAGATGCGGTTAGCAGCATGCATACTTCACTTAACAAAACAGCAGGTTTTAGTTTGTTTAACGGTAATTTAAACCAGCTTTTTGAGCAAAAGCCTGCATTTAAACAAATCGAATCTGAAATTAACCAATTTTTTGGTTTATCGCGCCAAGTATTTTTTGAGCCAAATGCAAAACACACTGTTGGTGATACGCCAATTCAATGGCTGGCACAGTTTTGTCGTCGCTGCCGTGACTGTGAGCGTGGATTGATAACTGACAAACAAAACGTGAACAAGGCTTAACGCATGTCTTTCTCTCACCCTTGGGTTTTATGGTTGTTGCCGTTGGCGCTGTTGCCATTGGTGTTTCAACGCGCGCACAGCAAAAGCTATTCTTGGCTAGACATGCTACCAGCTGACCCGTTATCTGATTTAATCGGACTGATTTTAAAAATATTAGCAGTACTTATTTTAACTTTTATTATCATGGGCTTAAGTGCACCACACAGTAACCAGCAATTAGTAGAACGTATTGGTGTGGGCGCTCAAATTACGCTGGTATTAGACCGCAGCGCCAGTATGGATGACCCTTTTTCTGGCACTTCTGATGGTATTGTTGGCGAGACCAAATCCGCTGCTGCTAGTCGATTGATTACGCAATTTGTGCAATCGCGCAAAAACGATATGCTGGGCATGATTACTTTCAGTAATTCGGCGATGTATGTATTGCCATTAACCGAAAATAAAGAAGCTGCGGTTGCTGCAGTGCGCGCCACTGCTGGTAATGCACTGTTTCAAACTAATATCGGTAGCGGCTTAACTTCTGCCGCTGGCTTGTTCGATAAAGTACCCGATTCTGGATCTCGCGCAGTAGTATTGCTATCAGATGGTGCTGGCCGTATTGATGCCAACACGCAACAAAAAATCAAGGACTGGTACGACCGCATGCATTTGAGTCTATATTGGATTGTGTTAAAGCAACCAGGCGGTTTGAGTATTTTCAATGAAAACTATGTACCACAAGAAGATCAGCCCTTGCCACCAGAAATTGAATTACATGATTTCTTCAAAACGTTTAAAACACCTTTTAATGCATATGAAGCTGAAAATCCAAAAACCTTGCAGTTGGCGATTGATGACATTAACCGCAAAGAGAAAAAGCCGATTAAATATTTAGAAAAAATCCCCGGTAAAGACTTTTCTCATCTTTGCTTCATGATTGCCGCCATCTTGATTGCATTGTTATTGGGCGTAAAGTATTTAGAAGTAAAAACCTGGAAAAATTAAATTGAAAAAACCAACACAGTTGAGGCTTGTATGACGTTTGATATTAAATCTTTATTGTCGGTTAAAAAACTGACTTGGTTCTTGGTGTTTTTAAGTCTTATTTGTCTGCTTGCAAGCATTTATACCTTTAATCGTATTCGACAAATAGATGCGTTTAATCAAGCCGTTAGCGTTGGAAAAACACCTGCCACCGATAAACAAAGTTTTGAAGCTAAATTTGCCACTGCGCTTTATTTGGCTAAAAATGAACGCTATAAAGAGGCGACATTATTATTTACACAGGCCTTACCTAAGGCTGACCCCAGTCAAAAATCGGCCATCAGTTACAATATTGGCAATATGTTTTTTCTGCGCGGTTTAGCGATTAACGGCACCAATAATACCGTGCGTGATGAAGCAGAGTATTTATTACGCCAAGCCAAAGCGGCTTATGTTTCATCGCTAAAAAACGACAACGCTCACTGGGATGCGCGCCATAATTTAGATAGACTATTAACGATGTTGCCAGGCTCCCCAACCCCAGGCGTGGGCGAATCTGATACGCCAGGTTTGATTATGGGCAATATTCCTGTTGGATTACCTTAATAAGCGACTAAAGTTAACCACTAATTATCATGAAAAAAATAGTCAATTATTTTCGCCATCGTCGCGATATTACTTTGCTTACTGTCGCTTTTGTATTGCTTGTTATCGCATTATTTAAACCGACCGTGCCGATTAAGCGTGAGATTTATAGCTATTTATTAGTGGCTGATATTTCACAAAGCATGAACGTGGTCGATGAAAGCATTAATGGCAAACCCGTTACACGTATGCAATATCAGCAGTACTTGCTTCACCGTATTATTGGTGAAATGCCCTGCGGCACACAAGTTGGTATTGGTCTATTTGCTGGGGTAAGCGTGGCTGCTTTGTATACACCAATTGAAGTATGCGAAAACTTTGCCGCTATTGAAGATACGATTGATCATTTAGATTGGCGTACAGGCTGGTCTGGCAATAGCCGCATCCGCGAAAGCATGGTGACGCTTGCTAAACTGATTCGCAGCTTTCCAGAAGTCGCGCAAGTGGTGTATTTAACCGATGGTGAAGAAACGCCTGCATTGCACGCATTTAATACGCGCGACTTAACCGATTTTCAAGGTGGAAAAGATTGGCTATTTGTTGGCATAGGTAGCGACAAAGGCACTGCGATTCCAAAATTAGATGAAAATAATCAGGTCATTGGTTATTGGTCTAGTGAAAGCTTCGCTATGCAGCCTGGTATTGCACAAATTTCAGAATCAAATATCGGCACCCGTAACGATAGCGTTGCTAGTGGCACTAGCGATCGATTTTTATCCAAGCTGGATGAGAAATATCTGCAAACCATGAGCAAAGAAATTAACGCACAATATGTAAACGGCGATAGCGTGCAAGCAGTCTTATCTGCCATGAAAAAACAACCGCCTGCGCGTCGCGACAAAGCTAAATTTGAGTTGAAGTGGCTGCTTGCAGGTGCTGCTGGCTTATTATTTTTAGCCGCTTACTTACCTAAACATCCTATTAAAGAAACCAAATCAATATGGAAACAGTGGTTAATGCGTAAAAAACGTCAATCATCTGCTGCCAGCGCTTGATAAGTTGGTAAATGCGCTTGTTCATTTGTTTTATTTTTAACCATTCGTAACCATATCCGCAATCTTCTTAATTCATCTTGCTTATCTGTGTTTTTAAAAAGCAATACTGGCGGCAATGTAAAGTTAAAACTTTGACGCTTAAGATTCAAAATTACACAGTATTCATGCACAAAAGTTGCAGGCGAGAGCAATGGATTAATACGCTGCTGCCGATTATTCACCAAAGTTAATACTCCTTTTGTGTTGATTTCTATCTTTTTCCAAGACCAAGGCAACAGCAGCAACGCATCACGTGCAATAAAATAAGCGCTTGATGCCACAATCAATGCAAAACCGCTTAATTTAATCAACATAATAATAGGCGCAGTCAGCAAAATCACACTGCTGATGGTTGCAACTACTAGCAACAACCCCAATAATAGTGATGAAGGTAGCAATTGAATGACAATCGGTTTGGTAAAAAGCGTTTTCATTTAAATCACACACAATATATAAGACTTATACAAGGCAAATAATCGCATGATGGCATCAGATTGGCAATTAGGCTTAGTGGCGCACGGCGCAGTTATTCAAGATGGTGCAATTAGCCATTATGCGAATCCGCAAACTGAAATATCCTCTGTAAGCAAGGTCAATAGCCTGTGTGACTTAACGCATCTAGGCTTGTTAGAAGTTGCCGGCGCAGATGCAGTAAGCTTTTTACAAGGCCAAGTAACCAACGATGTGCAACTTTTAGTGAGTAATAATAGCGCGCATTTCACAGGTTATTGCACCCCAAAAGGACGTTTGCTGGCGCTATTTTTAGCGTTTGCGCATTACGATCATTTGCATCTACAATTTAATCGCACACTGCTAGAACCAGTGATGAAGCGCTTAAAGATGTATGTGATGCGCAGCAAAGTAGAAATCAAAGATGTATCGGAAACCATTATTAAATTTGGCTTGAATGGCCCAAATGCTGCGGAATACTTAACACTTTTTTTTACACAAATTCCTACGCAGGATTACGAATTAGTCAGCCTTGAAAATGGCGCAATCTTAAAATTACCGACGATTGCAGGTCATGCACGCTTTCAAATTTTCACAGACAGCATCAATGCACCCATTATTTTTAATGCACTTAAAACCAATTGCCAATTGGTTGGAAAGCCTTGCTGGGATTGGCTGGATATTCAAAGTGGCATACCAGATGTGTTACCAAAAACGCAAGAGCAATTTGTGCCGCAAATGCTCAATTTAGACCTACTAAATGGCATTAACTTTAAAAAAGGTTGTTATACCGGCCAAGAAATTGTGGCACGCACCCATTATTTAGGCAAAGTGAAGCGGCGTACTTATTTGGCAAGCATTACAACAGAAATTGCCCCAGTTGAAGCAGATACAGTATTAGATGGCGCGAATGCTGATGTTGGTCAAATCGTACGTGTCGCACCGAATAATCAAGCCGGATTTGATGTGTTGATTGAGCTGCGTATTGAAGCAAAACAAGCGGGCAATCTGACTTGGCAAGGCTTTGCTATTAACATCAAACCCCTACCTTATGCACTAAACGACCAAATAGTTAACGACTAATCTGCATTAAAAATCGGGCGCTAAGGGGCAGAATTTGCTGGAGTAGCTACTGGCGCTACATTTGATTCAGTTTGAGTATTTTGAATGGCAGAAATTTCAGGTAATTGATTAGGCTGAACAGTTGGCAAAGGCTGGTCAATCACCTGATAGAACACTTCATCCTCCTTGATCATACCCAACTCACTACGCGCGCGCTCTTCAATCGCCGCGTTACCCTGTTTTAAGTCACGCACTTCTGCACTTAATGTATCGTTGCGCTGCTTAAGTGATTGATTCTTTTCTTTTTGACTACTAATTTGCTGGTTAACATTCCATACACGTAACCAGCTACCTTTGCCCAGCCACAGCGGATACTGTAGCAAGGCAATAAGGATAACAAAAATTAAGGTTAACGCTTTCACTCAAACTGATTACTTGAATAGCTGATAAAAAGCACTCATACCTGCATAGCTCGTCGCGTCGCCCAACTCTTCTTCAATACGCAATAATTGGTTGTATTTAGCAATGCGCTCACTGCGGCATAATGAGCCTGTTTTAATTTGTAAGGCATTGGTTGCCACTGAAATATCCGCAATAGTCGTGTCTTCTGTTTCGCCAGAGCGATGCGATACTACAGCGGTATAACCCGCGCGTTTTGCCATTTCAATGGTTTGGAATGTTTCTGTCAACGTACCGATTTGATTTACTTTAATCAATACAGAGTTAGCCACGCCGCGTTTGATGCCTTCGCGCAGAATTTTAGAGTTAGTTACAAACAAGTCATCGCCAACCAATTGTGTGGTTTTGCCTAAACGTTTAGTCAGGATATCCCAGCCATCCCAGTCGAATTCGCCCATACCATCTTCAATACTGATGATTGGGTATTTATCTACCCATGTTGCTAGATAATCGGTAAATTGGGCTGAGCTTAATGCCAAACCCTCGGATTCCAAATGGTATTTGCCATCTTTATAAAATTCGGTACTGGCGCAATCTAAGCCCAAGTAGACGTCTTTACCTGGCTCATATCCAGCATCAGAAATCGATTCTAAAATCAACTTAATGGCATCCTCATTGCTGGCTAAGTTCGGCGCAAAACCACCTTCGTCACCCACTGTAGTAGCCAAGCCTTTTTTATGTAAAGTCTTTTTAAGTTGATGAAAAATCTCTGCGCCGCAACGCATCGCTTCTCTAAATGTGGGCAAACCTGCTGGAATAATCATAAACTCTTGCATATCCACTGAGTTATCCGCATGCGCGCCGCCATTGATGATATTCATCATTGGCGTTGGTAATTGCATACCGCCAGAGCCACCTAAATAACGGTATAACGGCAAACCACTCTCTTCTGCCGCAGCACGCGCACAGGCCATTGAAACTGCTAATAAAGCATTTGCGCCTAAACGGTCTTTGTTTTCCGTGCCATCCAGCTCAATTAATGTTTTATCGATAAAGCTTTGTTCTTCGCAATCTAAGCCAATAATCGCTTCAGTGATTTCTGTATTCACATTCTCAACAGCTTTCAAAACACCTTTGCCTAAATAACGAGTCGCATCGCCATCACGCAATTCCATCGCCTCTTTAGCACCAGTTGAAGCGCCAGAAGGTACAGCCGCACGGCCAATCACGCCACTTTCTAGCAGCACGTCACATTCAACAGTTGGGTTACCACGTGAATCTAAAATTTCGCGGGCGATAATATCTACAATTGCGCTCATGTTTAATCCTAAAATTTAATCGTTAATTATTAAAATACGTTAATTTATAAAGCTTTTATTTTTAAAGCGTTGATTCTATAAACCCTGCTTTTTTAACCAATTTATCCAAGTCCACCAACAAATGCAATAAATCTTCCATTTTA
This sequence comes from Methylotenera sp., assembly GCA_021732405.1. Lineage (GTDB taxonomy): Bacteria > Pseudomonadota > Gammaproteobacteria > Burkholderiales > Methylophilaceae > Methylotenera_A. Next base: position 48,464 of record JAKFVB010000003.1, read on the forward strand.
TGCAAAGGCCAAGCATTAGGGCCATCAGACAACGCTTTTGATGGGTCTGGATGCGTTTCCATAAACACGCCTGCAATACCACTAGCTACCGCCGCACGCGCCAATACAGGCACATGCTCACGCTGACCACCACTCTTGTCACCCTGCCCGCCTGGTTGTTGCACAGAGTGTGTGGCATCAAACACCACAGGACAATTGGTTTCGCGCATTATTGCCAAACCACGCATATCCGATATCAACGTATTATAGCCAAAGCTAGCGCCACGCTCACACACCATAATCGTGTCCGCGCCACCATTGGCCTCTTTGGCTTTATTCACCACTTGCAACATATCGTGAGGCGCTAAAAATTGGCCTTTTTTAATATTCACAGGTTTACCGCAAGTCGCCACCGCCACAATAAAATCGGTTTGGCGGCATAAAAACGCGGGGGTTTGCAACACATCCACTACCGCTGCCACATGTGGCACTTGCTCTGTAGTATGCACATCGGTCAATACAGGCACACCAATTTGGCTGCGCACTTCATCTAAAATCCGCAAACCTTCATCCAGTCCAAAACCACGGAACGTCTTGGTAGAACTTCTATTCGCTTTATCGTAGCTAGATTTATAAATAAACGGAATGCCTACTTTTGCTGCGATTTCTTTTAGCTTGCCTGCTGTTTCAATCGCAAATTCGCGTGATTCAATCACACAAGGGCCAGCGATTAAAAATAAAGGTTTATCTAAACCCACCTCAAAACTACATAGCCTCATTTTAAACCTTAATTTTTAACACCTAAATAGGTCGTTTTTATGGTTGCAGCTATAAAAACAACGGAACCAACGTATAACATACTCAAATTTCTAAGCTCCCCTGCTGCGCAAAAAGCGATAAATAAGGGCATATTAATGATAAGTGCAATCATAAAATGCTGTTTCCAAACGTTGCTCACTGCTAATTTTCCACGCAAAGCGATGACGACCATCATCGCAATTGTTGTAATGAAAAAGCCACCAGGCCCTGGTAGCCCATAAGTCGTTTCATTTCTCAAATAAGTAAATGGACTGAAATAAGCTTTCATGTTATCAAAAAACTGCACATACATCTCACTACCAGCGTTTGCTTGAAACCTTTGCTGCATATAGGCTTTAACAATACCTGCAACAAGCAATGCAATAGCCAGCACTATTAATGTCTTTTTAAGGGTGTTATTTTCACGCAAAATGGGATATAACGTAGGTATAAAAAATAGAAAGCTTTCTTTGTTTAAAGTGGCGAATACCGTTAAAACAAGTAATGCAATCAATCGCCCTTGCACAGCTAGTAATAGCGCACCCGCAAAAAATGCCAACTCAACGCTATCGTAAAAAAAACCGCCTATGCTTTGGATATAGGGGAAAGCAATAATAAATGCCGCAGGAGCTAGTACGGATTCTAAATGCCCAAACCCTAACCGAATGAGCAATGCCCGCAATAAAAGCAATGATGTAAACAGCGCGACAAAATTGGTTAAGTAAACAAGTCGGTACGCATATTCATAGCCTAATTCGTTTGCCTGCGTTGCCCTTGTAAAGTTTTGGCTGGCATCTAGCTTTAACTTTTTAAACTGTGAAAAAACTGAGCTATTAGGGTCTGAAACAAGCTGCTGACCTATATTTGCGATAGCTGGAATTAAATGCCGATAAACAAATGGTCTCTCCGCTGTACCATCCACCATGTTAACCACTGAAAAAGTTGCATCTCCATCGCGCAAGGCATACTTAGCCATAAATCCAGCATGCGATGCAGCCGCAATCGCGTAAAAAAAACCCAGTAACAATAACCAAGAGGCCAGCTTTGAGCTTGCAAATGACTGAATGAGATGATTGATTTTACGCATTGATTTGCTGGCTAATTTTACTGGTTAAATTTTTATTATCCAAAGCTGCTTGCACATAAGCCTTAAATAATGGGTGGCCTGCGCGTGGGTTTGAAGTAAACTCTGGGTGAAATTGGCAAGCCACAAACCATGGGTGCGTGGCTTTTGGCAACTCAATCATTTCACATAAATCTTCACCAATTGTGCGTGCAGAAATCACTAATCCTGCCTTTTTAAGCTGTTCAACGTAGTGATTATTCACCTCATAACGGTGACGATGGCGCTCGTTAACTTGGGTGCCATAAATGCTGGCGGCTAGCGTATCGGCAACTGTTGGGCAAGATTGCGCACCTAAGCGCATAGTGCCGCCTAAGTCAGAATGTTCATCACGCTTTTCAACTTTACCAGAAGCATCTTGCCACTCATCAATCAGGCCAATCAGCTTGTGCGGCGCATCTGCGTTGAATTCGGTACTATTTGCATCGGCCAAGCCTGCTACATTACGCGCAAACTCAATCACCGCTAATTGCATACCTAAGCAAATACCCAAGTAAGGGATTTTATTTTCGCGTGCATATTGAATAGCCGCAATCTTGCCTTCGGTACCGCGCACACCAAAACCGCCGGGAATCAAAATCGCATCCATCGCGGCTAATTTTTCTGTACCGTTTTGTTCGATTTCTTCACTATCCATATAGTGAATTTTGACTTTGGATTCGGTATGAATACCCGCGTGAATCAAGGCTTCTGTCAGTGATTTGTAAGACTCAGTTAAATCGACATACTTGCCCACAAAGGCAATATTTACATGATTTTTAGGGTTTTCTAATCGAGTAACGATATTTTTCCATGCCGTTAAATCGGCCGCTTTAGCTAAAATATTCAGCTTGTGGCAAACAATCTCATCCATCATCTGGTCATGTAAAAGACCAGGGATTTTATAAATAGAATCGGAATCAATCGCGCTAATCACCGCCTCAAAAGCCACATTGGTGAATAGCGCAATTTTGCGACGCTCTTCTTCAGGAATCTCACGCTCAGCGCGGCACAATAAAATGTCAGGTTGAATACCGATTTCGCGCAATTCTTTCACACTGTGCTGCGTGGGTTTGGTTTTAAGCTCACCCGCGGTAGGAATCCACGGCAATAAAGTCAAATGCACATAACACGCGTTATTGCGGCCTTCTTCAAAACCCATTTGGCGAATCGCTTCTAAAAACGGTAGCGATTCAATATCACCGACAGTGCCGCCTACTTCTACAATCGCCACATCTGCGCCCTCTGCGCCACGTTTGATATGATGTTTAATCTCATCGGTAATGTGCGGAATCACTTGTACCGTTTTGCCCAGATACTCACCGCGACGCTCTTTTTTGATTACGGTTTCGTAGATCTGGCCTGTGGTGAAATTGTTGCGCTTGCCCATACGTTGCGAAATAAATCGCTCATAGTGGCCCAAATCCAGATCGGTTTCTGCGCCGTCATCGGTCACAAAAACCTCGCCATGCTGAAAAGGCGACATGGTACCAGGGTCAACGTTGATATAGGGGTCTAGCTTGAGCATGGTGACTTTGATGCCACGCGATTCGAGGATTGCACCGAGGCTGGCGGCCGCGATACCTTTACCTAAAGAAGAAACTACACCGCCAGTGACGAATACATATTTGGTCATAAAACCCTTGAATATTAGCGTACGAATGAACTCGTACAGACGGGAAGTAATTTTACCGCAAAGCCAGTACAATAACCAGTAAAAGCACCAGCAAAATCACGCTTAATTAGTGCCAAGTTAAGAACAAAACATAAGGTAAACCATGATAAAAAATAACAATATTCACTGGCAAGCGATTGAGGCAGATCCACGCTTTCAGGCTTTGCACCGCGATAAAAACCGTTTTTTGTGGCGCATGATGTTGTTTGCGTTGATTTATTTTTTCTGCCTGCCGATAGCAACCGCTTATTTTCAGCCAATTTTAACCGTTAAGATTTGGGGCGTGATTAATATTGGACTGTTATTTGCGTTAAGTCAGTTTATTGTGGCTTGGTGTATCGCAGCCATTTACGCCAAACGCGCCAATGCCGAATTTGATGCGCGCGCAAAGGCATTAATTGACGATGCACACAACATAAAAGGGCTTATCTAACATGAAATTGAAGTCTTTTTTTGGTGCAGTTTTTACTACTTTTTTAGTGTTAAGTATCCCTGCCCACGCCCAAGGCGCAGTGGCTAGCGAATATCGCTGGCTAACCTTTCTGGTTTTCAGCAGCATTATCGCCGCCACCATGTACATTACTTATTGGGCCAGCAAACGTGTTAAATCTACTGCGGATTTTTACGCGGCTGGCAACTCAATCTCTGGCTTGCAAAACGGCTGGGCGATTGCAGGCGATTATCTTTCTGCCGCCTCTTTTCTGGGCATCGCAGGGCTAATCTCTTTATACGGCTACGATGGCTTTATGTATTCGGTCGGCTTTTTAATGGGCTATATCGCCGTGCTATTAGTGATTGCAGAGCCCTGCCGCAACATCGGCAAATACACGCTCGGCGATATTTTATCGTTTCGCAACGACCCCAAAAAAACCCGCGTGATTGCCGCGCTTTCCACCATCACGGTTTCCATTTTCTACCTTACCGCGCAAATGGTCGGCGGCGGCGTATTGGTCAAAACCTTAATCGGTATTGATTATGAAGTTTCTGTAATCGTGGTTGGTGCGCTAATGCTGGCTTACGTGGTTTTCGGCGGCATGGTCGCCACCACTTATGTGCAAATCGTTAAAGCCGTTTTATTGGTGATTGCCTCTTTGGTATTGGTCACTTTGGTTTGGCCGCCTTATGGATTCAGTCTGCCAGCCTTTCTACAAGCCGTCGTCGATGACCCGAAAATTCAAGCGCAGGTAGCAAAGTTATTAGGCACAGCAGCCAGCAATATGAGCGCACAAGAACTTGGTCAGCGATTTTTAGAGCCCGGATTATTCTTAAAAGACCCAATTGACCAGATTAGTTTAGGCATGGCCTTGGTATTCGGCACCGCTGGTTTGCCGCATATTCTCATGCGCTTTTTCACCGTACCAAACGCGCAAGAAGCGCGCAAAAGCGTGGTGTGGGCGATGGCAATTATTGGTGGTTTTTATGTGTTAACTTTGTTCTTGGGCTTTGGCGCAGCCATGCATGTTGGCCCAGAAACCATCGGCGGCATCGATAAAGGCGGCAATATGGCCGCGCCTTTATTAGCGCAATATTTAGGCGGTGGCGAAAATTCGTTATTAGGTAACTTTATGTTGGCATTTGTGGCGGCAGTCGCATTTGCCACCATCGTCGCCGTGGTCGCAGGTTTAGTGCTCGCTTCTGCCAGCGCGATTGCACATGACTTATACGTAAATGTGATTAAAAATGGCAACGCCAGCCAGCAACAGCAAATAAAAGCCGCGCGTATTGCCAGCATTGGCGTCGGTATCGTGGCGATTGTGATTGGCATGCTGGCAAAAGGTCAAAACGTCGCGCATTTAGTCGGTATGGCTTTTGCAGTCGCGGCCAGTAGCAATCTGCCTGCTATTTTCCTCACACTTTACTGGAAAAAATGCAATACCACCGGCGTGGTGATGGGCATGCTAATTGGTGCAGGTAGTGCGATTCTATTGGTGCTGATTTCGCCGAATATGACTTACCCTCAAAAAATGGTAGCGGATGCAAAAATAGTGCTGGAAGGCGCAACTGGAAAACCTGCCATTGAAGCAAAACCAAGTGAAGGCATCATTTGCGAATTTTTCACCTTCTGCCAAAAAGCAGAACCCGCCAAACCGGCGTTAGCAGCGCTGGATAGCTTGCCGCTACAAATCATCTTAATCGCCAGCGCAATCGATCACGACACGCCAATTGAAGAATCAAAACAAGCGCAAATCAAAATAGACGCATTAGAAAAACAAATCGCTAAAGCCAAAGCAGACTTAACACTTTTTTCAGGCCAAAAAACCAGCATGATGGGACTTGAAAAACCGCTGTTTCGATTGAAAAACCCAGGCATTATTTCCATTCCACTGGGCTTTTTAATGGTAATTCTATTTTCTCTATTAACGCGCGATAAACGCAGTGAGAAATTATGGGAAGAGTTGTATGTAAGGCAAAATACGGGATTGCATGTGGAAGATGTTTCACATTAATTGAATAGTATGATTAGCTATAACACTACTCTTTTAAATCATTACATTGCTCCAGAAATATCCGACTTCAGAGCTTGCGATGCGCCTGATATATCTATGCACCATCCCGAAGCCCCACATTGGCTTTCTAATCATTTCCTCAACTCAGTTTATAGAAGTTCTTTCAAAAATAAATATCGACAATATGCGGTTAATCAAATATTTAGAGCACAAGTCGCTTATGCTGATTATCATGAAGCTAGAAACTTAACTATTAAGTTTTTAAGTATAGGGAAACCTGATAATCCATCTATTCGCATTTATTTTCAAGCCGTTTCTCGTTGGGAATCTTGCTTATTAAACCTTCAGATATTCATTGATTTAATGAATAAAATGAAGCAAGACTTAAAAGACGAACCTGTATTTAAAGAAAATGATGGTACGTTTGAACAGCGCGCTTATTTTATGGCTAACACCGTAAAGCATTGGGGTTCAGATGTTTTTGCAGGTCGCCACCGTGATGAACATACTGTACCTTTGTGGCTTACAAATACTGGTTTAAAAACCTACTCTCATCTAATTACATATTGCGAATTAGCAAAACTCATATCTGAAATTGCTAGTATTGCAAACGAACTACAAGACCCTGTATCTTGGGGTATACCAACCTAGCTTGGGATTGGTCTACTTAATTGCCCATTGCCCATATCCCTTAAACTGCTCAAACACTTCACGCATTTCAGCTTCACTTAATAATGGCGGATTAGAGTTAACCTGTAAAATCCGCCAATATTCCTCACACAGATTTTCAACCTCCACCGTCACCGCCAGCGCATCATCCAAATCATTTCCCAGCGCAATCATGCCGTGATTAGCTAATAGACAAGCTTTGCGATCCGTTAAAGCAGTTAATGCATAATTCGATAACAGTTGCGAACCAAACAACGCGTATGGCGCGCAACGAATATTACCGCCGCCCGCAACCGCAATCATGTAATGAAATGGCGGAATGTCTTTATGCAAACAGGCAAGCGTGGTGGCGAACATGCTATGGGTGTGAATCACCGCGTTGATTTCGGGGCGATGGGCTAAAATATCGCGATGAAAACGCCATTCGGATGATGGCTTTTTAGCAATTGATTTTGCCTGTAGCTCATAACTGCCATCAAATTGCATGTTCACCATGCTATCTGCAGTCATTTGCTCTATCGGCATGCCACTTGGCGTGACTAAAAAACCATCACCAAATCTAACGCTTGCATTACCAGAAGTGCCTTTATTTAAGCCAAGCTGGACTAATTGTTGGCTTATTTTAAGTAAATGTTCACGCTGGTTTTGCATATTATTTTTAGCCATTTTTGAGGGTTAAGTTAACCAGTTCGGAAGGCGTAAAAACGCCTTTTTCGGTAATGATTCCTGTGACTAATCTAGCTGGTGTCACATCAAATGCGGGGTTAGCGGCTTTGGAACCCTCAGGTATTAAACGTACAGTTTGTACGCTGCCATCCACTGTTGAGCCTTGTATGGTAGCAACCTCGCAGCTGTCACGCTCTTCAATTACTATATTTTTGTAATCAGCAATTGCCCAATCAATGGTTGGGCTGGGCACTGCTGCATAAAAAGGAATCTGATTATCAAACGCTGCTAGAGCTTTTAGATAGGTACCGATTTTATTACAGACATCGCCATTTGCGGTGACACGATCGGCACCGACAATCACCATATCCACCAAGCCTTGCTGCATTAAATGTCCACCTGCGTTATCCGTAATCACCGTATGCGGAACACCGTGCTGACCCAACTCCCAAGCGGTAAGTGCCGCGCCTTGATTGCGCGGACGGGTTTCGTCTACCCAAACATGCACATTCAAGCCAGCATCGTGCGCGGCATAAATCGGCGATAGCGCAGTACCGTAATCCACAGTCGCTAGCCAGCCCGCATTACAGTGTGTCAAAATATTAAACGTTTTATTTTGATAACTTTTCTGGATTACCGCTAAACCATGTTGGCCGATTAGCTGATTCTGCGCGACATCTTCTTCTGCGATTTTTGCAGCTTCGCGCCAAGCGGTAAAGTTGCGGCGATTTAGTGGCGTTTCTTTTAATATTGCCAACATGCGATTGACTGCCCAAGCCAGGTTAACCGCTGTGGGGCGACAATTTTTTAAGGCTTGGGCAGCAAATTGCAAATATTCATCAGACTCATCTTCCAGCATCGCCAGCGCCATTCCATAGGCTGCCACAGCGCCAATTAATGGTGCGCCGCGCACTTGCATGGTTTTAATCGCATGCGCCATTTGCTCTAATGAATGAATTTGCAGTGTTTTAAATGCAAACGGTAATTGCGTTTGATCGATAATGTGCACAAATTTGCAACGCGGGTCTGGCCAAATGGTACGAAACGATTGACTGCCAACTTTCATTTAGCTCACCCCGCCAAAAAATATTGCTTATGATTTAATTGCAAGATTTATATAACTTTTTATACAGTTTAATTCGTTAAATAGTATAAATAATTATGAATAATTTTCTTGCAATTTTATTTGTTTTGTTTTTTACGTTTTTCCATCCACAAAATCTGTGGATAACTTTGTGGATTGCTGTGTCTTAAATCCGTAACCTACCAATTTATAAGGCTTTTTTTCAAAAGTTCATTTTTTAATCTATTTTAATAGTTAATAGAATCAATGACTTACGATATGCCATTGGTTTGATACAGTTTTTTACATTTGTTAATGTAGCACTTTAAGTGGTGTGCATAAACTGGCTAATTTTGGCAAAATTTGTATAGAATTTTTACCTGTAATTTCAATGATTTGCGATACTGCAATGCCTCTTATATCGGCAAAAACTTGTGCAATTTTTATCAGTTCTGCAGGACTATTTCTACCTGCTGTACCCAGCCATTCTGGTGGAATATCTGGCGCATCTGTTTCTAATACAATGGCTTCTAAGGGCAAATTTTTGGCCAATTCTCGAATTTTTAAGGCACGCGTGTAAGTCATCGCGCCACCAAATCCCAATTTAAAGCCTAGTTGAATAAATGCCTCGGCTTGCTGCGGGCTGCCATTAAATGCATGTGCGATTCCACCCACAACAGGATGACGGCGCAACTGCTTTAACACATCGTCAATCGCGCGTCGCACGTGCAAAATCACTGGCAACTCAAAATTTTGCGCAATTTTAAGTTGCTCAATAAAAAAATACTCCTGCGTTTCACGATTTTGTTGCGTGACGAAAAAATCCAGGCCAATTTCGCCCACTGCGACTATTTTGGGACTTTTGTGTGCTAACTGCTGAGAAATTAGCTGCTTTAATAGGGTTAAGTCGCTGGGGTGCGCGCTATCGACATACATGGGATGAATGCCCAGCGCCATAAAACAGTGCGCATGCTGATGCGCTAAATCAATCACCGCCTGAAAGTTATCGCGCGCAACGGCTGGCACGACGATTTTATTGACGCCTGCACGATCAGCGTTGATTGCGACATGGTCGCGATCGGCATTAAATTCAGCTGCATCTAAGTGGCAGTGCGTGTCAATTAACATGGTTTAATGAATATAGCCTAATTTTGCACACTGTTTTTTTAAATTTAGCTATGCATAACGAGGTTTGGCACGCACACGAATATCGCAGCCAATTTGGCGCACATCAAATACATCTAGCGCGACGGCTTGATTCATTTGTGTAAACGCAGGCATATCAAACAAGCCTTTGGCCTTGCTACCCATCAATTTTGGCGCGTAATATAGCAGCATCTCATCAATTAGGTTTAACGACAGCAAGGCGCCATTCAAGCCTTCGCCGCCCTCCACTAGCACTTCATTGATTTGCATATGCGCAAGGTGGCTTAATAGCGTTTTTAGGCACACTTTATTATCTGCATCGGGAATACAAAGTAATTGTGCGCCTGTTGCCAAAAGTGCATTTGATTGATTGCTTAAATCTTGCGCAAACGCAATTAAAGTATTGCCGCCCTGCAAAATTTTGGCCTGCGGCAAAATACGCAAATGACTATCCACAATCACACGCGTTGGCTGGCGATTCAGCTCTATGCTGCGCACTGTCATGCTCGGGTCATCACTTAACACAGTACCAATACCCGTTAATATGGTACACGATTGCGCACGCCAATGCTGCACATCCAAGCGCGCATGTTCGCTGGTAATCCACTGGCTTTGGTGATTATTAAGCGCGGTTTTACCATCTAAACTGCTGGCGATTTTGCAGCGCACATAAGGCATTTTGCGCGTCATTCTTGAGATAAAACCTGGGTTAAGTGCTTTTGCTTGCGATTCCATTAAGCCGCTGGCGACTTCAATCTGATTCGCTTTTAAATAAGCCAAGCCGCTACACGCAACTAAAGGATTGGGGTCTTGCATAGCCGCAATGACTTTGCTGACACCAGCTTTGACTAGCGCCTCTGCACAAGGCGGGGTGCGACCTGTATGACTACAAGGCTCTAGCGTGACATAAGCGGTCGCGCCTATTGCCTGCTCACCTGCCTGATTCAGTGCAAACACTTCTGCATGCGGCTCACCTGCTTTTAAATGCGCGCCCTCACCGATGATTTGATTATCTTTAACAATCACGCAACCCACGCGCGGATTGGGCATAGTGCTATATAAGCCCTGCTCTGCCAGTTGCAGCGCACGTGTCATGTAAACATGGTCGCTGGCAGTAAAGGGCACCTCTATAAATTCAGTCTTCATTGTCACACGGCGTTGCTCATAAAAAATAATTCCTTACATATTAACTATATGCGGCGTCATTATTTTTTAATCGCGCCTTGTTTGACTTACAAGCTTAATTTTATAGAGGTGCCCTAAACATATTAAATTAGGTTTTTAGCCACATTTAGTGAGACGAAATACGGCTTTGCATTAACTGATTATTTTTATCAAAAAATATCAACAAGCCATGATACACATGCATGCACTTGCCCAAATCATATTCAATGGCGTTAGACTTTTCGTTGACTTCTTCAATGCTTGGGCGGCCAAGTAAAGCCATGACAGCTTCTTTACGCGCGCCTTTAATCAGAATATTTTGCTGTAAATCATAGGCCATATCGCCGCGCTTGCACTCTTGCTCAATAGTTGCCGCATATTGCATCCATTTGGTTTGATCAAACTTTTCAGCACCAAACACCACTTTATCTTTAAACGCCCACCAAGTGAAAAATACAATGGTTAACAACACGGTAAACACAGCCAAAGCGATAGAAGAAATATTGATAAATTTCATTTTTTGATGCCTGCTTAATTAAATAATTTATAAATCACGGATAACATTATTAAAATCATCCACATCTGAAAAACTGCGATATACCGAAGCAAAACGAATATAAGCCACTTTATCCATTAACTTGAGTTCTTGCATCACACTTTCGCCCAAATCGCGCGCAGGTACCTCGCGCTCACCCAAGCTCAACATTTTTTGCACAATATGATCTAGCGCGCGGTCTACATACTCTGTGGGTACAGGCCGTTTATGCAAAGCACGCGTAAAAGATAAGCGCAATTTTTCGCGATTAAACTCTTCTCGCGTACCATTTTGTTTCACTACTTGCGGCATATGCAACTCAGCTGTTTCATACGTGGTAAAACGTTTATCGCAAGCCACACATTTACGTCTGCGGCGAATAGAGTCACCCTCATCATTGACTCTAGAATCAATGACTTGGGTATCGGCATCACCGCAAAAAGGGCATTTCATTAATTATTAACCACAAATGATTTAAAGAATACTAATGCTAAAAAAACAGCGCCTATCACAATTGTTTTTGTAAAATCACCTTCTACAAATTTGCCCAATAAGCCTTTAAATATGTAAAAAGCCAATAAAAGACTTAAAATCCATTGTGCAATTTCTAACATTTTTTAAATACCATAAACTGGAAACTTAGCAGTTAACGCATGCACTTTTTCTTTAGTTGCTGCAATCAAGGCTTCATCTGTTGGATTGTCCAATACATCGGCGATCAGGTTCGCGACGATTCTAGCCTCTTCCTCTTTAAAGCCACGTGTAGTGATGGCCGGCGCGCCGATGCGGATACCAGAAGTTACAAATGGGCTTTCTGGATCGTTTGGAATCGCATTTTTATTCACGGTGATATGTGCCAAACCAAGTGCAGCATCTGCGGCTTTACCGGTTAAACCTTTTGGACGAAGATCCACCATAAACATATGAGATTCTGTACGGCCAGATACCACACGTAAGCCACGCGCAATCAGCGTTTCTGCCATGGCTTGTGCATTTTTAATCACTTGTGCCTGATAAGTTTTGAATTCTGGTTGTGCTGCCTCTAAGAATGCAGTCGCTTTACCTGCAATCACATGCATCAAAGGGCCACCTTGTAAGCTTGGGAACACGTTTGAATTGATTGATTTTTCGAATTCCGCTTTAGCCAAAATAATGCCGCCGCGTGGGCCGCGCAAAGTTTTGTGCGTGGTTGACGTCACAAAATCGGCATGCGGTACTGGATTTGGGTAAACGCCGCCTGCAATCAAGCCAGAATAATGCGCCATATCCACCATAAAATAAGCGCCAACTTTTTTGGCGATTTCTGCCATGCGTGCCCAATCAAAACGCAATGCATAAGCACTGGCGCCGCCAATCAATAATTTTGGTTTGCATTCAACCGCAATGCGCTCCATCTCATCGTAATCGATTTCTTCTTTATCATTTAAGCCATAAGGCACAATATTGAATAACTTACCTGACAGGTTGGCAGGGGAACCATGCGTTAAATGGCCGCCATGACCCAAATTCATACCCATGACGGTATCGCCTGGTTTAAGAATAGAAAAATACACGGCTTGATTAGCTTGCGAGCCAGAATGCGGCTGAACGTTGGCGTATTCCGCGCCATACAAAGCTTTTAAGCGGTCAATCGCCAATTGCTCAACTTGGTCTACATATTCACAGCCGCCGTAAAAACGTTTGCCTGGATAGCCTTCTGCATATTTATTAGTCAATTGCGAGCCTTGAGCTTCCATCACAGCTGGGCTGGTGTAGTTTTCAGAGGCAATCAATTCGATATGTTGATGTTGACGCACAACTTCGGCATCAATCATGGTAGCAAGTGCTGGGTCGGCAATCGCAAGCTTATTGGAATGGCTAAACATGACAGTTAAGGCTTTCTGTTAATTAAATTAAGTAATACAACCAAAATAACGCGCTATTTTATCATGCCATTGATGCATCTTAAACTCTGCATCGCTATCTTCGACTAGTCCTCTTGATTGTGTCTTTATTCAATTGGTTGCAATATTTGGTTTAATATAGCCACCATTGCTGCAAAAACACCATTTTTAAATCATTTAAAATAGTTAACTATCTGTTTTTATTAATAAAAATAACAGGCACAGCTATTGCTACTATTATGATGAGCACTATCTCCAGAGTCGCTTCCTTTAAGCCCAGCCTTAACTAGATTAAGCGCTGGGCTTTTTTTAATGATGCATCTTGTATGATTTGCCTATTGGTCTAAAAAGGCGCGTTATAATTCAATTTTACACATTGAAAGTTAGCAATGAAGTGGACTGATAGCCTTAGAATCGCTGAAGATTTAGTCGATAAATTCCCTGAGATTGACCCTAAAACCATTCGCTTTACCGATTTAATGGAATGGGTGATGGCATTGGATGGCTTTGAAGAAGGCCCTGAGCATTGCGGTGAGAAAATATTAGAAGCTATTCAACTGGCTTGGATTGAAGAAGCTGAGTAGCTTAACAACTTACTTAACGCATGTTTACCGCTCTTTTTTTATTGTTTATCAAACATTTTATTTGCGATTTTCCATTGCAGGCGTATCCGTGGATGTATCGCAACAAAGGCACCTATCTTCATCCTGGCGGCATTGTACATGCACTGATTCATGGCATTGGTACTGCCATTGTGCTGTTACCGTTTATTGGCCTTGTTGCTTTAATGTATGGGATAGTTGATTTGTTTGTGCACTATCATATCGATTGGGCAAAAATGGGTATTAGCAAACACTACGATTTACAGCCCAATAATAGTGAAAAATTTTGGATACTGTTAGGCTTT
>JAKFVB010000020.1 GCA_021732405.1 Methylotenera sp.
TTTCTAGTTCGATGGGCTATTATAAGGATAGGCTGGATATTTGATGCGGCTGGAACTACCTGATCAATAATTGAAAACAAACCTTGACGATGACCTTTATCATCCCCAGGTCTATATCCATACATCTTTGTCGCAGCTATACATAGGGAATGCGAGGCATCATATAAACTTGAAAATTTTCCAGTTTTAGATATATTAGCTATTGATGCATCCTTGAGTCGATCCTCAGCTGATTGAATATGAGTTTTTAATTCGTCTGGTTTGGCGATGTGCACTTTTAATAAACCTGCGTCTACTAAATTATCCAAATTTGATTTTCTCGAAGTCATTTTCATTTCCTATTAGAAATATTTTTTTGTTATTTATAACATCATGTATAAAAGAATTGTTTTCTAAAATCTTATTTTTAATTTCTTCTTCTTTAAAAACTTTCGCATTAATTGGTCTACCAATTTGGTATTCTATGCTAAGCAATGAACTTATAGCTTCACCGTAGTTAACATCTCCAATCAATAATACATCCACATCGCTTTTAGATTTTTCTTCCCCTCTCGCGATAGAGCCATATATAAACGCAAGTTTTATTCCAATAATATTTTGTAAAACCTGTCTAATTAAATCAGAAATTCCGAAAGATTTTCGGGAAAAACTTACGAGCTCATCATAGACTGGGCATTCTTTATTAGGTTTATATAATAGTTGGTTTCCTTGTTTATTTTTTTCTAGAATTCCTGCATTAGTAAGTATGTACAATTCTTTTTGAATTGTTGAAGGAGTTACATTTGCAATACGTGCAATTTCTCTCAAATGTAATTTTCGTTCTGGTTGAGAAAACAGTATTCCCAAAACCTTTTGTTTTGTTTTATTAAATAATGCATCAGATAAGCTAGTCATAAATTGTCCATAAAATACGTACAATCGTACGATACATACGTACATTAATATAACAATGTAATAAAGTCAACGTACATAAATTACGTACAATTGTTCGTAATAAACATACAATATTCATTACAATATTAATACTCAATTATACAAATCAGTTTTGTATCAATTACATAAGCTTAAAAAATACTAAAGAGCTCTTGAAATTATTGAATTGCAACCAAATATTGTAATAAAACGGTTAAAAATATTTTTCGCCCCCCAGGGCATTGATGAAAAAGGTAATCAAGGTGGCGAATAAACAACCAATTAAATTTCAGGTTTTATCATTATCTGGTGGTGGATATAGAGGGCTACATGTCGCTCATGCCATTGAACTGATTGAAAAACAAAATGGCGGAGTTCCAATTGCAAGACATTTTGACTTAATTGCAGGCACTTCAATTGGGGGAATAATCGGATTAGCATTATCATTAGAAATTCCTGCTAAAGCCATTAGAGAAGCACTAGAAGAATTAGGCCCCAAACTTTTCAATAAACCAGTCCCTAAATTTGAGCATGTTCAAGGATTCGCTCGTCAAAAAGGATTAGGTGCGAAAGCTTTGTATGGATGGAATAATCGAGAAGCCTTAGCAAATGAAAGTGAGCAAGCAGATAAAGCTTGGTATGACCCAACCCCATTAAAAAATTTATTGCAATCTCGAGAATTTTTTCACAACAAACGCCTTAAAGAAGTCCTCCATCCAATTATTGTTCCTGCGATCAATTATGGGGCTGGTTTGCCAAAGTTTTTCAAAACTGATCATCATCAAACTTTTACCATCGATAAAGATTTACTTATTGTGGATGTGGCGTTAGGTACTGCTGCTGCACCAGTCTATTTTCCTGCTCATAAAATTGACGAATATCGAATTGTTGACGGAGGCTTGATTGCCAATGACCCTACTCAAGTTGCCGTTCATGAAGCTATGAAATTTTTCAACGTACGTCCTCCGTTATTTGGAGATAACTCTACTGGGCAAGATGATCTGAGAGTTTTAGCCATTGGCACTTTATCCCCAAAGCGTATAGGCGATTTGACTAAACCATTAGATCAAGGTTTATTAGATTGGGGATCTGGCGTGTTTGATTTAGCTACATCTGCACAAGAAGCAATGGCAGCATTCATGGTAGACAACCACATGTTACCTGGTAAAGTTTATCGATTACCTACCATGGATTCACGGCCAGAGACTGCCCCAAGTCTTGCTGATGTTAGTTCATTTGCTACAGAAAGCCTAAAAGGTTCAGCCGCCCAATTAGTACAAACTGCATTTGGGAAAAATGAATTCCGTGCATTTTTCAGTCATATCGCACCAAATTTACAAACAATTCGTGACAAAAATATTTAGGGAGATAAAGGTGCTTAATTTAAGTAGATTATTTCGAAACAACTCTGATGATAGCTACATCAGCAATATGGACCTAGAAGAAAATCAGCGAGAATTGCTGATAGCTGCAAGAAATGAAATTAGAAATGTGCTGCGTGAGAATCTGCCTAAAGTTTTAGAAGAAAAAGTTGGGGCTGCATTTGAGAAGCCAAGATTTTACACTCAAGGCTCCTGGGCATATGAAACACTTAATGCACCAGCACAGGGTAAGCAGCAAGCTGATTTGGATGACGGGTGCTACTTACCACTTAGCTATTTACAAGAAATTAGAAAACCAAGCACTGCTACCACTATATTTTTTGATGCCGTGCATAGATCTTTAATGCCTCTTGTTACACGTAACGGCTGGACATTAGTTGAAAAACCCACATGTACAAGAATAATAATCAACTCCAAATCTCATATAGATTTACCACTATATGCAATAGAGGATTCAGAATTTCAGACATTGAAATTTGAGGAATCAAAAAGAGCAACAGCTGACTTTTTTATGGATTCAAAATATGATTCTTGGGATCAATTACCTAAAGTCAAGGTCTTGCTGGCTCACAGAGTGGACGATTGGATTGATTCAGATCCTCGCCCTGTTAAAGAATGGTTTGATGATCAATGCAAGTTAAAAGGAGATCAACTTCGACACATCGTAAGGTATCTTAAAGGTTACCGAGATTTTATTTGGGAAGAGGGTGGGCCAAGTTCAATATTACTTATGTCTGCTACCGCCAAAGTATTTAAAAAATTTCATGGACGAGACGATTTAGCTTTAGAAGAAGTATTGCGGGAATTGCCAAATGAACTTCGCAAAGGTGTTGTTAATCCTGCAAATCAAAAAGAAAGCCTAACTGAAAGGTTAAGTAAAGCTGAATTAGAAGATTTTGCAAAACAATATGAAAATTTAAATGCAAAAATTTCTGCGGCTTTAGCTGCCGCTGATCAAGTAAGTGTTTGTTTATGGTTGCGTAAGGAATTTGGGGAAAGATTACCAAATAGGCCTGATTTGATTACTGTTACTACTCCAGATGAGACTATTAAACATTCCCCGGCTGCAATTCTCCCAACTCCATTGGTTGGTCGCACTGAAGCTGGATAGTTAATCTTGCAAAATCTAGAGGATGTACATAATGCTTTAGTTGATCGGGGGTTTATCGAATTCACTCCTTGGATATATGGAGTTTATAAGTACTTAGGTCAACTACACACTTCTCAGGGCTCTATTGATATTGAACTTACCCTGAATAAAATGTTTGATAAGCCTCCGAATATTCGAATCATTAAAGTGCCTGATAATTTGAAGCCTTTAGCTCCACATATAGGGGCCAAGGGAAGCCTTTGCTACTCCATTAGTGGCACAATTGCCATGGATATTTTTAATCCTGCGAGTCAGGTACTTGCATGCATTGACAGGGCTACAAAGATTTTATCATTGATTTTGGATGGGGAACTTGTAGATGATTTAGCCAACGAATTTTTCGTTCATTGGGATTTTGCTAAATCCACAATTGAGCAACTTTACTTGGATACTAAAGATACACATAGTGGTTATGTTCGTATCTTTGGAATTAGTAATACCGAGGGAAAAATCATTTCCATGGTGATTACTGATGATCGATTGAGAACGCAAAAGAAATTCGAAAAATTTGGTTTGATCGTTGAGGATGTATCTCTGCCTGGATGCATAATTGAGACAACTGCAAATCCTTACCCAATTACTGATGGAACAGTCTGGCCTCCAACTACATTGGATGAATTCATAGACTGGCAATATTCTTTGGATACAAAAGTTGCAGGCAAAATCATGAAACGGATAAAAGCGATATACGATTCCGGGGAGCGTTTTGCATTAATTTTAATCTCGTCACCTACGTCAAAATACTCAGCTAATCTAACAATGCCTAAATTAGGGCTAAAACTGACAACAATAGCACAAGCAAGAAAATATTTAGGTTCGTGCAAAATTGGAGTGATGTCTACAATAAGAATTGACGATTCCTATATGGTGGAGAGGAATCAACCTAGTCGCAAAAATCTAATGGGGAAAAAAATATTACTCATTGGTGCTGGTGCAATCGGTGGCCATTTGGCTGATCTATTAGTTCGGAGCGGGGCTGGCTTTTCCGGAGGCAATTTAATGATTATTGATAAAGATAGTTTAGGTGTTGGAAACATCGGAAGACATAAACTTGGATATGAATCTTTGTACTCATTTAAATCTATTGCAACTGAAAAACAATTAAAAAACTCATTTCCTACAGCGAATGTTAACTCCTCTACCTTAGACGTAAAGGACTTCCCATTTTCTACTGATTACGACCTAATTATTAATGCTACAGGGGAGCAAGCTTTAAGTGATTGGTTGAGTGTTAAAATCAATCAAGATCAATTTATTCCTACAATCAATGTATGGATTGAAGGGCCAGGCGCTGTAGTCAGGACTATTTTGCAGCCAAAAAAATCAAATGCTTGCTATCGTTGTCTCACTGACATCAACAGGAAGTCTTTATATCCTGCCGTAAATGAAGAATATGAAATTACGCTTGGTGGACATGGTTGCGAAAGTTTGTATGTTGAATTTCCAGCTACGGCAGCTTTGTTTGCAGCTTCATTAGCCAGTAATCACATTATGGATTGGTTAAATATTGCAGGAACGCCTTTTCTAAGAACAATGGTAATTGATCGAAATTACTCTCTAAATACAATTGATCAAAACCCAATTAAACAAATAGATTGTCCCGCATGTCATTTCACAAAGAGTGGGTAATATCAAATACTGGTATTTTGATGGTTTTATCTACTGAAGCTATAACAATTTTCCAAAATTATATTCAAGATGACGAGAAAAAGTTAGAGGCAGGAGGTATATTGCTGGGTAAAAGAAGGCGTAATCATTTTGAAATTTTACATGTTACAGAACCTACGGAATTTGACCAAAGATTCCGATATCATTGGAATAGGTCTGAAAAAAGTCATTCGGAAATCGCAAAAAAAATTTGGACCGATAGCCGAGCTGAGATAACATATCTTGGCGAATGGCATACTCATCCAGAAGCTTATCCTACGCCATCTTCAATTGATTTAGAAGAATGGAGCTTGTTAACTCAAAAATCTACGCAAAAATCTGGATTATCAATGATAATTGTAGGTATTAAAGATTTATGGTGCGGTATTGCACAAGAAAATGTAGTTACACAAATGAATAAAGTTAGTTAGTTAAATAATGGTTTGATTTGTAAGTTTTTCAAATATGTTGATTAAATTAACATAGAGACTCATGGGTCTCTATGTTAACTGTTAGGCCTAGTTAAAAAGCATTGCCCTGGGAGGCAATATCCATGAAGCTCCCAGGGCATCGGCTTATGGGCTTGGTTAGCGTTTTGAGTTGCTTTAGTTTGAATTATTTGCGGTTCAAGGGTTTGTTGGGCTAGGCACGCTAAGGTCAGCTAAGTTTGTATTGGCGCTGTCGGTTTTGCGGTCTGTGGTTTTAAGTTACAGTTCAGCTATTCTACGGTTTGGGGGAGATCGTTTTGCAACCATTAGTTCATATTCACGCTCTGCTCTCGTCTCCCCAGCCTGACCCGTCCATCAAGTTCGTTCCGGCCTCACGGCCTCCATAGGACGCGCTAAAGCGCGCCCCTTATGTCATCCGCTATGGGCCGAAATATGTCATTCAGTGAATGAATCTAGATAAAAAATTGAATCAGTTCTACGATGTTACCAAGCATTTCTCATCGCCTGCCAAAGTCCAACAAATGGTGACCAAAATATTGACCAACCGTCATGAAATCCAATCAAAAATTCCACTTTAATCTCTTCCCACATTTTGAGCTTCTCCAATGTGAAATTAAAAAAGACAGCTAATTATTTTGTATTTTACGATTACTCAAATGCTTAAGACCTACGCTCGTAATGTATTGTTGAGAGGCAGTTTTTATTCCTGAAACCTGCATAGCATGGTACGCTTTGGACATGACTCTGGCATCATCTAAACTGTGATGCTCACGGAAACCATTTTTAAATAACTGTATGGTCGATTTCTCATAAAGCTCTTCACCATCCGCAGTGCTAGAGCAGATTGTTTCACAATATAGAGATAGCTGTTCTGGCCATTGTTCAACAAATAAACTACTTAGCAAAGTAAAATCAAACTGAGGAACATCATTAAAGATGCACGATTCATCATTCAGCAGTTCAAACCATTTCATTAAATGTATCCTGCATTCATCAAACGACATTCGAGCATACACATTTGTGTAATCAGTTAATGGAAGTGTTAATGGTTTAGCATCTAATAACGGTAGCACAATGCTTACTACGAATTCTGAACAATCATTAATTGTGTAAGTGTTCGTTAGTTCTGCATAAAAACTACGTTCATTATTTTCAGTTACCAATGCTATTGATATTAACTTTGGCTGTTCGAATTCGGTGAATTCACAATCTAAAAAGACTTTAATGGTCACGGTTCAAATTTGCTTGATATTATTTTAAATTCTTCCTGAACAGCCTTGGTGACCAAGGTACTTTCTACCGGATAAACCGTTCCTCTCATGACGTAATTGATTTCGACATTGACGTTTGTTGATCGTGAATTTGGAATGGATCGCATCTAATGATTAATGCTGTAAGATTAATCGAAAGTATATTCTTTCCATGGAATCTGAGAGATGTGGAGATTAGTTAGAAACTTTACGATATCGGTTCTCCCCCAATAGGTGGGAATACCCCGATGAATCTGTGCCATTAAGATAATCGGCATGCCAGGAAAGTATCTCATCAACGAGACCGAAGTCTGCTGTGATTGCTGCTGACTCTGCAACACCGCAGATTTAACGACAACAACAGCAAATGTAATGCCTTGCTCCTTGATGATTGCAGCTTCCATCTTCAATTAAGTCACTCCCTTAAATAGTTTAATCATCGATAAGTTGTGTAAAGGTGACTCACACAAGTCCCACAAACTTTGCGGCCTTTGTTTGCACACAAAACCCGTGCCTCTTCCTCTTTTTTACAATAAAATTCCCACGCTGCAAACTCTTTATTCCGGTTCATTTTCTCACAGACAGACAATATGGCCGCAGTACAGCTAGTTTCAGTCATCTGTCCTTCGAAAAGATGTAATTCGTCTGTATTGGTTTTCTTTGCAAGAGAATATGCTTTCATTAAGTACCCCTATTTACTAGTGTTTATCGCCCACCCAAAAGCTGGGTTAAATTAAATTTCAGTATACTACTGATAAAAAAAAACAGACATACCGCCTACTCAGTTCTAGCTAAACCAAGTCGATGGGCAAGTCGATAAGCCAATATAGCTGCGCGACCGTGGTCGCCTGCAACTCTTGGTGAAACCATCTTAGGAAATCGCTCAAAACTACAAACTAATGCCAAACGCTCCTCGACATTTGTATCCCAATGACCATTATTGCCAACAAGACCATCAAGGATTGCTTTTATATGTGGTTCCAGCTCATCAAAAGTCTGTTTTACTTTGAACGAAACTGCCAGAAGTGATAGTGCAATATCTCCCGTATGATCTACGTCTAATATATAAATCGGAGGCGCATCGTTTGAGTATATCGTTACAATCAATGCAAGCCTTGCATGACGATTGGTCGTAGAGAATACTTTTCCAGGCTTAAGCTTACAAATGGCCATCGAGAATTGCCAGTTTGGTAAAATCAGTGACATTTGCTTTACCACATCCTCCATTACTTCTAAATCTCCAACATCCTCAGGGGATCCAGGAAGCAGTAAAGCAAATTCAATTGGGTTTAATGCAGCACCCAAAGCTACATCTGCCGCAGACACCTTACATGTCTTTTTTAGAGCTTTACTAATTGTCTTATCATTGAGCACACGTCCATTTGAAACCCTTGAGTCTCGTTGCTCATAAGACTGTAACCGCTTTGGAGTTAACAACCTTTCTATTGGGATGCGACGCTCAAAATTACATATTTTCAAGGCAACACTCAGAACCTTCTGCTTCTGTTGTTGAGTAGTGCCCCCACCATCATCCTCAAGTTCGAATGTATATTCATATCGCGTAGTCGAATCAGCAAGCTTCTTATTAACTTCGTTATCTGGACTGATTGACAACGTTCTATCAATGTCAACTTTGGTAATCTGTTTCATTGAAGGATGACCAAATACAAGCTTGTCACAAGGTTGAGATCTGCCACTCAACTTCATAATCTCAAGTATTAATAACTGATTCTCGTGTTTGATACCCCGATACTGCCATGTGGAGTTTTTCATTCCAGGCGGAACGAATGTGAGATAAGTCTGGCCAAGACTCATCTTCCTTACACTATCCCAAGATTTTCGAGCATTCACATCCATGGCAATCCATGCGAATTCCTGAGCGAAATCATTCGTCAACGATGATTTTGGCATTTCAGCTGTGAAGTCAATTCTTAACTCCTTATGAAATCCTGGAAATTGTGGGTTGAACAAAGTCATTAATCCGTCGGGGCGCATTAATGCATTTGCTAGAGTTTTGTTATGCAGATAAAGATAGCGAATTAATTCCATCGTTGGCACGAATACCTCCAATCCATTTGCTTCATAACGAAGTAGTTTTTGTCTACCTGTGCTCTGGTTGCCAAATGAGTATAATGAGTTGGGTAAGTCAGCGGACGTAATCTCTGAATACTGTGACATGTCTTCTGTTAATACAGACTCTATAGTGCCTCGCATCGTCATATCAAGTATTTGTCCATGGTCGAAAAATCTACCTAGGGTCAGCACCGGCAACATACCCATAGGCAAACTACACATGTGGAATGTTCCGGAATCCACCCCACGAAGCACCGGGCGAATTAAACAATCTGATCGTTCGTTGAACGCCGTGCCTGCAAACCAGTACAGCTCCTGAAGTTCATTGCCAACATCAAATGCCCTAATTGAGATTGGATTCGTCAACTTCCCTCCTAATCTTAAGCAAAGGTGCTAAGGCTTTTGCAACCAATGGATTGGCATCGGACCTTAGACCAGATGTACGAATAACATTTGATTTAACAAGTGGCTTTCCAGCTGCTAATAATTCATCAATCGCCCAATAGATGCGACGCTCTCTGTAAGCGGAATGTGTTTCAAGAGTGCGATGTAAATATGCTGTAGTGAGGGGGAGTTTCATTAAACGTTTGGATATCCATCCAATTCGTTTCACTGTGCGCTCAATTTCTGCAATAGTTACTTTGATTGGTGGGTTTTTTTTCTTGATGTTACGAACGGCCACCTTTACCTTATTTTTTAGATCTGTATCAATAGCATTCCAATCAAGCTTACCAAAAGCCTTTTTGCTTAAGTTATCTGTTATTACAGTTCGCTCAATGGCTGATAACTCTTGTGGAAGTTTTTTAAGATATTTACCTGTCTTCCAACTCATCGCGACACCAAGATTAGAAGCTAAACGTACAACTGTTTTGGGATCTAATTGCAGCTCCCTTGCCAATGCCCGTAACGAAATTTCTTTCTGTATTGCAGATCTGATCGCTGGTTCCAACGTAGGCCCAAATGCTTTAAAACGTACTGCTCCGATTTGGCCAGTGTGGGGTTGAAACCATCTAGTGTAGACATATCCACATTTGCATTTGAATACAGCAACTTGATGCCCATGATTCGTATGCGTCTCAAACGAGCGGATTACGGCATTACCATAATGATTGGAAAGAGGATTTGCGCATGGCCATGGCCCAAGTCCGAATGGCTTATATTGATTAGGTTTTAGTCGATTCAAATAGCATTGAAAAAACAAATGATGCATTGGATGTGTGAGTGAGCGTTGTTTTCTTGCTAGTTTGCTCACCCATGAATGTGATGTGTGATTTTTGAAGCCTGCTATTTGATTGGCCAAGCCATGGTAAAAAAGAGAAATTTCATCATGGAGCCTTTTCATGCTGATCCGGCCCTTTACACTCACTAATCCTGCATCTTCGAGCTGCCGTCTGTAATGGCTCGTCCATCCACCTAATGTTTTTCTTTGAGAGGGTAGGTCTAGTAAAGACTCACTCATGGTTGCGATTTCAACCAAAATTCTTAAAGACCTCTCATCACAAATTGAGATGAGAGGCAGAGCATCAATAGGGTTGTTATCTGTATCAGCAGCAATAAAGCTATGACGGCTGATTGGCTGAATATCAACTTTACTCAAATACAGACTCTGCTGATGCTCTTTGCAAACAAGAACCGATGATAATTGGTGAGCACGTCGCCAATATAGCTCACCATAATCATTTAACATACGCTCTCTGCACGACATGCAGAATCTCAAAGTGGTCAAACGATTGACTTTAAAAGCGGCATAACCCAGCCTAACATACCAATCCCTGACTTTTCCGGCAAGTACCGCAGAACGCACTCTACTAGCTAGTCGTGTATCTACATAAGCCACAAGATAGTTAAAAAGTGTCAGCTCATCTAAAACACGGTCATCGCTCATATGTGTTGTACTAGATATTGATGAAATCAGATTTCTAATACCATTCTGCATATCCAAGGAAGGTATAACGTGACCATTACCCAGAAGATCAAAATTAGAAAGAGTATGTGGTGGATCGCCAACGTGTTTTTGATATCTGGCTATCACGCTATATAACAATTCATCAGGATAGATGCGAGGAAAATAATGTAATTTCATGCCCTCACATCCTGAAGCGGTGACCGTATCGCACCTCCTAGTAAAAGTTTCTGATAAATGGAGTCACCCTCTGATTTTTCAACAATGTACCGCAAATCCGAAGGAGTCATTTCCTCGATTACCTGCCTAATGACCTTGAGTTTCTTTTGTTTTATTGTAGGAGATTGAATTGATCTAATGACCTCAGACATCAGCAGTATGAAATCTCCAGATGGATGTATCTTCATCGCCTGATCAATCAATAACTTTGCAATATCCTCCGCATATCCACCTAGTTTAAGGCTAGCAAGCAACTGATCACCAACATTATCTTGACGATCCAATAAAGATGCTGGTGCTTTTGGAATATGTGCAATAACCGACTGTGTTTCCATTGCTTGGTGCAAGAGAGTATCGAAATGCGTCTGGAACGGAAGCAGGTCATCATATCGTTGTAAGGATTTCATATCCCGTTTCTTTAGTGCATCCAACATAGGTCGTACCATGCGAAAATCTTCCTTCGCAACCTTTCTGATTAATGCCGGCGTGATGGTTTCTGGTCCTGGTCGAGCTTCCCTGACCGAAATGATGCGCAACTGCACCAACATAAACAGCTTTATCAGGATATCCACAATACCTTGGGACTCCTCATGCAGCACGTCTATGATCTCATCTGTTATATCAGTAAAGTCCTTTACCCACTGGTAATTCCAAAGCTCTTTTACCAAGTGTTGCCAAGTACCGTTATTCTCAATCGGGTCCCAGATCATGGATCCCAGCCCGTTCGCACGTCGCGCCTCTTTGAAGTTATTTTGTAATAAAGGCAATGCGCTATTCGTCCCAACAAGCACAACTGGAATACCAATTGTATTAACGAGCGTAACGAAAAATCTCAAAAGAGCATCTGAGCCATTCTTTATGTTACTCAGGAACTGAATCTCATCAATGATTAACGCTCCAATCGCATGCAGGTTTGCTATATGACCCATCGCAAGCAGCATATCGTCCAGTGCGTGATGCTTACCGGCGAACTTTGCTTGATAATTGCTTCCTAGAAGTTGATCGACTGTATAAAAGAATGTACGACATAACTGTATCAAAGAACCTTGTGACGGACAGTCAAGTCGAATCCACACAATCTGAGACAAGGTAAATAGTTCAGTATGTTCGATGATTTGCTTGTAATGAGGTAACACACAGGCAAGCGTCTTTGATTTGCCAATCCCTGATGTTCCTATGAGAGCAAAACTACTGGCAAAGCTCTCAAACACACTTAGTGAACCCGCCCCAGAATTGCTTTGCTTCTTTCTTTCATGACTGCTTTGTAGTCTATGGATGTAGTCATGCGTAAGCGGATTACGACTCAAATAACCCTGACGAAGCAGCATGTCAAATTTTTCGCAAAATTGGATGTGTCGATCTAAAGGTTCAAAATACTGGCTGAGCCTCAGAATGCAATGTTTACGTAAATGTGCAGGATACCCACGCTCAACTACATTAAAGTCTGGTTTTCTCCGTAACCTTTCTAGCATCTCAAAGCGGGTCTGAACTAAGGGGAGATTTGCGATAAATGGATTATTTGCATATTCAGGCAGTGTCTGTGGTCTTTCGTGCTGCATCACGCATCCTCCTTACCTGATTTAATGATCTGAGTAATATCAGGTTCGTCGTAATCATCATCCTGACCAGCAGGAAAACGAACAATGTTATTAGGTATATTCCTTGGTACAGGCTTAGCTGCATCTCCTAGCCGAATGACCTCTGTTTTTCTATTGTCAGATTTCTCTATGAGTCGATTCTGACGAATATCCTTTGTTCGACTGGTTGCACTTACTCCCATGCTTGGCGGTTTCATATCTTTGGCTGATTCAACTACCGCCTCGATGTTCGCTATTAGATTGAGCGAAGCCATCCTTTCCTTAGGGGCATGTTCAGCAGAACGAACTTTAGATGAGTGCTCAGCTTGCTCAATTTCCCAACTAGTGCTGTTTACATATGCGCGGCTTCGAGGGGTCAGCTGACAAACTTCATATCCTTCAACTTTATCCGGTGCATGTATATATATGAAATCCATGTCCCGGGGATCGTATGAGACCTGTACTTTGGTTCTACCGTCCTGCCTAGCTTTATCGAACCAACCCTCCTGCATTGCTCGTTGACAAGTGTAATAGGTGGATCGTAGCTTAATACCAAACTCCGTAATCGTTGCTTCCGAGCTAGGCATGAGGCTAAATTTCACTCTGTCAGCAGGGTAATTACGCAGCGAGCCGCTTTTGTTAGAAATCCCCCATTCCCAGAGTTGAATCGGTACAGCAGCGAAATCTGCAGCTGCAAGATCATGATCCTTATCGTAATTTTTAATCTCATGGGCATTATTGAAATAGAGCACACTTTCGATAGTAATCGCAGTGAACTGATCTATATCCAAGGTGGCATCAAGCCTATAATCCGTCGCGCCACGCTCTTGGTAATCCGTTTGTATATAACCATCAACATATGGCTTGAATACAGCAGGGAGCAGTGCAAACCTTTGCTCAACGATTCCTTTCCAATCCGCTCTGAATGGGGCTGAACTCTCTATTTCTACGAAGAAATTATTAATGAGGTTATCAATAAGTCCAGATGCAATCTCACCTCGATCTCCAAGGACGGCTGCTGGTAAATGATGACATGGCCAATCTTCTGGCTCTATCTCTACACCATATTTTTTGCAAAATGCCTGCTTGTCTTCAACGGTATTACCTAGCGCCATCATTGCAGCAACCCATGATGGATTTTCTAAGCCGATATATAGCCCAACAATCATGCGGCTATAGACATCAATCACTACATAAATGACTGGCCTACCAATTATTTTCCTTCGATCAATACGTGAAAGCAAATATACATCCGCGATAGTGGCATCGATTTGAAATCTTGCACCTGGTCCCCAAACTTCTGAATTCGAAGTGCTAATCAGACCACGCATATCCTTGTCATAAACTCTTGAGCCTAATCGTTTCCTTTTCATGTCGAGGCGATTGTTATCTTTGTCGACCCAATATTGAAATTGGGCGAAAGTAGGAAAATGTGAGTCATCCTCACCTTCAATTGGAAAAAGTGTGACACGGCCACTGTAAGGGTCAATTGATTTTTTACAGAAAAACTCTTTGAGCATTTTCTTGTAGCAATTTTTAAGCGTAAATCGCTTATTAGTCACGTAGTACCTAGAGACAGCGACCAAAAATGTCTTTCGCATATCCTCTGACACGTTGATACCTACTGATTGAATATATTTTCTTGGACGCCCTCTTTTGATGATGCCTATTTCACGTACTTTACCTTTACCGCCTGAGTTGCTGTAGTCGGGTAACAAAGCATTCGGATGCTGCCCTTTCTGCCAGAATTTGCGTAGATACCGGTAAATCGTCTTGTGATTGCACTGATTTAATCGAATTGCGTCATTAATGAGACGCCAACGTTTGTTTGAATAGAAAACTGCTGGTTTCTGAATTACGATGGGCTGAATAATCCGCATCGCCTTATCGCGAATGGCCCTATAAGAGGCTTTAATCTTATCTTCAAGTGTAAGTTGTTGAAATGGGTCATCGACAGTGACTGCGCGCTTGCTCATAAGATCTTCTATGAGTGTCTGCTGTGACAACTCAAACGGAATTGCAATTTCATCAAGAACGTCGATTAGAAACACCGTATTTTTTTCGGTATGTAGCCACAAAACTCTGACTTGACGACCACTTTCTACATATCTGATTAAATCATTTTCAAGCAACACGAATGCGCTCCTCTGAAGTTGGGTCTTCTAACAACCCAATAAATGAAATATGGCTCTTAACATCCCAACGTTTGTCCATGTCAATATGGATTTTTTTATTGGAGATTAAATGTCGAATAACCGTGATCGCCTCACCTGGACCAAAATGATGTGAATTTTCCAAATCATCGATCATCATCCGAATGGTGATATCACCAGCCTGATGAAGAAAATTGATTAGAGCTTTACATCGGTCTTCCCAGTAACCTGAGTAAGGTACTACCAATGAATCTAGA
The DNA here is from genome assembly GCA_021732405.1 of Methylotenera sp. GTDB lineage: Bacteria > Pseudomonadota > Gammaproteobacteria > Burkholderiales > Methylophilaceae > Methylotenera_A. The sequence continues at coordinate 14,973 of JAKFVB010000020.1, forward strand.
CTGTGAAGCTCATGTGCCCACCGAATGTTGTTAATTCGGTTCTCTGGCAATTCATGCTGTGTAATAAGTCCCCAATCTACACTTTGCAACTCCCAATATCTTCGCTCAATCTCCAGTTTATCCAGCACACGGCGGTCAAAAGAATCATGTGGTTTCACAGACCTTGCCAACAATCGCATATCTAGAGTATTGATTAGCAGATCGGTAGTCATCACAATCTGACAGCCTGTTTGTGGATCAGCCGGATGAGGCACACCCATATCTTTCGCTATTTGTTGAGTGACGGCCCGATCAATGGGATATTGCTCACGAATATCGACTACATCATCACTCCAGTGGTAAAAAAAGAAGGCAGCATTCTCGATATCAGATAGGAAATGATGTTCGCGACCAGTCTTGTGAGAGTAGGGTCTAGACGAACGTCCAATTGAAGGTACATCTTGAATTTTTAACCAAGGTTTATAATCCTGGCCCTCACCTTTGCCCCTTCCTTCTTTGATGAATCGAGCAATCTTTTGCTCGTCCATCGCGTACCTATATTTAGCCATCTACCACCGGCCCATCATCCGTTTATAGTCCTTTATAAACAGCTTCAGTGCCAATCCCATAAAGCTCAATAACGAGCTCAGAGCGGCTGCCTCATATCGATGAGAGAAATAGGGTTTTAGTACTCCTGTCAAAGGAGCCAACAAACCTGTTAGTTCAAAACTATCAACCACGCTGTACCCATAAATGAGTATTCCGATACTTGAAATCACACCCATCAATAGCGCTAATTGTGTCCTAGTCGAATAAGCCAGGACAAATAATGCATCTTCAAGCCAATTCAACTCACTCTCCTTTAACATGCCGTGTCATATCAGCGTTATCACCTGATCCACGAACAACATTGCAAAAATGACAATCAGATGCATGTATTTCGTGCTTGACCGCTACAATGCCCATATTTCCTCTATATTCCAATTTACGCTTTGCTTTTCTGATACCAGTGGCTTGAAGCATGAACTCCATGACGGCATGTGATGCGATGACTCCATTTAGGGAAACTACCGAAGGTCCTGCCACATCTAGCTCATTAACATTGACCCCGTATAACTCATTTCGGTCACGTCTTGCATTTTCATTGGTCAGAAATTGCGACACTGCAACAGTATCTAAAAGATCCATACAAACTAGGCATCCCGGCTCATCATCGCCGATGTATGCAATGCGTCCTCCATAAATCAGCGCACCCTTGTTTTCAGTATCGGATGCCAAATCGAATAGCGCCTTGCTATACGCAAGAGCGAATTCATTCAGTATAAAACGAGGACCATCATCATCAAGGCAACTAAAAATAGTATCTGCCTGCTTCAATGCATTCAGCGCCTCTGCACTTCGTACGCTTGCATGAACCACCGCTATCTCAATTCCAGGATCAATCATTGCTACAGTTCGCTTGACTAAATCTACCTTCCGAAGCCCTGAGACTGGATCACTGTGCCAAGCTAGTACATAACGGTTTTTATTGGTTTCGCTCAATTCTTCATCATCAATAACAATCAGTTTTTTAACACCTAGATATGCCAATTGTTGTATTACATGTTGCCCAAGACCACCGCAACCTACAATTGCAACTACTGATGCGCTAAGCAAGCGCTGTCCATCTATACCGAAAAATTTGATATTGCGGTCAAATCTGTCCATAAATCCCTCTTTCCAATGCTTTAAATGAATTACCGGTTGTTTTAACGAAGGAGTTTCCGATATTGATTCCATCTATACTCACTGGAAGTTTCGATTCATCAATCCAAGCAAAGCCATCGACACATGAATGACCAAAAACTAGTGCTGCATATGGCCTCTTGCCGAGCCTCCATCTAATGTGTGGAACGAATTCCTTGAAGCCAATCCAGTCAGCAATTGAAAATGCCACTTTAATCTGTCTTGGATGGGAATGAATTTCAATCAGCGATACTTGCAGGTCATGTGCACTTTTTATAAGCGAAGCTTTAGTCTTATCTGACAACTCTAAATAATCCCTTTCCTGAAAAGCGTAATCCGATCCAGCTAAAGGCCTCCATTCAATTACTTGAAATTCTCTTCTGTATTTGTCGAACCGACAGAACATAAACCCTCCTTGCTCGCGTCGGTCTGCTCTAGGGAAAAGATGCTGTTGTATATCGTTATAGAATGCAACTGACATGCTGATTGAAACTGTCATTTCAAGCGCCTTCTCTCAAGCGCACCGCAAAGCTAAGTGCAAAGTTGAGTAGGTTGTAACCGCCTGCGACATCATCGCTTGACCTCCAGTCCTCTGGGGACCAGGAAAACATCCCCCATGCTCCATCAAAGGGAGGTACATCATTGATAGCTTCCTGATAGTTACTTGGTAACGTGTCTTTAAACCTCAGACCTGCCGGAACGAAAAATCCATAAGGTGGTGTACCCGGGTAGCCGGAAATGACACGAAAGGCGATATCAGCATGCTGAAGACTCCAGCCGTCTGGTAACGGGTAGCCTGGGATTAGGAACCAGCTTTCCCTTTGCTTAGCATTAGTGAAATGACCTTTGAGATGATTAAACTCACTTGCTAAACGAAGCTCGAACACGCCGTCACCCCGTTTCCAGCGTATCTTTTTGGCGAAGCCGATCCCTTTTTTCAGGTGAATAATTTCATTTGCACCAAGTGTACGCTCCACGTTATTGCTATCAATCTCTATAACTCCTTCACTGGTCCAGCCACCTAATTTTGCGACCTCTTCAGTAGTAATCGTATCTTTATGCCATTTGTGCTCAACGCCCTCAATATTAACGATATACTTATTTTTTGCAGTTTCTTTAACTGCTTTTACATCCACATCACTTGCGACTAGTGTTGTCATTTGATTCATCCTTACAAAGTTAAGCTTTGAAAACCTCTGCTTTACAACTAACTAAGGCGCAACGATTTGTTATTTTTGACAAAACATCCCGAGAATATTTTTTTTCATCAATTTGTCGAAAGGTTTAAATAAATGAGCATAAGTAAGTTAGAAGGTTGATATTTTGGGAGATATGCCTATGAATAATGATGTATTAGATGAGGTAGCTACTAAAGAAGAGGTCAGGGCTGCAATCGAAGCCGAAGCAAAAAACCCCTCGCCGAGAATTGCTGCGGCTTCAAACTGGATATTAAGAAGAAATCCCCGCCTAAAAGTACACATGACTCCATTGCAACTTATCTCAATGGCATATGAAGCGATACTTGCAGAGCGTAATTGGAATAAACGTGTCAAATTCCCCAAATATGTTGTTGGTGTAATGAGGAGTCTTGCGTATAACGACACTCGAAAACTTAAAAATACTCTTCCTCAAATAGTTTATGGGGCAGATAGCCAGCACAACCTTGCTGAAAATGATGACAGAGCAGTTGCGTCACCTGAAGACATGATGATGGAAGTTCAGACAGCAGAGATCCGAATCCGTAAACTTAAATCTCTACTTAATAGAGACGCGTTAGCACTTGAGATTCTAGGCATGCTTTTAGAACATGGGCTTACAAAGGCCGAGATTCGATCAAAACTCGGTATCACCGACACAAAATTTTGGTCTGCGGATCGTAAAATCCAGCGGGCAATAGAAAAACTAGGAGATGAATGATATGACTACGAAAACACAATCTACTTTTGATGACTTATTACTTGAGCAGAGCTTAGACCACATTTTGAACAGCCCGGATGATGAGTTTTTCAATTTCACTACAGAGAATGATATGGACGTGGAAGAACTCAAATTTTTGAATAAGAGCGCGGCTGAGTCTGTCCTTGCAGCAACAGAAAAATCATTAGAGATTAATTCAAACTCCACTTTGAAAACGGATCCATTCATTGAAAGATTAGTGGCTGCAGCAAAACGTCTGAACTTCCCTTTGACCAAAAAGGATTTTCAAGATTGGAGTGAAGATTCCTTTAATACCCAAATGGCCTATTCGCGTTCACAAAAAGATAAACGTACTAGAGTGCGTAAAGTCAAATAGTTTAAGCATTTTTTTATTAAATTGTATTTTTATCAATGAAATCAGTTGACTATAATTAGAGTCTAGAGCTAAACTCTAATTATGAAAATCTCAAAAGAGAAAGCTGTGAAGAATTGGTTCTCCGCCAAGGAGGCCGCCAAGCTGTCAGAACTTACTTTTGATATGATTAACTACCTCTGCAGACATGATTTGATTACTCCCTCTAATGGGACGAAGCGTGGGCGTGGTACACGCCGTAGATATTCTTTTGCCGACATTGTTTTGTTACGTGTCATAGCAAAACTTCTATTGAACGGAGTTTCACCATTACGACTGAAAGATAATCTGACCGCCCTCAAGCGTCGTGAACTTGAGGCTAAAGGACTTTTGACTACTAAATTCGTTGTAACCGATGGATTCAACATTTATTTTCAGGATGATGGTGTGGTAGAGTTGCTGTCCTCAGGGCAGATAGCATTTGCATTCGTATTGGAGTTGTCTAAACTTCGAGATGAAGTGACTGCCAATATCAATGAATTGAAAATTGCTTAATTCCCAGCAATAAAATTACTTTAATCCTTTTCCGCTAATAAAGATTGGAGAAAACATGAGCATAATGTCTGTATCACGTCCCGATGCAAGTACATCCATGTATAAACATTTTGCATCCCTAATTTCAAGCTATGTCGACGCCCCTGCAAACTCCGTGGGTGCAGATGCGGCTATTCCAATTGAGTCAATATTTAAGCTTTTGGAAATGTATCGATTTAACGCATTTAAAGATGAATCACGCCGTGGTGCATTAGCACTTCGCGCAAATGGTCATCTATCTAGAATTAGCAAAACACCTTCGTGGCATGGTTCTGTTTTGAATGCGCTTAACAATGCAAAAATTGATACATTTGGAGCAGAAACTTCAACTGAAGATGCTGTCATCGAGCTTGAAACTGTACTTAAAAAACTGACTAAAAACCAGGCACTTGAAGAAAATCATAAAGCTCATACGCGCAATTTTTTTGTCCAGTTTGGTAATTCGTTAGGATAAAGGATGGATGCGAGGGAGTTTCTTCTAAATGAGTGCGCGAATCTAAATACGGTTCTAGAAGAAACTCTCAGATACGAATATGGTGTTGAAGGCAGCAGGATTTTCTTTGAAGAATGCTTGAATCGACTTGAACTTATTGAGCAGCTAATCAATGCTGCGTCTCCCACATCCTCTACGGCACTCTCCGAATATTTTTATAAGCTTGAAGAACTCTCATCACTAATTAGCAGGATAGAACGATCATCCTTGAAAGAATATTCTTGGCCATTTTTGGAAGAATTCAAAGAAATAAGCCTATCGGCCTGTACTGATCCGAACACAACTCAAGTTGATGAGAATGGTAATCCATACCCTCCACAAGTCCATGTGTTAGCCGAAGGTGGACTTAGTTCTTATCTCATTCATGTAGATGGGAGACGCATTCCAAGTAAGAGGAGAATATTAACTATCTTCTTTCCTAGAACTCTGAAGCATTATGTTTTGCTCCATCCAATTCTTGGTCATGAAATGGGTCATGCGATTTTTAGCATCGCAGCTTATGAAGGCTTGCTTGATAAGGTGGTTGAAGAGTACCTTATTCAAAAAAGCCGATTTTTTACCAGTGAATCATCGATTGCAGAATGGCTTTACACTACATCAGTAACACCTAAATCTGTGAGCATCTTTCTAAGTGTGATCGAAGCTGAATTAGAAATTGATCAATCTAATGTCATGACTGATTATATTGATTTTGTGGCTTGGAAAGAAGAATTTCTCTGTGATTTTATTGGCTTATTGATGTTTGGCCCTTCCTTCCTCGCAGCACAGTGCGACCTACTTTATAGTATAGATTCTACTGGTTCTGAAATCGGTAATTATCACCCGCCAACTGCCTGTCGTGTAAATACAATGATTGCAGCTGCGCAAATTCTTGGTTATGACACATTGAAGTTTGATACTGACATTCAAATTGCTGTAGATGCGTTTTGGAAATCAATCCTTGAGAAAAAACAGCTCGATTCTTGGTTTGACGTTTTTACGAATGATCAAATTCAGACAACTTTAACTAAATTATCAGCTTTTCTAAGCACACATAAAAAAGCGCTATATCCTCAACCCACAACAGAACGAATTCAACCATTAATTAAACAAGTGCTCAAAAAAATCCCTCCAGTTGGATATGAATTCAAGCTCAAAACAGTTGATGGCGAATTAACTCCAGACCTCGCATTCGATTACAGCGTAGATTTTAGGGATATATTATTTGCTGGATGGATTGCTGCATCCGCAGGTGATCCTTCATTGAATTTTGAGGATGCGAATAAACTTTGTGAATATGGCATCCTGCAACAACGAGCCATTAAAATGATGAACGCGGAAGTAAACAAAGGAGCAGTTTGATTGTCAGCCCTTTCGAAAATTGATATTGCTAAGCGACTAGACGACAAGTCATTAACCGTTTCGCCACTAATCAATATGAATCAATTGGGTGAGTCATCTATTGATTTAAGAATGGGTACAGTTGTTATGTTAGCGAGGGCCGGAGCCCAGTCTCATGTCGATCCGGCTGCATATGTAAATCGTGATAATACTAATAAACACGAACTAAAGCGCAAAAAACAGCAAAAACATGAACGATTCGATATTCCATTCACTCACCCCTTTCTATTACATCCTGGCACGCTTGCACTAGTACCGACACTAGAATGGGTAAAAATTCCTCAGGATATTCAGGCTATAGTAACAGCAAGATCTTCTTGGGCAAGAGAAGGATTAAATATTGCAACTGCTACAATCGTCAATCCAGGTTACTGTGGAATCATTACTCTTGAACTTGCGAATTTCGGTGAGATACCCATTACACTCTATCCAGGCCTTAGACTAGCTCAAATGGCTTTCTACGACATAGCCACTCCTGCCAAAATCACAAACATCAAAACCAGCCAGTTCAACGGTAAGTTTGAACCATCAGCTGGAGATATTGCTGATGGTGATTACTGCTTTATTCCTGAGCATCAAAAAAAATAGGAAGAAAACAACACAAAGTACGTTCCAACTTTATTATGTGCGTTCCATCATTATTACGTGCGTTCCATCTTTATTATGTTGGGACATATTTTTGTTATCTACTTGCATGCTTATTCAACGGTAACGCTTTTAGCCAAATTTCTAGGCTTATCCACATCCGTTCCCTTTAACAAAGCCGCATGATACGCCAGCAATTGCACTGGAATGGTATGCAAAATAGGGGAGAGCACACCCACATGGCGCGGGGTGCGGATGACGTGTACGCCATCGGATTCGGTAAAGTGGCTATCGGCATCGGCAAAGACAAATAGCTCGCCGCCTCGCGCTTTTACTTCTTGCATATTGGATTTCACTTTTTCCAGCAACGCATCATTCGGCGCGATCACCACCACTGGCATATTGTTGTCCACCAACGCTAATGGCCCATGTTTTAACTCGCCTGCGGGGTAGGCTTCTGCGTGAATGTAGGAGATTTCTTTGAGTTTAAGCGCGCCTTCCATGGCGATTGGATAGTGCACGCCGCGGCCTAAAAATAGCGCGTGTTCTTTGTCACCAAAGCGTTTTGCCCATTCGCGAATCTGCGGTTCTAGGTTCAAGGCATATTGCACGCTGCCAGCTAATTGGCGCAATGCGCCCAAATATTCTTGCTCTTTTTGAGTGTTAAGTAAGCCTTTTTGCTTGGCCAAAGTGGCGGCTAAAACAAACAAAGCGACTAATTGCGTAGTGAAGGCCTTGGTAGATGCTACGCCGATTTCGGCGCCTGCACGCGTGTAGAAAACCAATTGCGAGGCACGTGGAATCGCGCTTTCTTGTACGTTACAAATACTTAGGCTTAAGTTTTGGCCTAGCGATTTAGCGTGTTTTAGCGCTTCCATCGTGTCTAAAGTTTCGCCTGATTGCGAAATGGTGACAATCAGTTGATTTGGATTTGGTACCGATTCGCGATAGCGATATTCACTGGCGATTTCGACATTGCAAGGCACTTTTGCAATGCCTTCCAGCCAATATTTGGCGGTTAAGGCGGCATAGTAGCTAGTACCTGCAGCCAATATCAAAATGCTATCTAGCTGATTGAATACTTCAGCCGCGCCTATACCAAATAGCTCTGGCCTAAATGCGCCATCATCAATCAACGCTTCAATGGTGTCATTTAAGGCGACTGGTTGCTCATAGATTTCTTTTTGCATAAAGTGGCTATAAGGGCCAAGCTCTAAGCTGGCAAGCGACACATCGCTAGTGTGTACTTTGCGGGCTGCTAATTGGCCATCTTTGCCGTAAATGGTTACCGCATCGGTTGTTAGCGTGGCGACATCGCCATCTTCTAGATAAATCACTCTGCGCGTTACAGAAAGTACCGCTGAAACGTCTGAAGCGATGAAATTCTCACTGTCTCCCAAGCCAATCAATAAAGGGCATCCTAAGCGCGCGCATACCATTAAATCGGGCTGGTTGACGGCAATTACACTAATGGCAAATGCGCCTGTGAGTTCTGCAATGGCTAATTTGGTGGCAGCTAATAAATCAGATATTTTTGAATAGTAGTGATGAATTAAATGTGCAATCACTTCGGTATCGGTTTGTGAATGAAATTCATAACCCAGCGCTTTTAATTTGGCACGTTGCTCATCATGGTTTTCGATGATACCGTTATGCACAACAGCAATCGTTGGATTGGATTGCGTTGGTGAAACATGCGGGTGCGCATTGCTTTCAGTGACGCCGCCATGCGTTGCCCAACGCGTATGGCCGATACCTACCTGACCGCTTAAGTTTGATTCAAGCGCTTTTTCTGTCATGGCCGCCACACGCCCCACAGCGCGCACTCGTTCAATACCATTGCTATTTAATATGGCAATACCTGCTGAATCATAGCCGCGATATTCCAGCCGACTTAAGCCTTCTATCAGCGTTGATACCACGTTTCTTTTAGCAACCGCGCCTACAATTCCACACATACGGATTCTTTCAAATACTTAACGTTATTTTTGGGTTAACTTTTAGCTGGCCTTTTTAATCAGGCTTTTTAATTTTTTGTGGGCGTTTCCAGCCCACTATTGTTTTTTGCTCTTTAGCACGGCAAAAGGTGAGCGCATCAGCAGGTGCATCTCTTGTAATGGTAGAGCCTGCAGCAATGGTGGCATTCTTGCCAATGGTCACTGGCGCAACTAACTGCGAATCAGAGCCTATAAAAGCGCCATCTTCAATCACGGTTCTAAATTTATTGGCACCATCATAGTTACAAGTGATGGTACCCGCACCAATATTGACGTTTTTGCCTACTGTTGTATCACCCACATAGCTTAAATGGTTGATTTTGCTGCCAATATCCACTTGCGCATTTTTAAGCTCAACAAAGTTACCAATATGGGTATCACTTTGCAATATCGTACCTGGCCTTAAGCGCGCATATGGCCCAATACGGCTATTTTCGCCAATTGCCGCATCATCAATATGCGTAAAAGGAGCAATTTTTGTGTTGGCAGCGATTGTTGCATTTTTAATCACGCAATTGGCAGCAATTTTTACGTTATCGCCCAAACTGACATTGCCTTCAAATACGCAATTCACATCAATTTCTACATCTCTGCCACAGTTAAGTGTACCGCGTACATCTAAGCGGGCAGGGTCTTTAAGGGTAACACCGTGTTGCAATAATTTTAGTGCGATTCGACTTTGAAGTACGCGCTCAATCTGACTTAAATCGATTTTAGAATTTATGCCAGTTACCGACCATTCATCCTGAGTGATTTCTGCGATGACAGCTACTTTGCTTTCAACTGCCAATGCAACGATGTCGGTTAAATAATATTCATTCTGTGCATTATTATTGCTTAGGCGACTTAACCAATTTTTGAGGTAAATATTTGGCATCGCCATAATGCCTGTATTCACCTCATTAATTTGGTGCTGTGCTTCAGTAGCATCTTTATGCTCTACGATGGCTGTTACTAAATCGTTATCACGCACAATGCGTCCGTAACCGGTAGGGTCAGCTTTTTTAAATGATAGAATCGCTAGCTGATTGTTTGCAGACAGAACCAAACTTTCGCAAGCGGTCTTATCAACCAGCGGTACATCACCCAGCATAATTAGAGTGTTAGCATCATCATCTAAGTAGGGCACCGCTTGCTGTACCGCATGGCCTGTGCCTAGCTGCTCTGCTTGATTCACCCAATTAATATTCTCATATGCAAATGCTTCACGTACTATTTCGCCACCATAACCATAAACAACGATGATTTTTTGTGGATTTAAACTTTTAGCACAATCGATTACATGCGCCAAAATCGGCTTACCGCCAATCTCGTGCAGTACCTTAGGCTTATTGGAATGCATACGCGTGCCTTTGCCGGCGGCTAGAATAACAATATTGAGTGGTTTTTTAGACATTCGCTTAGACAGTATTAAGTATTATTTATTTGTATCATTGTAAAGTATAAAGATGACACAAACAAAAAAGGCAGCCTAAGCTGCCTTTTTACTCACACAATATTACAATTAATGTGTTTTGCGTAAGCGCTCAATGGCTTGAATCTGTGCCATTGCTTCTGATAATTCAGCTTGTGCTTTCGCATAATCCATATCAGAAGTACGATTTTTCATCGCCTCCAATGCCGCTTCTTTTGCGGCAATGGCTTTCGCTTCATCTAAATCAGCACCACGAACGGCTGTATCTGCCAATACAGTAATCATGCCTGGTTGCACTTCTAGTAAGCCGCCAGAAATAAAAATGACGACTTCTTCAGCTGCATCGGCTAATTGAATGCGTAATGCACCCGGTTTGATTGTGGTAATCATTGGTGCGTGATTTGGGTAAATGCCCACTTCACCAGCACCCGCAGGCGCAACCACAAACTCGGCTTCGCCTGAGAATATGCTTGCTTCTGCGCTTACTACATCGATATGAACAGTATTTGCCATAATTTTCTCTTTAATAACTAACTTATTAATTTATTTTATCTAAGCAGAGCAAGGCGCACGGAACAGAGCAACGCAGACAGCACACAAAGTGCGGCAAGGAAGCGAGTACCGCGCAACGCGGCTATGCGACGATAAAATTAATTAAGTGTTTTGGCTTTCTCAACTGCTTCTTCAATACCACCCACCATATAAAACGCTTGCTCTGGCAAGTGATCATATTCACCAGCAACAATCGCTTTAAAGCCTTTGATGGTTTCTTTTAATGGCACGTATTTACCAGGCGCGCCAGTAAACACTTCAGCCACGTGGAATGGTTGTGACAAGAAACGTTGAATTTTACGAGCACGGCCAACAGCTAATTTATCTTCTGCTGACAATTCGTCCATACCCAAAATCGCAATAATGTCGCGTAACTCTTTATAACGTTGCAATGTTTGTTGAACGCTACGTGCTACGTTGTAATGCTCTTCACCAACGACCAATGGGTCTAATTGACGTGAGCTTGAATCTAATGGATCCACCGCTGGGTAGATACCTAAAGATGCAATGTCACGTGACAACACCACTGTTGAATCCAAATGTTGGAACGTAGTCGCTGGTGATGGATCGGTCAAGTCATCCGCAGGTACGTATACCGCTTGAATAGACGTAATAGAACCTGTTTTAGTTGATGTAATACGCTCTTGTAAACGGCCCATTTCATCGGCCAATGTTGGCTGATAACCTACCGCAGAAGGCATACGGCCTAACAATGCAGATACTTCAGTACCGGCCAATGTGTAGCGGTAGATATTGTCCACGAAGAACAATACGTCACGGCCTTCGTCACGGAATTTTTCAGCCATGGTCAAACCTGACAACGCCACGCGCAAACGGTTGCCTGGTGGTTCGTTCATTTGACCAAACACCATCGCTACTTTTGATTCTTTCATGTTATCAAGCTTAATAACACCAGCTTCTGCCATCTCGTGGTAGAAGTCATTACCTTCACGAGTACGCTCGCCCACACCTGCAAACACTGATAAACCTGAGTGTTGTTTAGCAATGTTGTTGATTAACTCAAGCATGTTAACGGTTTTACCTACACCCGCGCCGCCGAACAAACCAACTTTACCGCCTTTAGCAAACGGGCAAACCAAGTCAATCACTTTAATACCTGTTTCTAACAAATCAACAGATGGTGATAGCTCTTCAAAAGTAGGGGCTTTTTGATGAATCGCACGACGCTCATCACACTCAATCGGACCAGCCTCATCAATTGGGCGACCCAACACATCCATAATACGGCCTAGTGTGCCAACACCAACTGGCACAGTAATTTGTGAGCCTGTTGATTTAAATGATGTGCCACGTGCAAGGCCATCAGATGAGCCCATCGCAATGGTACGTACAATGCCGTCACCAAGTTGTTGTTGCACCTCTAAAGTCAGGCCTGCCTCTGCTTGACTTGTTGCATCATCAATAATCAATGCTTCAAATACATTCGGCATTTGATCACGTGGAAACTCAACGTCTACCACCGCACCAATACACTGAACAACTTTACCAATTTTCGCTGTACTCATCTTTGTGTCCTATTCAAACTATATTTTTGAATGTTAATTAAATTCTCAATTACGCAACCGCCGCTGCGCCGCCAACAATCTCTGAAATCTCTTTGGTAATCGCCGCTTGACGTGCTTTGTTGTAAACCAGTTTCAAATCACCAATCACTTGTTTAGCATTATCAGATGCTGATTTCATCGCTACCATACGTGATGATTGCTCTGAAGCCATATTCTCTGCTACCGCGTTGTAAACCAAGGATTCAACATAACGCATCATCAATTGATCAACCACTGGCTTCGCTTCTGGCTCGTAGATATAATCCCAATGACCAGTAGGGCTACCAAGTTTTTCACCCGTTAACGGTAGCAATTGCTCCATTACTGGCTCTTGTTTCATGGTGTTGATAAACTTGGTATAGCTGATGAAAAGCTGATCGATTTCGCCAGCTTCATAGGCATCAAGCATGACTTTAATAGTACCAATCAGCGTTTCCAAATGTGGCACATCACCCAAACCAGTAATATGCGATTTAACATTGGCGCCAACACGGTTCATAAAGCTAAAGCCTTTATTACCAATCGCACTTACCGTAATGGCTTTGCCGTCAGTTTCCCAGTTTTTCATTTGGTTAACAGATAGACGCAACATATTGGTGTTTAAACCGCCACATAAACCTTTATCTGAACTCACCACAATCAAACCCACGTTTTTAACCACATCACGCTTTATAAGAAAAGGGTGTTTGTATTCTGGGTTTGCAAATGACAAATGCGCCGCAACGTTGCGAATTTTTTCAGCGTATGGGCGCGAGGCACGCATTCTATCTTGCGCTTTACGCATTTTAGAAGCAGCCACCATCTCCATCGCTTTGGTGATCTTGCGCGTATTTTCAACGCTCTTGATCTTGGTTCTAATCTCTTTACTACCAGCCATTTTTTATCCTAAAAGTGATTAATAGGCGCTATTAGTAAGCATTGGTAGCTTTAAAGTCTTGAATTGCTGCTTCAACCGCTTTTTCGTTATCGCCAGCTAAGTCTTTGCTAGATTCGATGCCGTCCATCAATTTAGCGTATTTTGAAGCCATAAAGCCGTGCAATGCGCTTTCAAAGGCCAATACTTTATTGGTTGGAACATCATCAAAATAGCCTTTGTTAGCTGCTAGCAATGTAATCGCCATTTTAGAAACGCTTAATGGTGCGTATTGCGCTTGTTTCATTAACTCAGTAAACATACGACCGCGGTCTAACTGTTTACGTGTCGCTTCATCCAAGTCTGACGCGAACTGCGCGAAAGCTGCTAATTCACGGTACTGCGCTAAAGCTAGACGCACACCGCCACCAAGTTTTTTAATTACTTTAGTTTGTGCTGCACCACCCACGCGAGATACTGAAATACCGGCGTTGATCGCTGGACGAATACCGGCGTTGAACAAGTCTGTTTCCAAGAAGATCTGACCATCGGTAATAGAAATCACGTTGGTTGGAACGAACGCTGAAACGTCACCAGCCGCTGTTTCAATCACTGGCAATGCAGTCAATGAACCAGTTTTGCCTTTAACGGCGCCGTTAGTGAATTTTTCCACATAGTCTTCATTCACGCGAGCTGCACGCTCTAACAAACGTGAATGGATATAGAACACGTCACCTGGGTAAGCTTCACGTCCTGGTGGACGGCGTAATAGCAATGAAATTTGACGGTAAGCAATCGCTTGTTTGGTCAAATCATCATAAACGATCAATGCATCTTCGCCGCGGTCACGGAAATATTCGCCCATTGTGCAACCTGCATATGGTGCTAAGAACTGTAGTGCAGCTGAGTCAGAAGCGGTTGCAGCTACAACAATTGTATAAGCCATCGCGCCGTTTTCTTCAAGCTTACGTACCACGTTAGCAACTGTAGAAGCCTTTTGGCCAATCGCAACGTAGATACAAGTCATGTTCTGACCTTTTTGGTTGATGATCGCATCAACCGCTACCGCTGTTTTACCTGTTTGGCGGTCACCAATGATTAATTCACGTTGACCACGGCCAACTGGAACCATTGAGTCCACTGATTTCAAACCTGTTTGCACTGGTTGTGAAACTGACTTACGTGCAATCACGCCTGGTGCCACTTTTTCAATCTTGTCCGTCATTTTTGCATTAACTGGGCCTTTGCCATCAATCGGCTGACCTAACGCGTTCACTACGCGACCAATTAATTCTGGACCAACTGGCACTTCCAAAATACGGCCTGTACATTTAACAGTGTCGCCTTCGGTAATGTGCTCGTAGTCGCCTAAAACCACAGCACCCACTGAGTCACGCTCTAAGTTAAGCGCTAAACCAAATGTGTTGCCTGGGAATTCGATCATCTCGCCCGCCATCACGTTTGAAAGGCCATGAATACGAACGATACCGTCGGTTACTGAAATTACTGTACCTTGAGTACGCGCTTCAGCTGAGGTAGAAAAATTTTCTAATCTGCTTTTAATCAGTTCACTGATTTCTGATGTAGATAACTGCATTTATGTCTCTCCTGTGCCTTATGCTGAAAGCGTATAGGCTAAATTTTGTAACTGACCTTTGACGGACGCGTCTATCACGGTATCGCCAACAATAATTTTAATGCCACCAATGAGTTCTGCATCTACAGTCACATTGGCTTCAATCTTTTTACCAAACTTAGCTTCAAGGCGTTTTACTAAATCTTTCACTTCTGCCGCGCTTGGTTTAGCCGCCGCAAAAATCTGTGCGTCAAGCGTTCCTTCATCAAGCGCTTTTAGTTCTTCAAACGCGCTGGCAATCGCTGGCAAAATAGACATGCGATTATATTCAACCAACACTTTGATCAGGTTTTGTCCCTGCTCATTGAGTTTGTCGCCACACACTTTTAAAAAAGTCTTTTGTAAATCGCTTGCCACTACTTTTGGGTCTTGAATATAGGCTTGCATTTGCGCATCGTTAGAGACAGCAGTGGCAAAACCTAACATCTCGGACCATTTAGCCAGCGATTTTTGCTCTTTACCAAGTTTGTAAGCCGCTACAGCGTAAGGCCTTGCGATGGTTGATATTTCAGCCATGACTTATAGCTCCGCCGCTAGTTTAGAAAGCATCTCAGAATGTGCTTTGCCATCGATTTCTTTACGCAAGATTTTTTCAGCGCCAGCGATAGCCAATGCTGAAACCTGTGCACGCAAACCTTCTTTAGCACGGTTTACTTCTTGATCGATCTCAGCTTTTGCACCCGTAATAATACGGTCGCCTTCTGCCTTAGCGTTGCCTTTAGCTTCTTCAACGATTTGAGTCGCACGTTTTTCAGCTTGACCAATAATCTCAGTCGCTTTTTGTTTGGCTTCTGCAAGTGTCGCTTCTGATTTTTTAGCAGCTACTTCTAAGGCACTTCTACCTTCTTGTGCTGCTGCCAAACCATCCGCAATTTCCTTTTGGCGTGTTTCAATCGCTTTTAACAGCGGTGGCCAAACGAATTTCACTGTGAACCAAATCAACACAGCAAATGCGATAGCTTGTGCGATTAGTGTAAAGTTAATATTCATGTTTAATCCAATTAAATTAAGTCAGTGTATAAAAATTTGAGTCAAACGCTTTTATATTATTAAGCATGACTCAAAAAATTAATTTGCTGCTGTAACAACGCTTAATAATGGGTTAGCGAACGCGAACATCATGGCTAGACCAACACCAATAATGAAAGAAGCATCGATAAGACCTAATAGCAAGAATACTTTACCCTGCAATTGTGGAATCATTTCTGGCTGACGTGCAGCGCCTTCTAAGAAACTTGCACACATAATACCAATACCGATACAAGCACCCGCAGCGCCTAAACCAATAATTAAACCAATACCAACGCCTGTGTAGGCTTGAATCAATGCTAATGCTTCCATTTTATTACCCTCTCAAAAATTAAATTACAACAACTTACTGTTTTAAAACTAACTACAAACTTTTAATGGCTTTCGTGCGCCATTGCTAAATATACAACCGTCAACATCATGAAGATAAACGCTTGCAATGCCACGATTAAAATATGGAAAATTGACCAGCCAGCGCCTAAAATTGAGCCAAAAATAGTGCCTGATAGACCTGTAGCCGCCCACATACCTAGTAATAAGAAAATCACCTCACCTGCATACATATTGCCGAAAAGACGCAGAGAATGTGAAAGTGGTTTTGAAACGTATTCGATTAAATTGAACAAGAAATTCAGTGGTAATACCCAAATTTTGGTGCCAAAAGGTGAGTAGAACAATTCATGAATCCAGCCACCAAAGCCTTTGACTTTGATTGAGAAGAAAATCATTAAAATCCATACAGATAAAGCTAAAGCAAATGTGGTGTTGATGTCTGAAGTTGGTACGGCGCGCCATTTATCAAAGCCAATGCCGTGCATCAATTTAGCGAAGATATCAACTGGTAGAAAATCCATGGCGTTCATTGCGAACACCCATAAAAAAACCGTCAAAGCGGTTGGGGCAATAAAGCTGTGACGGTTGCCGTGGAAAATATTTTTAACTTGGTCATCCACAAAACCAAAAACCAGCTCCACAAAGGCTTGGCGTTTAGTTGGTACGCCAGCTGTTGCGCCGCGCGCTACCCACCATACCAAACCCATCACTAATAAACCCAATACAACCGACATAATCAGCGTGTCGATATGCAATGTCCAAAAGCTACCATTGCCAACGGATTGCGCATTAAAACTTAAATGATGCGAAATGTACTCTGACGGGGTGAGTGCGTGTTCTGCGTGTTCTGTAGCCATATCAATCCGAATTGCCTAAATCTAAATAGGCGTCTAATTAAAAATTATTTTGGTTTAAATTTAAAGCTTTGCTCGATATTTTGAGCTTATATTTCTAATTCTGTTTTATCCAACTTGCTCATTGCCGCGCCTGAGAACAAAGCCGCAGCCGCCAAACCTGCAATCAGTGCAAATGGCACTAATTGTTTATAAACCTTAAACGTAATAAATAGCAGCACAACAATAATCACAATTTTAACTGCCTCTGCTTTGAGCAAGTTAACTAATACTGTTGCGGCTTCTTTACTACTACGCTGCGCAATTTTAGAAGCGAAATACGCGCCTACTGTCACTGATAACCCACCAGCCAACGCTGAAATTGCTGCGTGCGAACCTGAAACAATTAATGCAATTATTACTACAACCAATGTTGCACTTAACTGCCATTGCAACATCTTGCTAAAAACTTTGTTTGAATCTAAGCCTGAAGTTGAATTTCGCTCTTCTGTCATTTCTATTTTCTTATCATTTCAGTTTGATTGAAATGGGCTTATCAGCAAAGTCCGCGATTTTGAATTATTACGCGTTTTTAGTCAAGCAGTAAGTGCAAGTATTGCAATAAGTTTCGCGCAAAATGAAACACTTAGCGCGATATTTTGCGAATAATGTCATCTAACTGGTCTAAATTTGTGTAGTTGATTTTTAGTGTGCCAGAGCCATTTTGCTTTGCCGAAATATTCACACTGGCACCGATTTTTTCACTTAACGTGTTTTGCAGGGCTAAAACGTCATGATTTACAGTGGTTTTCTGTGTTGCTGGCGAACTATTTTGTGCCAGTTTTTTCACCAAATTTTCAACATCACGTACCGATAAATCCTGCTGCACAGTTTTATTTGCCAACATAATTTGTTGCGCTGCATCCAAGCCGATTAATGCTCTGGCGTGTCCCATACTTAATTTGTTGCTCATCAACATGGCTTGAACTGGCGCACTTAACACTAATAAACGCAGTAAATTCGACACGGCAACACGGGAGCGCCCAACCGCCTGAGCAGCTTTTTCATGCGTCATCGCAAATTCGTCAATCAAGCGCTTGATACCTTGCGCTTCTTCTAGTGGATTTAAATTTTCGCGCTGAATATTCTCAATTAATGCCATCGCCAGCGCAGACTCATCGGCGATTTCGCGTACCAATACTGGCACTTCGCTTAAGCCAGCTAATTGCGAAGCGCGCCAACGACGTTCACCTGCAATAATCTCATATTGGTCAGCACCGACATTGCGTACCAAAATCGGCTGCATAATGCCTTGCGTGCGAATAGAATCAGCTAAGGTTTGTAGCGCGTCATCATCCATGTAAGAGCGCGGCTGATACTTACCAGGCTGCAGTTGGCTTACTTTCAGCGTCATCAACGCATCGCTTTGCGCTACCTCTTCATCGCTTGCTAGCAAAGCATCTAAGCCACGTCCCAAACCTTTTAATTTAACCATTTTGAATGCCTGTTCCAATAATTCGCGGATTTTTATGAATAATTTCTACTGCCAGCTCCAAATAAGCCACAGCCCCTTTAGAAGATTTGTCATACATCAATACAGGCAAGCCATAGCTGGGCGCTTCTGCCAAACGAATATTGCGCGGTATCACTGTTTTGTAGACTTTATCGCCAAAATGGCTAACCAACTGAGCCGATACTTGGCTTGCCAGCATATTGCGGTTATCAAACATGGTGCGTAACAAGCCTTCTATTTCCAACTTGGGATTTAAATGTGCGCGTACTTTTTTGATGGTATTGACCAAATCCGACAAGCCTTCCAGCGCATAATATTCACACTGCATCGGAATCATCACCGTATCGGCTGCTGTTAACGCATTAACCGTTACCAAATTAAGGGCAGGGGGGCAATCCAATAATACATAGTCATAATCGCTTACTTTTGCCAATGCTTGCTTTAAGCGTGTTTCGCGTGCCAGCTCGTTAACTAACTCTACTTCTGCACCCGCCAGCTCGCGATTAGATGGCGCAATATCAAAACCGCCTTTTTCGCTTTTAACAATCACTTCTTTTAAAGTTTTTTCGCCAATCAATACATGATAAATGCTGTGCTTAAGATGCGCTTTATCAATACCGCTACCCGTGCTGGCGTTGCCTTGTGGGTCTAAATCCACCAGTAATACTTTTTGTTTATTAGCAGCTAAACTGGCCGCCAAGTTTACACAGGTTGTGGTTTTACCCACGCCGCCTTTTTGATTGGTAATCGCTAATATTTTCATCAATTATTTTTCGCGCTTATATATATGTTAAGTTGGTTTAAACATTATTTTCAAACACAAGCAAATGCCGCTCGGCATCTAATCCTGCCACTGTTAGTGGAATAATTTGCGTGGGCGCAATCGGCAAGCCATCTATTTCAGCAGCAGGCATAACACCTTTCATCGCAAGCCATTGCCCATTTTTTGCCATTAAATGTTGGGTTAACTCTATAAATAAGCCTATTTCTGAAAATGCGCGCGAAATCACCATCTCAAACGGCTCACTAGGCTGAAAATTTTCCACCCGCGCATGCACAGGCGTTAAATTATTTAAACCCAATTCGCCTTTAACCTGACGCATAAAAATCACTTTTTTTTGCACCGTATCAATCGTCGTCACTTGCAATTCGGGCTTACAAATCGCCAGCACAATACCCGGCAAACCGCCGCCACTGCCTACATCTAAAATGTTTTTGCTATTCACATGCGGCAGAACACTTAAGCTATCCAGCAAATGCAAAGTCACCATTTCTAGTGGGTCACGCACCGCAGTCAGGTTGTAAACTTTATTCCATTTTTGCAGCAGCGCTAAGTAAGCCAGCAATTTTTGTTGCGCCTCGTCTGATACAGCCAAGCCCATGCTGGCAATGCCCTGCGCTAATAATGCCGCCTGACTCATGCTGCTTGTGTATTAGCGTTAACGCTAGCCTGCTTTTTATGTTTGCGTTTTAAATACACCAATAATAATGAAATGGTGGCTGGCGTAATGCCCGAAATACGGCCTGCTTGGCCGATTGTTTCTGGCTTGTGTTGGGTTAGCTTTTGGCGCGCCTCTATACTTAAGCCATGCACGTCTGCGTAATCCACATCACTTAACTTAATATTTTCACTACCTTTTTGTTTGGCAATTTCTTCTTGCTGACGCGTAATATAGCCTTGATATTTCGCGGCGATTTCCACTTGTTCGCGCACTGCATCATCCAGCTCGCCCATGCCAGGCTCATTTGTAGCTTGTTTGCCCAGAGTTAACACGCCTTCGTAACTTACTTCTGGGCGACGCAATAATTCAAACAAACTATATTCGTGCTCTAAGGGTTTACCCAAAATCGCCGCCTGTGTTTCACGTGAAACGTCATCTGTGGCCACTTGCACAAATGTCTTTTTCAAACGCTCTTGCTCACGCGAAACCGCTTCTAGTTTTTTCTCAAAAGCCGCCCAACGCGCATCATCTACCAAGCCCAATTCACGGCCTTTGGCGGTTAATCGCATATCGGCATTATCTTCGCGCAATTGCAAACGATATTCTGCACGCGACGTAAACATACGGTAAGGCTCTGTCACGCCTGTAGTAATTAAATCATCCACCAACACACCTAAATATGCCTCATCGCGGGCAGGGCACCAAGACTCTTTGCCTTGAACATACAAAGCCGCATTTGCCCCCGCCAACAAACCTTGTGCCGCAGCTTCTTCATAGCCCGTTGTGCCGTTAATTTGCCCTGCAAAAAACAAACCTTGTACGCTTTTGGTTTCTAGGCTGGATTTCAAACTACGCGGATCGTAATAATCGTACTCAATAGCGTAGCCTGGACGCAGGATATGCGCGTTTTCTAAACCTTTAATCGAGCGAACAAGTGCAAGTTGAATATCAAACGGCAAACTGGTTGAAATGCCATTTGGATAAATTTCGTTAGTGGTTAAGCCTTCTGGCTCTAAAAACAACTGATGCGATTCTTTATCGGCAAAGCGATGGATTTTATCTTCTACGCTTGGACAGTAGCGCGGACCAACACCTTCAATCACGCCCGTGTACATGGGCGAACGATCTAAGCCGCTGCGAATAATGTCATGCGTGCGCTCATTGGTGTGCGTAATCCAGCATGGTACTTGTTGCGGATGCTGCGCAACATTCCCCATAAATGAGAATACAGGGGCAGGGTTGTCACCTGGCTGTTCCAGCATCACACTGTAATCAATGGTGCGGCCATCAATGCGCGGCGGTGTACCAGTTTTAAGCCTGCCAGCTGGCAAACCAATTTCGCGCAATCGTGCGGCCAGGCTAATCGCTGGCGGATCACCCGCGCGACCTGCACTGTAATTCTGCAAACCCACATGAATCAAGCCACCCAAAAATGTACCAGCGGTTAACACCACGCTTTTAGATTTAAAGCGCAATCCAATTTGTGTCACCACGCCAGCAGCGCGATCGCCATCTAAAATAATGTCATCAACCGCTTGTTGAAATAACCATAAGTTGGGTTGATTCTCTAATTTGTGACGCACAGCCGCTTTGTACAAAATACGATCTGCTTGCGCACGCGTGGCGCGCACGGCTGGGCCTTTAGATGAATTTAAAATGCGAAATTGAATGCCGCCAATATCCGTCGCCTGCGCCATCACGCCGCCAAGCGCATCAATCTCTTTAACCAAATGACCTTTACCAATGCCGCCAATGCTGGGGTTGCAAGACATTTGGCCCAAAGTTTCAATATTGTGCGAAAGCAATAGCGTTTTTTGTCCCATACGTGCAGCCGCCAACGCGGCCTCGGTGCCAGCATGGCCACCGCCCACCACAATTACATCGAAAATATCAGGAAAATTCATTTAAATAACGCTGTCAATCATATTGTGTTTCAAAAAGTTAACCATTTTTTAGTGTTAAGTTTTGCAGCAAATTGCGCAAAGGCTCCAATTTACTGCAAAGACTGGGATTTTACCGCAAACAAGGTGTTAAGTCATTTAAAAACAATCAGATAAAGCGACTTAACTCTTATTTTTGAGTAACTTTTAATGTGTTTTTAACAGTGTTTCACGTGAAACAATTGAGTTAACCCTATTTTTAGCTTAACTTTTTAGCAGGCTTTTTGGCTTTGGTTTTAATGGCTGGCAAAAGCGAGGTGATTTGCTGATAACGCTCAAACAAAAACGCCACGCGTGCCGCATCGCTGTTTGTATTAGTAGCAGCGCCTTTGTAGCCATAAGCCGCATCTACCGCCTTATCTAAAGCCTGATGCGCTTTTAATAAGTTGGCTGGCATGGTCAGCGGGTCGTACAAATCCGCCAGCGAAGCATTGGAGTGAACAGCGCGCGCATCTAAAACGGCTTGTGCGGCAGATTCAATTTTTGCCTTGTTTTGAGCGTTAAGTTCTGGCCATGGGAAGTTGTTATAAACGATTCCAGCAGAATAACGATAATCATTTTTTAATCGCCCACCAACCACTTTAAGCCAAGCCATATGAATATTGGAAGTCACTACGCCAAAATGGTACATAGTTGCATTCGGCAACATTAGTGAAGAGCTAGAAGTAATATCGCCTTTAATAAAGCCTATTGGAACATAAGTTCTATTTTCAGAGCTTGTCTTAGGAACAAGTAGATATTTATCAGAAATGGTTGTTTCTCTAAACAGCCATGGTCTAGTAGCAAACTGTTGAGATGAGCGACTGTTTAATCTAAATTCTTTTACTTTATTAATTAAAGCCAACACGTTTGGCATTTGCCTAAGTTCAAAAGGTGTAATTTCTGACATCCATAGACAATAAAGCTCAACTGAATTGATAAAGCTATGTCCTGTAATCCATCTTTTAAACCATTTAGCTGATTGAGGCTCTTTGTTAATAAAATCTAAATATCGGCTTTTGTAAACGAAAGAATTCCATTATCAAGCGGGGTAATTCCTTCAACCATTTTGGGCATATTAACAATAGGGTTGCTAATGTTGGCTAAGACAATATTACTAGCATCAACCAAGTAAGGGTTAATATTAGTCGCGTTGATTGCATGCGGCTCACCTTTAATATCTGCATATTCATAAATGGTTTTATTTACAACATCATGCAACCCAAACCCAATAATCACACAATGCACCGCAGCGTTGCCACGCGCTTCATTACTCCAACTAAAAGTACGATGTGCAAAATGAATTTTGATACCTTGTGCTAACATCCAAGACCACAAAACACTCACTTGCTCGCCTTGCGTGATGCTATTGGTGGAAACAAATGCACATTTAATTGCCTTATTTTCATGCGCGTATCTTGCCGCTTTAATATACCAAGCGGCAACAAAATCTAAAATCCCTGCACTTTTTATACCAGCACATACGTTTAATAAATCAATTTTTTCATTAGGTTTTTGTTCTTTTTTGCCCTTAAACGGCGGATTACCCAAAATATAACTGCATTGTTCTGGCGCTAAAACTTCATTCCAATTGGTGGTTAAGGCGTTGCCGCACACAATATGCGGCGTGGCTTTTAGCGGAATACGCGCAAAATAGCTGCCAAACTCTTGCGAAACTTTCATGTTCATTTGGTGATCGGTTAACCACAATGCCACTTGCGCGATTTGTGCGGGGAATTCTTCAATCTCTATACCGTAAAATTGGTCAACATCTACACTGATTAAGCTTTGCACATCCAACACTTGCTGGCCGCTACTGTGCGATGCGCGCAATACCGCCAGTTCCAGCAAGCGCAATTCACGGTAAGTAATCACCAAAAAGTTGCCGCAACCGCAAGCTGGGTCAAAAAAGGTTAAAGTGCGTAGCTTTTTGTGAAAATCTAATAGCCGCGTTTTGTTACTTTTAACTTTTTCAAATTCTGCCCAAAGCGCATCTAAAAATAGCGGCTTAATTAGCTTTAAAATATTTTCTTCAGATGTGTAATGCGCGCCTAAATTGCGCCGCGCATCAGCATCCATAATGCTTTGAAACAAGCTGCCAAAGATAGCGGGGGAGATAATGCTCCAATCCAGCGCGCATAAATCCAACAAGGCTTCGCGCATTTTGCTATCGAATTGGGCGGGCGGTAGACTTCCTTCAAACAGCTTGCCATTGATATATTCAAATTGATTTAAATGTTCATCTAAATTTTTTAAACGTTTACTTTCGTGTGTATTCAATACATAAAATAAAGTGTTGAGATGATGCGCTAAATCGCCGCCATCTTCTGCGGTGCGGGTTTCAATATAGTCTTGAAACTGGCGTTTTTCGAAAATGCTGGTGTCTTCGGCAAACAAGCAAAATAGCAGGCGCACCAAGTAAATTTCTAAATCTTTGCCTGTGTAACCAACGGCTTTTAAGGCATCGTGCAGCTTACCCATGCGCTCTGCGGCTTTAATATTAATTGGGTCTTGCGACTTGATGATTTGGGTTTGATAGCCTGCTATAAAGCCGAACAACTTAACGTGTTGATATAGCTCATTTATACCAAATTCAAATTGCTCATTAGTATCTAGGTTGTAAAGGCGGAAGTTGGCGAAATCGGAAACGAGAATATATTTAGGTAAATCGCGCTCTTTTAAACCTGGGAAATAATCTTTGGCTTGGGTAAAGGCTTTATCTAAGCTTTTGCCGCGCGATTTATGCTCAACCAATAATTGGCCGCGCCACAGTAAATCGATAAAACCGCCTTTGTCGTCCGATTTTTTTACTGGCTCTTCAAAGCTGGCAATGCGGCGGCGCGTGATGCCGAATACGTTAAAAAATGCATCCCAAAAGGATTTGGCCTCTGCATCTTCGCGGCTTTCTGACTGCCATTCTTTAGAAAAAGCAGTGGCGCGGGATTTGATTTCGTTCCAAGATAAGGGCATAACGCAGTTTTTTATTGTTAAAAAATGGTTAAGTATACACTGAGAGATGCGCTAGATTCTTCACAATGTTTCACGTGAAACACTACCATTGTTTACACAGCAAAGTATTGACGAACGGGTGAATACGCGCCTATAGTAGTACTGGCAAATGCGTAATGCTTTTTAACGAACGATTAATTGCGGTGCCTGTAATTGTAATAGCCCATATGGTAGCAACTAAAATTTAATATCTAATTAATTTAGGAGAGAATGATGGCCGATATTCAAGAATATAAAAGCGCGTTAGCAAAATATACTTCATCTGTGCATGAAGGGGCACTGCAAGGCATGGCAAGAACATACGCATTGGTGTTGTCAAAACAAGATTCACGCAATGTTTCTTGCGGTGATGCGGCTGAAAAAGCGACTGTGCGCGAAAACTTTTTAAAGAAAAAGTTGGGTTTAACTCATGGCGATGCGGCACTGGATGCGGCAATTGAAGAAGTTTGTGTAAAAATGAAAGAAGACCGTATGAAATCGCGTTTGGTTTTCTATTATTTGCTGGCTGAAAAATACAATTTATTGGGTAATTTTGTTAAATAAATTGGTAAAGTTTAAAAGTTAACCGTTTTTTAGTGTTAACTTTTATATTAAAAAAAGGCGCTTAAAGCGCCTTTTTTGTTTCTGTTTTGCTATTTATATATGGCTTATTTACCAATACAAAATTTGCTGAAAATTTCACCCAATAAATCATCTGGCGTAAATTCACCGGTAATACTGCTTAACGCTTCTTGCGCCAATTTTAGCTCTTCGGCCACCAACTCTGCCGCATTAATTTGTGCTGCTGCAATCGTTAAGTGGTTATCCACTTCACTCAAGGCGTTCAAATGTCTGGCGCGCGCCATAAAAACACCTTCTGCATTTTGTTGATAGCCTGCAATATTCAATAAATGCTGTTTCAACAAATCGATACCTTCACCCGTTTTGGCAGAAAGATAAATATGCGTTTCATCTGCAATTTTGGATATTTTTGCGCTGTCATTGCTGGCGTCAATTTTATTATGCACCCAAATTTTGCTGATTCCTTGCGGCAAGCGGTTTAAAACGATTTTTTCAGTTTCGCCAATACCATGAGCTGCATCTACCAATAATAATGCAACCTGCGCGTTTTGTAGCGCTTGATACGTTCGGGCAATGCCGATTTTTTCTACTTCGTCTTCAGTGTCGCGCAAACCAGCAGTGTCAATAATATGTAGCGGTAAGCCATTGATTTGTATAAAACTTTTTATAGAATCGCGCGTGGTACCTGCAATCGGCGTCACAATTGCCACCTCTTCGCCGCTTAATTGGTTCATCAAGCTGGATTTTCCGACATTGGGCTGACCAACCAAGACAATGTGCATGCCTTCGCGTAAAAGACTACCTTGTTTGGCTTTTGCGAAAACTAATTTTAACTCCAAAACAATTGCCGCTAATTTTTCAGCCACTTTGCCTTGCGTAATAAAATCGATTTCTTCTTCGGGAAAATCCAAACAGGCTTCTACATACATGCGCAAATTAATCAGCTTTGCTAATACTTGATTGATGCTATTTGAAAACTCACCAGACAATGATCGCACCGCACTTTTTGCCGCTTCAATCGTTGTGGCGTTAATCACATCGGCAACTGCTTCTGCTTGAGCCAAATCGATCTTGTCATTTAGGTAAGCACGCTTGGTAAATTCACCTGGCTCTGCCTGACGAGCACCTAGCTCAATACAGCGTGCCAGCAATAATTGCATTAAGGCTGTGCCGCCATGCGCTTGTAGCTCTAAAACATCTTCGCCAGTATATGAATGCGGATTTTGATAATAAATTGCGATGCCGCGATCTATTAACTGTTGATTAGCATCATAAAACGGCAAATACGCGGCATGGCGTGGGGCAGGGCATGCGCCCAAGATACTGGCCGCGATAGATTGGCTTAAACCACCCGAGACTCGTACAACACCAATGCCACCCGCACCACTCGCGGTGGCAATGGCAGCAATCGTGTCGTTATTATCTAGCATAAAAGCTTACAAGCCTTTTAGTTAGGCAAGTGAACATGGCCTAGCTTTTTGCAACGCCTTTTTTGGCAAGGGCGGCGGCGTGAATGGTTTTGTTCACATACCATTGTTGCGCGATTGATAAGATATTATTCACCAACCAATACAAGACCAAGCCAGCTGGGAAGAAGAAGAAGAACACGCTGAATACTACTGGCATGATTTTCATCACTTTTGCTTGAATTGGATCCGTTGGCGCAGGGTTTAAATAGGTTTGAATAATCATGGTCGCGCCCATTAAAATCGGCAAGATAAACCATGGGTCAGTCGCTGATAAATCTTGAATCCAGCCAAAAAATGGTGCATGACGTAACTCGACAGAGCCTAGCAACACCCAATAAAGCGCAATAAAAACAGGGATTTGCACAATAATTGGCAAACAACCGCCCATCGGATTAATCTTCTCGGTACGATACATTTCCAGCATGGCTTGCTGCATTTTTTGTTTATCGTCACCGAATTTTTCTTTCATGCTTTGCAAGCGTGGGGCTAATTCACGCATCTGCGCCATCGACTTATAACTAGCGGCTGAAAGTGGGAAAAATGCGGCTTTAATTAAAACGGTAAGCAAAATAATCGCGATGCCCCAATTGTGCACAACGCCATAAATTTTGGATAGCACCCAAAATAATGGTTTCGCAATCACGGTTAACCAACCATAATCAACTGTATATTCTAGGCCTGGAGCTGCTTTTACTAGCTCTTTTTCTGTTTGTGGGCCAGCAAATAATTGCGCGCCCACTTCCGCACTTGCGCCTGCGGCAATCGGCGCATTTGGTGTCACAACGCCCATCGCATAAATATTATCTGACAATTTTTTAGTATAAAACTCACGCTCTACACCTGTTTTGGGAATCCAAGCACTGGCAAAGTAATGCTGAATCAAGCCAATCCAGCCATCTTTTGTAGTTTTAGATAAATTCTGATCGGCCATATCGCCAAATTTAATCTTTTTAAACTTATCAGCATCCGTAAAATAAGCGCCACCTGTAAAGGTTGGCATCATGGCTGAGCCTTGATTTGATTCGCTATCATGCACAATTTGGTAATAGGCCGAAGGGGTAATGGCGGCAGCGCTGCCGTTATTGATTTGATAGCGCACATCAATCACGTAGCTACCGCGATGGAAAGTGTAGATTTTATTAACGGTAACGCCGTTACCCGCCCAAGAAAGGCTTACTTCTTGGCTAGCAGCACCATCAGCTAAGTTATAGCTGGTTGCAGTAGTGGTGAATTGCGATTTATGGTTTGGCAAATTTGCGCCCATTAGGCCTGATTGCGCCACGTAGAACATTGGTTTAAAGCCATCGTCCATCAATACAAAACTGCCATTTTTAACTTCTGCCTCACGATGCTTATTAAGAACTAAACGGCGTAAATCGCCACCCAGCGTATCAATGTCCGCCTCAAATAAATCGGTTTTAACTTTAATGCGTTGACCACTTGCTAGTTTAAAGCTGCCATCGTTCACCTCTGATTGCGTAGTGGCTCCGTTAGCAGCTACTGGCGCGCCTGAGCCCGCAGATGTTGTTTGTGCTGTCGTTTGAGTCGTGATGGCAGGCGTGTGTTTTTGCTGCCAGGCATCCCATAGCATTAATATGGAGAAAGCAAAAATAACAAATAAAATTAAACGGCGTGTATCCATGGGTTTATAAACTTTTTCTATAATCTGTTATGTTAACAAAGCATTTATTCATCAAACTTTAAAATAAGTATTTTGCGAATAAATATTAAGGTACTGGGTCACTACCGCCTGCATGCCAAGGATGGCAACGTGATATGCGTTTTAATGTTAAACCAAGACCAATCCAAGCACCGTGTTTTTGAATACTTTCAATCGCATAATGCGAGCAAGTCGGGTTAAATCGGCATTGTTGCCCAAAAAAAGGGCTTAATGCAATTTGATAAAGCCTGACAAAAGCAACCAAAATACGTGTCATATTTATATTAATCGTATTTGCACATTAAAAAATTATGTTTCATTTTTTTGCACCGTTTTTTCAATTAACTTTTTCATTAATTGCTCAAACTCTTGTTTTATTTGCACAAAATCTGTTTTCTGAAACTTTTTTTGCACTTGCACAACCAAATCTAAGCTTGGTAATTGATGTTGATTTAACCTAAAAAACTCGCGCAATACGCGCTTCATATAGTTGCGATGAACCGCTAATTTAGCGGTTTTTTTGCCAACCACTAAACCTAGGCGCGGGCGATTAAGGTTGTTTGGTTTAAAGCGAATCACCAAATAGGTATTTGCAATTCGTTTACGCAAATTAAAAACGGATGAAAAATCATCCGTTTTTAATAGTTTGGCTTGTTTAGGTAATCTAAACTTTACCAATTGATTACGACTTAATTATGCTTTACCCACCATTTTAGGCAGGCAAGATAATTAAAGACCTAAGCGCGAACGACCTTTAGCACGACGCGCTGCGATAACAGCACGGCCACCTTTAGTTTTCATGCGCACTAAAAAACCGTGTGTACGTGCACGACGTGTTTTAGAAGGTTGATAGGTACGTTTCATTTAATTCTCCACCGAGCTAATGCTACAAAGCCCATCATTAAACACGATAAACAGGTGTTTTGTCAATTACTATTTAGTTTAATTATATGGTTAAAGCCTGTGGATAAGTGTGGTTAAACCAGCTAAAATGGTAAAGATAAACAATTGGTTTTTGCCTTAAATGGTAATCTTTTGGCAATATTTTTTGTGGTGAGTTGTGTCTTAACAATCCTACTCTAATTCTATTAACACGATAACAATAAAGCTTGAGGTTTTGAGCAATAGATGAATAATTTTTGGCCTACATGCCTAAGTCGCTTTGAACAAGAGCTATCAACGCAGCAATTCAACACGTGGATTAAACCACTGCAAACAGAGTTGGTGCAGACGGAACAAGGAAATCACGCGATACGTTTGTTGGCACCGAATAAGTTTGTGCAACAATGGGTAAAAGACCGGTTTTTAAATAAAATTGAAACAATTGCCGCTGAGTTACTGCCTCATAATACAACGATTGAGTTGTGTATTAATCAAAGCAAGCCTGTTTTACAAGAAAAAACAAGCAGCCAAACACAATTAAAAAAAGCGCAGCATGTTCAGCTAACTGATATTGTGCGTAATACTCATTCACCTGAAACATTAACCAACCCAAATACATCAAAAACTGACGCTGCTAAAACACCTGCTAATCGTCGCAACAATGAACGCAGTTCAGGTTTAAACCCTAGCTTTAATTTTGATAATTATGTCACTGGTCGTGCTAATCAGCTGGCACGTGCGGCGGCTATTCAAGTGGCTGATAATCCTGGTGAGTCTTATAATCCACTATTCATTTACGGTGGCGTTGGTTTGGGTAAAACTCATTTGCTGCAAGCGATTGGCAATCAATTAAAACAACAAAAACCGGATGCTAATATTCGCTATCTGCATGCAGAGCGCTACGTTTCAGATGTAGTAAAAGCGTATGAAAACAAAGCGTTTGATGAATTTAAACGCCAGTATCACTCTTTGGACTTGTTGCTAATTGATGATATTCAGTTTTTTGCAAAAAAGAATCGTACGCAAGAAGAGTTTTTTTACGCTTTTAATACTTTAATTGAAGAAAAAAAACAAATTGTTATTACTTGTGATACTTACCCCAAAGAGATTGTAGACGTAGATGAGCGCTTGCGTACCCGTTTTAGCTGGGGCTTAACGGTTGCGGTAGAACCACCAGAGCTTGAAATGCGCGTAGCGATTTTGTTAAAAAAAGCTGAAGAATCTAAAATACACATCACCGAAGATGTGGCTTTTTTTGTAGCAAAACAAATTCGCTCAAGTGTGCGCGAGCTGGAAGGTGCTTTGAATCGTATTGTCGCTATGGCAAATTTTACTGGCCATGCTATTGATGTGCATTTGGCAAAAGACGCCTTACGCGATTTGATTGCGGTGCGTGGCAGACAAATTACGATTGAGAATATTCAAAAAACGGTTGCTGATTATTACAAAATTAAAGTCGGCGAAATGTATAGCAAAAAGCGTTCGCGTAATTTTGCACGGCCTAGACAAGTGGCCATGAGCCTTGCGCGCGAGTTAACCAATCATAGCTTTCCTGAAATTGGCGAAGCCTTTGGTAGCCGCCATCACACTACAGTGATGCATGCATGTGATGAAATTGAGCAATTGCGTTTAAATGATCAGAGTATTGCGCGCGATTTGGGGTTTTTAACTCAAGTGATTAGGGATTAAGATTGTGGATAAATGTACTTTTATCTTGTGGATGAAATGAGCGTAAAACGCATATTTGCTATGATGATTATTTAATACACAATTAATACACAGAAATAGATGTAGTTATAAACAGGTGCAATTGATAAATAAGTATTTGATTTTAAATAGGTATTAGAGTTACACACAGAAAAAAACAGCATTATTATTACTATTATTTTTTATATTACTTTTTAAATAAAAACTAATGTGTTTGAATAAACAAAAAACGAAGCATTAAATTTAGGATATTGAATGATGCAAATTAAAATAAACCGCGAAACATTATTAAAACCATTAATGAATGTGACTAGTATTGTTGAGCGTCGTCATACCTTGCCAATATTATCTAATTTGTTATTGGAAGCGAAAAATAATCAAATTCAGCTCACCGCTACAGATTTAGAGATGCAAATTTCGTTAACGGTAGCAAATAGTTTTAATGGTGAGCTATCTACTACGATATCTGCCAAGAAATTTTTGGATATATGCCGCTCTCTGCCTGATTCTGCTGATATTGATATGGTGACAAATGAGAGCCGCATGACAGTAAAAGCAGGCAAAAGCAGGTTTAATCTGCAAACTTTGCCAGCAGCTGATTATCCGGTCATGACAAAAGCAGCTGGTTCAGGAACTAATATTACGATTAGCCAACTGGCGTTAAAGAAATTGTTTAAACAAGTTGAATTTGCAATGGCGCAGCAAGATATTCGCTATTATTTAAATGGCTTGTTATTAGAAGTAAATGAAGATAGTTTAAATGTAGTGGGCACTGATGGCCACAGGTTAAGTTTTACTTCTGCTAAATTAAATCAGCAATACGATAAAACAGACGTCATTATTCCAAGAAAAACAGTGATTGAATTAATCAAATTGTTAAACGATTCTGATGAGGAAGTAGCGATTGAGATTAATGCAGGGCAGGTTAATTTTACGTTTAGCGATATTCGTTTAATTTCAAAAGTGATTGATGGAAAATTCCCTGATTATCATCGTGTGATTCCGACCAATCACCAAAATACCTTTAGCGTGGATAGGCTGGCAGTATTAACCGCTATGCAACGCGCTTCAATTTTATCTAATGAAAAATACCGTGGTATTCGTATGGTATTAAGTAATAATAATCTTAAATTAATTAGCACCAATACAGAACAGGAAGAAGCAGAAGAAGAGATAGAGATTCAATACGCGCAGGATGACTTGGATATTGGTTTTAATGTGACTTATTTAATTGATGTTTTAAATAATGTGAGTGATGAAAATATCCAATTCTCGTTTGCAGATGCCAATAGTAGTTGTTTGATTACGGTACCAAATGATCAAAACTACAAATATGTTGTTATGCCAATGCGCATTTAAATTGAAAATCCCTGTTTCACGTGAAACAAGCTTAATAAGTAGTAAACCCATTTATTCAAAGTAAAGAAAATAGTATGGCTAACACCCCAAAAGCACAACCAGAATACAACTCAGACAGTATTAAGATTTTAGAAGGCTTAGATGCCGTACGTAAACGCCCAGGCATGTATATTGGCGATACCTCAGATGGATCGGGCTTGCATCATATGGTGTTTGAAGTGCTGGACAACGCAATTGATGAGGCATTGGCAGGGCATTGTGATGATATTAAAGTCATCATTCACCCAGACAACAGCATTAGCATCTCAGACAATGGCCGTGGTATTCCAACGGATATTAAAACTGATGATAAGCATGACCCGCAACGCTCAGCAGCAGAAATTGTGATGACAGAGCTGCATGCAGGCGGTAAATTCGATCAAAACTCATACAAAGTGTCTGGCGGCTTGCATGGTGTGGGCGTTTCAGTAGTGAATGCCTTGTCAGATTGGCTACGATTGAAAATATATCGCAATGGCCAAGTGCATCAAATGGAATTTCAAAGAGGCGTGCCAGTAGCGCCATTAGCCTTAACAGGTAAAACCGACAAAAAAGGTACAGAAGTACACTTTTTAGCTTCAGTAGAAACCTTTGTATTGGTGGAATACCATTTTGAAATTTTAGCAAAACGTATCCGTGAACTTTCTTTTTTAAACTACGGCGTCAAAATCGAGCTGATTGACCAACGCACAGGAAAATCTGAAAACTTTGCGCATGCAGGCGGCATTAAAGGCTTTGTCGAATATATCAATCGTAGCAAAACAGTGCTGCATCCAAAGACGTTTTACGCCAGCGGCGAAAAAGACGGCATGACCATTGAAGTGGCCATGCAATGGAACGATAGCTACTCAGAAACGGTGCAATGCTTTACCAATAATATTCCGCAACGCGATGGCGGCACACACTTAACAGGCTTGCGCACAGCCATGACGCGCACATTAAATCAATATATTGAGCAGTCAGAATTAGCTAAAAAAGCCAAAGTAGAAACCACAGGCGATGATATGCGTGAAGGCATCACGTGCGTGCTATCAGTTAAAGTGCCAGATCCTAAATTTTCATCACAAACCAAAGATAAATTGGTTTCTAGTGAAGTGCAACCAGTAGTTTCAGAAGTGGTATCAGCTAAGTTGATGGAGTTTTTAGCCGAAAATCCAGCTGATGCAAAAATCATCTGCGGCAAGATTGTAGATGCCGCCCGTGCGCGCGAAGCCGCGCGTAAAGCACGCGAAATTACGCGCCGCAAAGGGGTGATGGATACCATGGGCTTACCAGGTAAGCTGGCAGATTGCCAAGAGCGCGACCCATCAAAATGCGAATTGTATCTAGTCGAGGGTGACTCTGCGGGTGGTTCAGCCAAGCAAGGCCGTGACCGTAAAAACCAAGCGATTTTGCCGCTAAAGGGTAAGATTTTAAACGTAGAAAAAGCGCGTTTTGATAAATTACTAGGCTCGCAAGAAATCGCGACTTTAATTACCGCGCTAGGCACTAGCATTGGTAAAGCCGATTTTAATGTCGAAAAACTACGCTACCATCGTATTATCATCATGACGGATGCCGACGTGGATGGTGCGCATATTCGTACTTTATTGCTGACATTTTTCTACCGTCAAATGACGGAACTGGTTGAGCGTGGCCATATTTATATTGCGCAACCGCCTTTGTATAAAGTGAAACAAGGTAAAGACGAGCGCTATCTAAAAGACCAGCAAGAGCTGGATATTTATTTATTAAACTCAGCCTTAAAAGGTGCGGAGTTAGATACTAAAACTAGCGCAGGTGTATTAACCGGCGAACCATTAACCGAAATTGCCAAGCAAATGGTATTAACTGAAGCCGTTATTCGCCGCATCGCTGCCCTTTATGATGAAAGCGTATTGCGCGCCATTCAAGACGTGGGTGATATTAATTTAAGTGATGAAGCCAATGCCAACAAAGTAGCAGAACAATTACGCCCAATTTTAGGTGCAATTGGCTCTGAGGTAATTGTGGGTTTTGACGCAGAATCGAATAGTTATCGCTTAGAAGTCAATAAATACGTACACGGCAATTTGCAGTGTTGCGTAATAGATGCAGAATTTTTAAGCAGCGGCGATTACCGACAAATCAATAAAGTTTCCAGTCTATTGCAGGGCTTAGTTGGTGCAGGCGCAACTATTAAACGCAATGATAAAGAACAAACCGTGGGCACCTTTAAACAGGCCTTGGATTGGTTATTATCAGAAGCAAAAAATACTCTGAATATTCAGCGCTATAAAGGTTTGGGCGAGATGAACCCTGAGCAGCTTTGGGAAACCACCATGGATCCAGCGGTGCGTCGTTTATTAAAAGTGCAAATTGATGATGCGATTGCAGCAGATGAAATTTTCACCACATTAATGGGCGATAACGTAGAACCAAGGCGCGCGTTTATTGAAAATAATGCATTGCGCGCAGGTAATTTGGATATTTAATATCCGTGTCGAATCTCATAGAAAGTGCAAACTGTCTCATTGAAATGCAAAATGAGTTTCGCAGATAATGCAATTTTTCAGCATATTAGTATTAAATTTTGCGGCGAGAATTGCAGGTGTTCTAAGTTGTCTTATTAGTAATGCTAATAATAAATCAGGTATCTTTAAGACTTAGGTAACTTGTTTAATTTAATTAGCTCAGGATCGTAATCTGCCGCTGAAACTGTTGGACGTGTATTACCAAAATATTTTCGTGGGTTGCCTTCTTGAAGATATGTCTCATTGTTTTCAATTTTAAAAAATCTAATTTGACAAATTCTACAACCGACCACTAGCTCTACAGGGCTGTTACCGTGATTAAATAACTCAATAGGTACACACCCTCTAAAGCCTGGTTGGATCATTGTGTTTATAGGTAAGCCTAGCCGAGTGTAACTGCTCCTAGATATGACATCACCATAAATTTCTTTTGGAAGTGAAACATATTCGATAGTAGTAGCTAGTACAACTTGATTGGGATAAACAACGAATTTTTCTCCAATCTCACGTCTAGTTTCTTGAAAGTATGAACCTATAGCTCGGTGAGGAATGTTTTCAGTAACACCAATATCTATAGAGGGTTTCCTCGTTAATATAGAGACCATAAAATCATAGCCTAATCTTAAGTCCACAGTTACATTGCCAATTTGACTGTTTTCAAGAAGCGGGTCAATAAATAGACTATCGGGGTCGTTTGAAGATAGAGAGTCTAAAATTTCATTCCGTGTTATCAGACCCATTATTCCACCTTTCAACGACCATGCGATTTCTAATAGATTTTTCGACTAAGTTATTTATTATCTTTTCTACTTTATCTTCCGAAAGAAGCTCCCAAGCCCCTTCTGGTTTAGCTAATGTTTTTTCTAAGTAAATCCAAGCTGCACTAAAAATGCCATGTACTTCGGCATCAGAAACTAAAGGGTAAGGTCTAAAATTATTAAAACAATCTTCTATACTCGGTTCAATAAAGTTTATTTTTAATTCTGGTAAATTTAGCCCTTTTATTGCTTTATTAAAAAGGTCTATCAAAGCATCTGATTCGCTATTTAGAAATTTATTTATCAGAGCTAGTCTATCTGAAGTGGCCGGATGACTCATGCAGGCTGGATGGTTCGGAGCAAATGACTCCAAGAAATTATGATAGGCCTTGCCAATGTAACTAGCTGCATATATATCAGCAAAATATTCCATGCGGTAGTTGGTTTGAATAGCTCTTAATATAACTGGATTAAACTTTGTTGGATCAATATTTGGCAAAGCTGCATTTTCATCGAGCATTAATGTAAATGAAGTAATTTGATGATGAATATCTAAAAAGTGTCCAAGTTCATGAAAAAGGGGAATATTATAAAGCGGCCTATGGCGATATAGTTGTGGCAAAGAAATTTGAACCAATTCATTATTAAAATCTATATTCAAATATGATTTTGCAAGGATGTTAAATTGCTGATTCACACCTTGGAAGTAAAAGCCAGAGCGAAAGTCTGGTGAAATTGCAGTGGTTATGATTGCATCTTTATTTATCCAGCTATTCAAGC
Source organism: Methylotenera sp. (assembly GCA_021732405.1). Classification (GTDB taxonomy): domain Bacteria; phylum Pseudomonadota; class Gammaproteobacteria; order Burkholderiales; family Methylophilaceae; genus Methylotenera_A. Next base: position 51,800 of record JAKFVB010000020.1, read on the forward strand.
CGAGTCTTAAGCTATAAACAATTTCATAGGGAATTCTTTTAGAGGTGCTCCCAGCTAAAAATTTTGTTATAGAACCAATTTCGTTTGTCAGTGTGGATAACACATCTACAGGCAATGAAGAATATTGATCAATAGTAGACTGAACTACTCTCCGTAGTTGATTGAGATACTCATTGAGGTGGGCGCTAAAATAAGGGGTTTCAGCAATTTCATCCAGTTGGCCACCAAGCAGATGAAGATTGGTTTTATTGAGCAATATGACGATCCATAGTCATCAGCATTTGGTTGGCAAGTTGAGGACGAATGCTTTCAAATGTGGTAATTCCAACCAAAGTATCAGCCAAGCTTTGCAAAGACTTCATTTCTAGCGCTAATTGAATAGCTTCGGTGTTCTTTATATTTGCAGCTTGTGAAGGGTCTTGTGTTAATACTTTAGCTTCACTAATAACATCTATAAGAAATTGTTTTAGTAATGGGGGAATATTGTTTCCATCATTAGCGACCATAGTTAATACAAGCTTTACTAATTCAAGGGGGCGTGGATTGTCGGATATAGCAGCTAACATGATCATTCCCTTCCATAAATTACAGTTTTATTTTTATTTAAACTAAATTAATAATTTGTTGTTGTAAGTGTATGACTAATCTTATTTAATTTTAAAAAGTAACTCAAATGTAACTATAGCAATAATTAAGAGATTTATGCAACACCAACTACCTTACGCACTCTATGTTTGGAGCCTGTAACGTTTAATCGAAACCTAATCATTTGCTCCGTAACACCATACATTTTTGCAGCAGTTCTCAAAGGTGTGTTTTCACGTGCCAGTTTAAGTGCGGCTTCCTCTGAAATTAATAATGCTGCAGCTAGCCAGTCAGCTTCAGACTCAATAGTCTTATCCCAATTCCTACAACCTAAATCATTTAATGGTGCTGTTTTAGGGTGTTGTAGTAATCCATGTGATAGTTCATGGGCAATGTTGCTTGATTGTCGACCTGCAGTATGAGAGTCATTGTGAAGTATGAGTCTCTGTGAACCTAAAAAGATAGTTGCGGCTGAAAACTCAGATCTGCCTTTGGTCTGAAAATGCTCGATGGCTGATGGAGCATGTTTGTGAAAATTGCTTATAGGAATAATCTTTATTTCCAAATAAGTAGCCAATTCAAAAGGATTTAGAGGATCGGAATGCTTTAAACCTAGCTCAGCTCGTATTTGCCGAGCAATTTGATTAGCTTCACTTTTAAATCCATACCTTAAAGCCATAGCTATTTAGAAAACTGTTTATACGCAGCTTTTAACATTGTCTCTAATGCAATTGCGCCTTCAGCTGTTAAGTTTGGATCGGATTTGAGATATGCTGAAATCATAGCTAAAGGTTCAGGTCTTGAAGCTCTATTATTAATTTCTACGAAATCAGCAGGATTCAGGCCTGACCATGCAGCTAAAGATGCCAAACTGTCAGCATCAGGACGTTTGCCTTGCGCCATTCTAGTTAGCGTAGATGCTCCAACAGAAGTCGCAGTTGAAACTTGTTTCCAATTTAATTTTCTTGCTTCACGAGTTGTATCTATACCCTCATAAAAAGCCATGCAGTTAAAACCCTTGTTTTCAGTATTCAAACAAGTCTCCTTAATTTTTTAAATAAAAATTGCTAAATAGCAATTGACAGCCTATTTAGCAATAAATATAATGTACCCACAATTGCATTTTAGCAATTATTAATCTAAATCACAATAGTGAGAAAGAAGGTATTTATGGCTACAAATTCACCAAGCGGTGATGGGCATCGTAATGGGGCAGTGAAAGATCGTTCTCAAACACAGACCACTTCAGGTCATTGGGTGAAGCGTGATAAAGAAACAGGTCAATTTATGGATGTTAAAACTACTGACAAAACGCCTTTTAAAGGCATTACAAAGGAAAAGAAATGAACAACGCTATTGAAGTTATAGGTATTGAAATTTATGCAAAAGAAGGCAAACAAGTACCAATAGGACGCAATTACAAGATTAGAATCGATAAAACTCAATACACTGTGTCAGTACACAAGATGACAGGTAGAGAAATATTAACTTTAGATGGTAAAAAGCCTGAGCAATTTATTTTAAGGCAAAAAATCAGAGGCCAAGTCGTTCGTATTGAGCTTGATCAAGTTGTAGATTTTACAGCGCCAGGTGTTGAGCGATTTATGACAATACCTAACGAAGTGACTGAAGGCGAGGCCGATTTAATGCGACATGATTTTGAGCTGATGCAAGATGACATTACGTATCTGGAGTCTTTGAATCTACCCTACGAAAGCGTAGTTGAAGCGGGAGTGAGAAGAGTACTAATTCATGGCTTCCCATTACCCAAAGGTTACAACGTGGACAAGGCAAGTGTATTTGTCTACTTATCGCCAGGGTATCCTGATACACAAATAGATATGGCTTATTTCTATCCAGCACTGTCACGTGCGGATGGCAAGTTAATTGGTGCATTAAGTCTGTCAGCATTTGACGGTAAAAACTGGCAGCAATGGTCACGCCATCGAACATCAACAAGTGCTTGGCGTATAGGCGAAGACAGTTTAAGTACACATATGACTTTAGTTGCAGATTGGCTAAATCAGGAGTTACTGAAATGATAAGCCAATATCATCAGGTATCAGTTGCAATGACAGCTGCGCAACATGAGCAGATTAAAAAACATCTATTTCCTGGTGATGGCTGTGAAGCGGTCGCAATAGCAATATGCGGCCGCTCTTCATATAAATCATCAAGCACTTTATTAGTACAAGAAGTGCATGAAATTCCATACCAGGCTTGTCGTATTCGCGAACCAGACTGTGTAACGTGGAATGCTGATGTGATTGTGCATGCCTTAGAAAAAGCAATGAACGAGGGATTAAGCATTATCAAAGTTCATAGTCACCCAGGCGGATATCGGAAATTTTCTGGTACGGATGACGTGTCGGATAAACAGATATTTGAATCCATATATGGCTGGCTAGATACAGATGAGCCGATGGCAAGTTTAATTATGATGCCAGACGGTGAGCTAATTGGACGTTCAATCTGGCCAAACGGGCTAGGTAGTCCGTTAAGAAGTATTCGTGCAGTAGGTGATGATATTAAATTTTGGTTTAGTGAAGAAACAAAACTAGATGTGCCCGAACATGCTGTTCGCATCGTACAAACATTTGGCGATGGTACTTATTCAGTAACACGTCGTTTACATGCTGGCGTAGTCGGTTGCTCAGGAACTGGCAGTATTACTATTGAGCAGTCTGCTAGAAATCATTTTGGACAATTAACTATTGTAGACCCTGAAACAATAGACCATAAAAATCTAAATCGAATACTAAACAGCACATGGCAAGATGCAGAAAATCAAGCATCCAAGGTAGATGTGCTTGCGGCAGCTATTAAAGCAATGAATCTAGGTACGCAGGTTAATACATATCAAGCAGATTTAATCACTATTGATGTAATTAAAAAATTGTCGCAATGTGATGTGATATTTGGGTGCATGGATTCGGTAGATGGCCGACATATTCTCAATAAAATTGCGAGTTATTACTTGATACCTTATATCGATATGGGTGTAAGAATAGATGCTGATGGTCAAGGTGGCGTGGAAAGTATTAATGGTGTAATTAACTATATTAAACCAGGTGGTTCAAGCCTACTAAGCAGAGGTCTTTATACATCAGTAGATTTGGATGCAGCGATGATGAAAAGACATACACCAGCGTTATATGAAGAGCGTGCTAAACAAGGCTATATTAGAGGTGTACGAGTTGATCAGCCCGCGGTCATATCAGTCAACATGCAAATAGCATCAATGGCCTTTAATGAGTTTTTAGCAAGAATTCATCCTTACAGAGTTGAGCCAAATTCTAAGTATGCGCAGCGTAGAGTAGTCATCAGTGATCCTGAAGCTAGCATGGATATGGAAGATGGCAATGCGTGTCAAATATTCTCAAAATGGGTTGGCTTGGGTGACCAACAACCTTTGTTAGGAATGCAGGATCTTCAAAATGATAAAAAATAAAGTGAAGAAAGTGTTTGGGTGGATCACTAATTTATTTAGTGATAATACTGAATATAGAGCCGTTCCATGTGGGGACCTGCCTGATACGTATGAGAGAAATGAGCTGTATTTAGTCGGTGAAAATAATGTGTATTGGCAAGCGGCAATGCTTTGTCCATGTAAATGTGGTGATCTAATTCAGCTCACATTAGATACTAAAGGCAAACCTAGGTGGCAAGTTAGTTTAAATAAAAAGAGGCAGCCCACACTAAGGCCATCTGTGCATCGTAAAGTAAATTGTAAGAGCCATTTTGTACTTAAAAATGGAAAAGTGATTTGGTGTACTTGGGATTAATCAATTAATAACAAATAAAGGAGTTAGTCATGAAAGTTTTAGAATGGATTTTAAATGTGGTATTTAGTATTGCAAGCTTATGGGACAGAAGTTACGATGAACTCGTAAATGAACATAGGGCTTATGAAAAAAGGATTTTAGTATACACAGTAATGGCTGTGATACTCATGTTTGCAGCAACATTAGTAAGTCCGTCTATCGAAATGCAGCCTTCAGATGGGATTAAGTTTTTTACATACAATGTATATAAATATATTGGACTTGTAGCACTAATATTAGGAGTATGTAGCGCTATTTCGTCATTATGGAATATGGTTGGACTAATATATTTTCGCTACAAGCATGGCTTAACAAATTAGCTTAAGATTAATCAATATTTTAACAGTAGAAACTTATAAATAATAATTAGAAAATTCATATACACAACCTATAGTTTAAAGATTTAAATCTAAAATTAGACTCCAGTTCAATGTTTAAGCTGTAGTTTAAACATTGAACTACAATACAAAATATGTATTGTAATCAATTGGTTGACTTAGTTTTTTAAAAGCTCTAAGCTAGAACTTATTAAGTTATCCAATAAGTATATTCAATGAGCCCTTTTGCTGAATTTTTGCATGAATTAAGGATGCGTCATGGCATTCGTCAGTCAGAGTTGGCTAAGATAATGGGGTATGAACAGGGATATCTTTCAGCACTTGAGCTTGATAAAAAAGGCCCACCTACCGAAGAGTTTATTAATAAACTTATCAAAAAGTTTAATCTCACCTCCCAAGAAACATCTCAACTATTAGAAGTTGTAGATGCATCTCAACGTAAATTCGCTTTCAGTAATGAAATATCCAAAGATGCTTATTGGCTAATACGTGACTTTAGAGAAAGTTTGCCAGCCTTAACTAAAGCAGAAATTGAGCTTTTACGTAAAGTACTAGCTTTCAAAAAAGATGTACTTCAAAAGCCATTAGACGTACCACGCCAATTAAAACGCAGAAAAAATGAGGAGGCCAAAATGTAAAACGGGACAAACCAAAGGCTTGCCCCGCTTGGTGAATATCATAAAGATACCCGACCCCGAGTCGTTAGTATCTTCTTAGAACTCCTAAGCGTCAAGCCTCCCATACATAAACACCCTGTTTAAGCTGATTATAAAGATCAGTATTAGGCTTAACTACGCCCAAAAACAGAAATTTCAAACAACATAGTTTTGTTGAACGGAATGGTGTTGTCATCACTTTCAGCAAAGAAAGGCGAACAATGTTTAAAGATTCATGGGAAGGACATTGGCTAGGAAACAAGCCAGATGGTGACTCACATAAGCCTGCTAGAAATGTAGTAAGGCCAACAGGTACGGTGATGCGCGGGAAAATTCCAAGTAGAAAATGTGGTCGCATGATAAAGCATGAAAGTTCTTTAGAGGGCGAAGCTGCTTTTCTGTTTGAAGCATCCCACCGCGTTATCTGTTTTGGAGACCAGCCTCCGACAATATATTATCCTGATGGCGCAAAACTTAGGCGCTATACCCCAGATTTTGAATTAGAGCTGGATACTGGGGAAGTATTAACAATTGAGGTAAAACATACATCAAGCCTAGCACGTGAAGAAGTACGGCATCAGTTAAATTGTATCGAAAAACATTTTAGGGCATCAGGCATTAATTATTTGGTGTTGACTGAAAAAGTCATACGGCAAGAGCCTAGATTATCTAACTTACGCAAAATCTGTGCAGGCGCACAACGTATTTGGCCAACAGCAGATGCAATACAAAATTCCTTATCCCAGCTCATTCACCAATTTCCAACCACCTTACAGCACGCAAACGAATTACTTGGAAAACATCATTTAAATGTATATAGCCTGTTCGTCAGGGGCGGGCTTACTTTCGATCTAACAAGACCTATTACCCCTGAAACCACCATTTACATTACCAAGGAGAATGACAATGCTTACTTTTGGATTGCATAAAAATACCGTTTTTAATTGGCATGGAAAAACACACAAGGTTGAGCGTATTACCCCAGACGACAAAATGCTATTGGAGTGCATGGAAACGGGCGAGTTTAGTATTGAGAGTCGTCAGCAACTGCTTAATGACTATAAACAAGGAAAAATAGAGGCTAGTCTTGAAGGCGTACAAAATAGTGCATTAATGAAGCAAATTTACTCTAGACCGTTAAGAGAGTTACCAGAAAAAATTCTTAATCAAGTAAAGCGAAGAAAGCAATATTTAACAAGCATCTATGAATATGGCACACCAAATTTCACGCGTGATTACCTAGAACCGATCATTTTAAAAATTGCGGTCGAAATTAGCGATAAAAAACCACCCAATGTGACTACGGTATATCGTTGGCATAAAAAATTCTGTGTTACGCAGGAAACGCGATCATTGATTCCAAGAATAGATAGACGTGGAAGGCGAGGAGTAAAAATAGACCATAGGGTAATTAGTATATTGGTTGAAGTTATTGAAAGCTTGTTTAGACAATCTCCCCAAACGACTATCAAAACAATACTAGGGGTATTACTTGGAAGAATTCAAGAAGAAAATAAGAAATTAACGCCAGATGAAGCATTAAAAGCCCCAAGTCGATGCACACTATATCGATTGATTTCAAAAATAGAAGTTTTTGAAAGAATAAGCCTGAAAATCGGTAAGCAAGCAGCGGAAAAACTCTTTAGGCTCGTCAAAAATAATGTAGAAACAACCCATATCTTAGAGCGCGTTGAAATAGACCATACGCCACTCGACTTATTTCTCATTGATGAAAACACTCACTTACCCTTAGGTCGCCCCACCGTCACCATCTTGATTGACCATTACAGTCGGATGATTTTGGGCTATTACATTAGCTATCAAAACCCATCTACTTCAGCTGTAATGGGGGCTTTGCGGCATGCCATACTGCCAAAAACACCAATACATCAAGCTATCCCAAATTTAAAAGTTGAGCATGAATGGGTGTGTTATGGCGTTCCTATATTGATCGTGTTAGACAACGGGCTAGAGTTTCATAGTGTTGCATTGGAAAGTGTGGCATTTGATTTGGGGATCCAAATGCAGTTTTGCCCAAAACATGAACCACGATTTAAAGCTGTTGTGGAGCGTTATTTAAAAACACTTAATTATTCGTTTGCAAGCCAAATCCCAGGGGCAAGTTTTGCAAAGTGGCATCTACGGGGTGATTATGATCCGCAAAAACACGCGATATTAACCTTAGGCGAGTTCACCCATCTGTTTGAAAAATGGGTGCTCGATATTTACGCACAAACCAAACATCGTGGCATCAATACGACCCCTTGGGCTAAATGGCATGAAGGACTTCGCTCATATGAATTAAAACTACCAATGAGCGTACAAGATCTCCAAAAACGGATCGGTCAAGTGAAGACAAGATCATTGAGTAGAGAAGGTATTTTAGTTAATGGCATTCATTACATTAATGACAAACTAGGCCAGGTATTACGTGCTCATGGAAAAGGAGTCAAAGTGCGCGTAATGTACGATCCGCAAGATTTAGGTGAAATACAAGTTTGGGCGCCTGATTCAGAGGAGCCGATTACCGTAGAAGCTCTAAGTCAAGCGTATGCACGTGGCCTGACAGAACAACAAAATCATGAAATTCAAAAGTACCTTCGTGAACAAGGTAATTCCGCTGTAAACGAAGAGCAGTTGACTCAAGCACGCTATGATTTATCAAAATCTATCGAAAACTTGCTGACCAGTCGTCATTTAAAAAATCGCAAAAAAGGCGGCAGATTAAGCGGCATCAGTAGCACTAATCCCAAAGGCACTCTCTTGGAAAGTCGGGATATAAAACCTAACAATACGAAACAAAAAACTAAGGCACCACGTCCCAAACCTCAAAGCATTGATCAGCCCTATCAAATGCCAGCATTACTCACTACCTTTAAGCTGGATGCAAGAGGGGGTGCAAAATGATATCCAAACACATTTATGATGCCTTAGAAAAGTTTAATGCTGAGTACATTCAGTTCGAGGTTTTTCAGAAAGCATTTTCTGTCATTGAAGATAATTTAAGTTTATATCGTCAAACAAGCATTGCAGAAAATATACTGATTTTAGGTGAAAGTGGCAGTGGTAAAACCAGCTTGTGTCATCTAATTCAAAAGCTATATCCCCGCTACGCCTTACCAGAGCGGGACGTCGTCCCAGTGTTGATTGTTTCGATACCGGCAAATGTAACTGAAGCTAGCATAGTCTCAACTATGTTGACAGTTTTAGGGCATCCACTCCCTTATCAAGGAAGCGTGACGCGTAGAACGGCAGCCTTTGTAACACTTGCGAAAGCATGTGGTGTCGAAATGATTTTATTCGACGAAGCGCAACATTTGCATGACCGTGGGCAGGATAGATCGAAAACTAAAGTGAGTGACTGGCTTAAGCAGTTAATTGATGCACTCGAAATTCCAATTGTGTTTTTAGGTTTGCCCCGGACAAAATCTTTACTTATCGTCAATGATCAATTAAAACGGCGATTTTCTAAAACGATATTTTTATCGCTTGAGTACCAACATACAGAAGATTTGAGCAAACAGTGTTTACAAATGCTGCTATCGCTAAGTCAGACTTTTCCAGTACGTATAGTGGCTGGAGAGTATGGTTGGGATGAGTTTAGCATACGCTTATATTATGCGACGGATGCACGGATATCCTACATCAAGAAGTTGATGGCTAAGTTGTTAAAGTTTGCATTGGAGGCTGAATACGAAGAAGTGAGCCCTGATGATTTCGAGATGATTTACAAGCAGGAAATTTGGTGGGAAGCGGAAGGTGAATTAAATCCATTTCATCCTAAATTTGCATTCCGGAGATTGGATAGAGGGGGTGAACCTTTTGCACCTGGGCTAGGTGTTTAGAATGAAATTTGTAACCAAGAACAATTCAAATCAGATTCTTTTTCACCAATATTTGCTTAGGCCAAATATGTTAATTGGCGAAAGTATAGCTGGATTTATTTATCGGTTTTATGACTTGAATCAGATGGATATTCCTTTAACCGTGCGGTCAGTCATAAATAAGTTTTACGAGCAACAATTGTCTCCACAGGATTTATTTTATCAACTAGAGCATTTAATTGGTCCAATTGATGCATTTACGGAATATAAATGGTTACAGGATCAGTTTTTGTTAAGACTAAAGTCTAAAAACTTAACAGTTTTAACTAGTGCAGACTTTCGTTACTGTCCCAAGTGTATCAATGAATGTGCAGTGCAATGGGTAGTGTGGAATTTACCTATGTTCACTGCGTGTCCAAAACATCACTGTCAACTTGTCTTCTATTGTTATATCTGTCATAGACCTTTGACATGGAAAAGCATAGGGAATAATTGGTGCTGCCAGTGTAAAACAGCAATTAAAGACATCAAAACAACCAATGCAACGGCGTTACAACTCAAACTGAGTCAAATAATACTAAATGCTCACGATTCTCCGCAAAGTCTTTACAAAAAAGAAAAGCGCGTTGATGGTAATCAAGCTAGCTATCAGCTTAAAGAGCTTTATGAAGCACTAGAATGGGTATATTTCTTTAGATTAAAAGTTACTTTTGTTAAATACACTCATTTGAAAGGTACCCAGCTCAAGGCTCTAAACACAATCAATAAGGCTAGGTTCAAATATAAGGAAAGTAAATTTCTTTTTAATGCAAATCCACAAAAATTATTACATAGAATATTAACTAAATTGGCAATTAATGAGCTGAGATTATCAACAATTTTAATGAAATTGAGATTATTGAAACTAATCAACACAGAACAAGCTTTTTTACAAAGAAATCGGAATGTATTTACAGACTCTTTCATCGCTTTATTCCAAACATTTATTAAAGAACATTCAAGCCAGATACATAACGAATTAACTAATTGGGTAATTGATGCGAATCCAGACATAGCAGTAGCTAAGCAAGTGTCTTTAAATCAATTAGTAGAATGGTGGAGAAGTGTCACAGATGGACGAGTAATATCAGATAAAGAACATAAAATAAGGAAATTCAGAAATGATGTGTTAAATTGCATCTAAATTTGACCCAGCAAATGCATCGAATATTGACCCACCCTTGAGTATTTTATTCTAACGCTTAAATTGGGTTTACGTCATTTGTTTTACTCTCCTTTCTTGAATCTGTTG
>JAKFVB010000023.1 GCA_021732405.1 Methylotenera sp.
TTTGACCATTAACTTAACCTCATTTTAACCTTGAAAATTAACCATTAATGCCGCAAGGTCTAGTTGTTGCCTCTTATGGCAAACGTTACGACATTGAGCTTGCCGACAAAACACGCATCAGCTGTGTCACTCGTGGCAAAAAAAACGATTTAGCATGTGGCGATATTGTTAATATCAAACTCACAGATAAGGCTGAAGGCGTTGTGGAATCAAGCCTGCCACGCACCAGCTTGCTTTACCGCAGCAACACCATCAAAAGCAAAATCTTAGCTTCCAACGTCACGCAGATTGTCATTGTATTAGCCACTCAACCCAGTTTTTATGAGGCATTATTAAACCGTTGTTTAATTGCTGCAGAAGCGGCTAATATTCAGCCGTTAATTGTGTTGAACAAATGCGACTTAGCCGATGTAGATAACGCAAAAACCAAATTGCAGTTGTATGCAGATTTAGGCTACCAAGTCGTTCATTTATCAGCAAAACAAGATATTCAAATCATCAAACAGTATTTAGCCAATCACCAAAGCGTTTTAGTCGGCCAATCTGGCATGGGAAAATCCACCATCATTAATGCCCTATTGCCCAATATGCATGTTCGCACACAAGAAATTAGTACAGTTTTAGATAGCGGCAAACACACCACTACCGCCACGCATTTGTACCATTTAGATGCATTTGGTTTTACTGAACCCAGCAGCTTGATCGATTCGCCTGGCTTACAAGAGTTTGGTTTAAATCATCTATCCAACGAGCAAGTTGAATTAGCGTTTAGAGAATTTAGGCCGTATTTAGGCAAATGCCGATTCAATAACTGCAAACACTCTCATGAGCCAGATTGCGCCGTACTTAACGCGGTAAAAGCAGGCAAAATATCGACAACCCGCTTAGATTTTTACCAACAACTATCGCTTGAACTAGCTTTATAGCAATTACATAAGCGCAAATATTGCGTTTAATCTCCTCTGTAATTTTGCACTCGCCAAACGTAAAGAAATGTTGTGCCTTGTCAGGCAAGTATTCACTTGTATAGCGTTATCATTTATTATCGTTTGATGTATTATCACAACACACAGCAATATGAATAAATCAATTTAAACATTCGGCTTTAAAAAATTTAATAAATGATTGATTTAAAAAAAGAGAAAGTGGAGATAGCTAGGCTTGCACTCGGCATGTATATTGCCGAGCTGGATAGGCCATGGATTGGCACGCCATTTATGCTACAAGGCTTTTTGCTGGACGACCAATCAGATTTTGACACCTTAACTTCACTTTGCACTTTTGTGTATGTTGATCGCACAAAATCAGCTGGCGATCAGTTTGTTTCGACTGCTAAGCAAAATCTTGCCATTAAACGCGAAGGCTCAGTTGTTAAGCTAAAGGACCCTAGTTTAAAGAAATCCACCGTTCACACTTCAAATAGTCAAACAAACAATCAACAACAAACTAGCAACCTCTCTTTTTTAGATGTTTTAACTGGTCTTAAAAATCAGTCACAAAAAAATACTGCCACATCTAATCAAGATGGTACGATTTACAACCTGAGTTATGGCGGCAATGCGACGACACAAGAGTCAGCTTCATCTCAATCAAATGTAGGTTTGGCAGGTGAAAAATCTCTCACTAAGCAGTTGGTAAGTGATGTTGGTGGGTTTATTGGCGGCTTATTCAAGCGCGATAAATTAAAAAACTCCGCTCAAACCGTCAACGATAAAACTAAAAAAGTTGAGCAAGATGATGCCTATAAAATGACGATTTATGAGGAAGAACCACCTGTTGAAAACGAAATTGCCATTATCGTGCCGGTATATGAGCAATCTCAAATTGCCACACGTGATATTTTTCAATCGGTCGCTAATGAACAGCATTTAGACTTAACCGCAGTCAGTGAAATTTTAGATAGCATGGTAGAAAGTATCGGGCGTACGCCAGATGCATTATTGTGGCTGGCTAAGCTTAAGAAAACCGATGACTACTCATACAATCATGCACTTAATGTATCAATAACGCTAATGGCTTTTGGGAATTTTCTGGCTTTATCCAAAAAGCAAATTAAAGAGCTGGGCCTAGCGGGTTTATTGCAAGATGTAGGGAAAGTAAAAATATCATCTGATATTTTACTGAAAGCCAGCAAGTTAACGCGCGAAGAGTTTGAGCATGCCAAAAAACATGTGGATGAAAGCCTTAAAATTTTAGAAAACACGCCGAATATTCCAAATACCGCTATTTTTCTGGTCGCACAGCATCATGAGCGTATTGACGGCAGCGGCTATCCTTATCAACTTAAAAATAATCAAATTGGTTTAATGTCGCAGGCGGCTGGATTGATTGATACCTACTGCGCGATTACCAGCCATAAAAGTTATGCAAAGGGCGTGTTTCATCAGCAAGCGCTGGATGAAATACATCAACTGAGTGGCAAACAGTTTAGTACTGAGTTAGTCGACCAATTAGTGCAGTTTATGGGCATGTACCCTGTTAGCTCGTTAGTCGAGCTAAATACGGGCGAAGTGGCTGTGGTTATTCAGCAAAATCAGGTCAGACGATTGCTGCCGCGCCTGATGTTATTGCTTGATCCAGATAAAGTGCGCTATAGCGCTCCTGTGATATTAAATTTACTCAACAGCCCCAATACCGCAGCTGGCGAACCTTATAAAATCACACGTAGCCTAGCACCAGATAGCTACGGGCTTAATCCCAATGATTTTTATCTATAGTTAACTGTTGAAGTAGTCTGAAAAATACATCCACTACATGATCGCAACACTTGAATCTACCCAGCCAGCTGAAGCTGAAATGCAGGTTCCAGAAATTGAAATCAGTTATCAAGAGCAAGAAATTAGCGATAAACTTGACTATTATGGCCTGCAACAAGACCGATTATTGGCGAATTTAACAATCAATATTGCACTTTTAGAAAAGCAAGTGCGTACAGAAAAAATTGATGCTGATGTGTTGTTAAGTCCACTTAAAGAGGCTTTAGTTGCCTGGCCACAACGCCTTAACTTGAGCCAGTTTACCAATCATATCAATCAACTCATTTTTTTATGGCTCAGTGCGATTCAGCACCATGCTCGCTTACAAACTGTTCTAAATTTAATGCGCTGCTTTGAATCAAAATCGGTATTTAGTAGCGATTACTCAAACAAGTTTCACTTATTTTTATTTGATTTAGTTGCCGAAACAACGCAACAATTTCAACAGCAGCAGTTGAGTTATGTGCTAAATTTTGACCGCCATACGCAACTGCCAAACGCCAGCCAAATAGATCAATATCTTGAAAAAAAATTAAATAAGTTAGTTAAAAATCAAACAGTTGCTCTGCTTTCAATTCAATTTATGATTGCAAAAAATAGCCCCGTTTATTCACACATTATTACCGTTAACTTAAGTCAAAAAATCACTGAAATACTCAAACAAAACATTTCCCCTAGCTATGAACTGTTTCATAGCGGTAATTTGAGATTTGATGTACTTATCCCGCATATTGAGAGCGATATTCAGCTAAATTTGTTAGCAGCTAAATTAGGTCGTTCTTTTGAAGAAATGTTGATATTGAGTCGTGAATCCGTTTTAGTGACGCCTTTTTGCGGCGGCGCATGTTCAGATGTAACAACAAATAGTACTGAATTGTATGCAAATGCTAAATCGGCATTAGAAAGCGCAGTGGCTAAGAAGCAATATTTTATTATGTATTCTGATGTCATCAAACAAGAGCTTGAACTTCAGAATACCATTGAAAACAAAGTGTTAGAAGCATTTTCCACTGACAGCTTAACCCTGTTTTTTCAGCCGATTGTGAATATTGAACAATCTACTTGTGCCGGCGCCGAACTATTATTACGCTGGTCAGATGATGCTGGTCAAAATATTTATCCTAGTGTGACGATAGAAATTTTGAATAAAGTAGGCAAAGGTAAGCTGTTTACACGCTGGCTCATTAACTCTGCTTGCCGCTATGCAAGCGAGTTAATTAACGACCACCAATTGCCCATTTATTTAACCATTAACCTGCGTGCAGAAGATTTATATGACATTGAATTGCCGCACTTACTCTTGCAATCAATGGCGTTATGGAAAATAAAGCCGCAGGATATTGTGCTTGAAATTACCGAAAATGGTATTTTAGAGTACAACGAATCATCAACATCTGTGATTAAAACTTTGTCTGAAAATGGCTTCAGGCTTGCGCTGGATGATTTTGGTACTGGATTTTCATCCTTATCACGTTTGCGCACCATGCCGATTGATTTAATTAAAATTGACCAATCATTTGTGCGCGATATTAAACATTCCAGATTAGATTTTGACATTGTCAGCTCGATTGCCGCTTTAGCTTATACCTTAGGTAAAGAGGTGTTGGCTGAAGGCGTCGAAGACGAAGACTGCCTAGAGTTAATTAAAAGAATGAAAATCCACAAATGCCAAGGTTATTTTTTTGCTAAACCCATGCCTTTTGAGGACTTTTTAATCTGGGCAAAACAGCATCCAGCAACGTAATGTTATAATCTAGCCATGCAAATTACTACCCGTTTAGAGTTCGATGCTGGTCATCGTATTCCCTCTCATAAAAGCCAATGCCGCAATTTGCATGGCCATCGCTATACGCTGGAAATCACTCTTTCAGGCGATATCATTACCCAAAACAATGTATCAGAAACTGGCATGGTGATGGATTTTTCGGATGTAAAACGCATCGCGCGCGAAAGTGTTGTTGACCTTTGGGATCATGCGTTTTTAGTTTATTTTGATGACAAAGTCGTTCTGGATTTTCTAAACTCACTACCGAATCACAAAACGGTGATATTCCCCACTGTGCCAACTGCAGAGAACATGGCCGCTGAAGCATTTAAGATATTACGCAATCAGTATAAAGATACTTACGGCAATCATCTTAAATTAGAACGTGTGCGGCTGTATGAAACGCCGAATAGCTGGGCAGACGCACTAACTTAACGCTTATTTTTACCCAAAAAAACTGTTTTTATTAAACGTTAATCTAGCGACTGCATGACTTGCTGCAAACCCTGCTCCCAGCTTGGTAGCATCACATCAAATGTTTGTTTAAGCTTGCGATTGCTTAACGTTGAATTGGCAGGACGCGCTGCTGGTGTTGGGTAATCAGCAGTTGTAATCGCCGCAATATTTTCCACTAGGGCTTTAAGCTGAGGTATATTTTTAATCCTAGCCAAACGGTTATATTCGCTAACGATTGCACAACTAAACCCATGCCAAGAAGTTTTACCTTGATTAGTGAAATGATAAACACCCGTTTGATTGGCCTGTTGCGGCTGCCAAACGCTCAATAATTCCATCACAGCGTCGGCAATGCTTTCAGCACTGGTTGGTGCGCCAAACTGATCTGCAACGATGCGCAAGCTATCACGCTCGCTAGCCAAACGAATAATGGTTTTTAAAAAATTCTTACCATAAGCACCATACACCCAACTGGTACGCAAAATCAGATGTGGTAAGCCAACTGCACGAATAGCTTCTTCACCTGCCAGTTTACTTTTGCCATAAACACTTAACGGGTTCACAGCATCCGTTTCTAAATAATCCGCTATTTTTGAACCGTCATAGACATAATCAGTTGAAAAATGAATCAGCGCAGCGTTCAATTTTGCGGCTTCTTCAGCCAAAATTTGCGGTGCAGTTGCATTGATGGCATACGCTAACTCAGGCTCTGATTCAGCTTTATCTACTGCTGTATATGCGGCCGGATTAATGATTAAGTCAGGCTGAATTGTTTGCACAATATGCCGAATCGCATCTTTGTCGGTTAAATCTAACTGTTCACGACTTAAGGCAACCAACTGATAATTAAAGAGTTTTTTTTGTAATGCATGGCCAACTTGACCATTGACACCTGTTAATAGAATTTTTTTCACTGAATTTATGGTGTTAAGTAAGAGAGTCTAAACAAACTTTTTCGCATCTTGCAAACTTAAACCCATACTATCTTTTGCAGATAATAATGGACTCGCTTGTGTAGGCCATTCAATCGCCACCGTTGGGTCATCCCACTTTAAGCAGCATTCATGTTGTGGCGCATAAAAGTCTGTTGTTTTATATAAAAATTCTGCTGTGTCTGATAAAACCAAAAAACCATGTGCAAAACCTGGCGGAATCCACATTTGACGTTTATTTTCAGCCGATAAAATCGTCGATTCCCACTTGCCAAATGTAGGTGAAGAAACACGCAAGTCAACCGCAACATCAAATACTTCACCTTGCGTAACGCGCACTAGTTTACCTTGCGATTGCTCAATTTGATAATGCAAGCCGCGCAGTACGTTTTTTGCAGACTTTGAGTGATTATCTTGCACAAAGTGTGGGTTCAAAGCAGTTGCTTGCTCAAACATTTTGGCATTGAAGCTTTCATAAAAAAAGCCTCTATCATCGCCAAACACTTTGGGCTCAAAAATAATCACATCTGGGATACTGGTTTTAACTACCTGCATTAAAATACTCGTTCTGTTAATACTTGTTTAAGGTATTGGCCATAACCATTTTTGGCATACTTATCAGCCATTATCTGTAACTGTGCTGCGTCGATAAAGCCCATGCGATAGGCAATTTCTTCCGGACATGCAATTTTCAAGCCTTGGCGTTTCTCAATGGTTTGTATAAATGATCCCGCTTCGATTAATGAATCATGCGTACCCGTATCCAGCCAAGCCATGCCACGCCCCATCACCTCTACTTGCAAATCATCCCACTCTAAATATTGGCGGTTCACGTCGGTGATTTCTAATTCGCCACGTGCTGATGGTTTCATATTTTTAGCGATTTCCACTACGCGATTATCGTAAAAGTACAAGCCTGTTACCGCATAGCGCGATTTAGGCTGTGTTGGTTTTTCTTCTAAACTAATAGCTTTACCGTCTTTATTAAATTCAACTACGCCGTAACGTTCAGGATCATGCACTGGATAAGCAAATACGGTGGCACCTTTACTGCGCTTGGCTGCCGCTTGCGCCATTAATGCCAGTTCATGACCATAAAAAATATTATCGCCTAGCACCAAGGCACATGGGTCGTTACCAATAAATTGTTCACCGATAATAAATGCCTGAGCCAAGCCATCAGGTGAAGGCTGTACGGCGTACTGAATATCCATACCCCATTGCGTACCATCGCCCAGCAATTCTTTAAAGCGCGGCGTATCTTGTGGCGTAGATATGATCAATACTTCGCGAATACCTGCCAGCATCAATGCAGATAGTGGATAGTAAATCATCGGCTTGTCATAAACAGGTAAAAGCTGCTTAGAAACCACCTGTGTGACTGGATACAGGCGAGTGCCCGAGCCACCTGCTAAAACAATACCTTTCATGGTGTTATTTTTGGTTACCATTATGCTAACTCCTCACCACGTTCTTTGTAATTTTGATTAACCCAGTTTTTATATTCGCCACTGGTCACGTTATCCACCCATTCTTGGTTAGTCAAATACCATGCGACTGTTTTTTGAATGCCCGTTTCAAATGTTTCAGCCGGTTTCCAGCCAAGTTCGCGTTCAATTTTAGTGGCATCAATCGCGTAACGTTGGTCATGGCCGGGCCTATCGGTCACGTAAGTGATCTGATCGCGATAGCTGCCCGATTGTTTTGGTTTTTGTTTATCTAAAATATCGCATAAGGTATACACGACTTCTAAATTGGTTTTCTCATTCCAACCGCCAATATTGTACGTTTCGCCCACTTTGCCAGCCTCTAACACACGGCGAATCGCGCTGCAGTGATCTTCTACATACAACCAATCGCGTACATTGCTACCATTGCCATAAATAGGTAATGGCTTACCATTTAAGGCATGATGAATCACTAACGGAATCAACTTCTCAGGAAAGTGATACGGGCCATAATTGTTAGAGCAATTAGTGGTCAGCATTGGCATGCCGTAAGTATGATGATACGCGCGCACCAAATGGTCAGAAGCGGCTTTTGAAGCTGAATATGGGCTGTTAGGCTCATAAGGATTGGTTTCTTTAAACGCAGGGTCTGTGGCGCTTAATGAGCCGTACACTTCATCGGTTGATACATGCAAAAATCTAAAATGTGTTTTATCGGTTTCATGCAAATCGTTCCAGTAAGCACGCGCTGCTTCTAGCAGATTGAATGTGCCTACAATATTGGTTTGAATAAACTCGCCAGGCGCATGAATAGAGCGGTCTACATGGCTTTCAGCTGCAAAATTCACAATTGCACGCGGCTGATACTGCTTGAGCAAAGCGTCAACAATTGTTCTATCGCCAATATCGCCATGCACAAACACATGCTCTGCATGCTCTTGAATATCAGCCAAATTAGCTAGATTACCTGCATAAGTCAGCTTATCTAAAGTAACGCAGTCACCAAAGCCGCCTTTTACCCAATTTAAAACGAAATTACTGCCAATAAAACCTGCGCCGCCTGTGACAATGATGCAATTTTTCATTTGATTAAAACCTATATTAAATGACTGCTATTTTTTTATTAACTTTTAGTATGAACTTGGCAACGCTACCAAGGCTTTGCGCCCGATTTAGCAAGGCTATTTAAGTATTCTTGGTGTGCCGTTAATTCAAATTCATCTGCTTTTAAAACTTTTAACCTACTCAGCTCACCCTTATGCATATTCACGTGCATAATGGGTTGGGATTGCCCTAAATCCATCATCAAGCTATCTTGCCCGCGCGTCATTGCCATGTAAACATCGGCTAATAACTCTGCATCCAAAAGTGCACCATGCAAAGTACGCCTTGAGTTATCAATACCAAAGTGACGGCACAAGGCATCTAAGTTATTACGCTGCCCAGGTCGTGAATCTTTCGCCATTCTAAGGGTATCAGTAATTTTATCGCAAAATGTTTCTATTGGCTGTAGCCCGATATGGCCAAGCTCACTATTTAAAAAGCCCACATCAAATGGCGCATTGTGAATAATCAATTCAGCGCCACTTACAAATGCAATCATTTCTTGAGCAATTGCAGCGAATAAAGGCTTATCTTGCAGAAATTCGAGTGAGATGCCATGTACTTCTTGCGCGGCAGCGTCTATTTCGCGCTGCGGATTTAAATAGACATGAAAGTGATTATTGGTTGGGCGGCGATTAATCATCTCAACCGCAGCAATTTCGATAATGCGATGCCCTTGCGCGGGATAAAGCCCTGTGGTTTCGGTATCTAGGAATATTTGACGCATACTTAACCCATTATTTAGACTAAAAAAGCTGTAACGCCTTCATTGGCCAATGCATCAGCCCGTTCATTACCCGCATTACCAGCGTGGCCTTTTACCCAGATCCACTCAATTTGATGCTGCTTGGCAAGGTTATCTAACATTTTCCATAAGTCTTCATTTTTAACGGGTTTTTTATCCGCGGTACGCCAATTGCGCGCTTTCCAGCCAACAATCCATTCAGATATGCCTTTTTGCACATAGGATGAATCGGTGTATATTTTTACCGTACAAGGTTTTTTTAATGCTTCTAATGCGCGAATCACTGCTGTGAGTTCCATACGGTTATTGGTCGTCAGCGGCTCGCCACCGCTCAAGGTTTTTTCTTTGCCCTCATAGGTTAACCAAGCACCCCAACCACCAGGACCAGGATTACCTTTACAGGCGCCGTCTGCATATATTTCGACTAAATTTGACATGATTTTTATTTTATAGCGCTCAAGACTATTTCTTTTCTGTTTTTTGTTGTTTAATTTTTTGTTGCTGGTTTGGCTTAGTTTTTTGTGGACTTGTGACCGCCAAGCGCGATTTTAACGAATTTTTCTTCCAATTGGGTTTAAGTAAATGCATATTTACTACGCGTTTCTTGGCCACAATAAAATAAACACCACCCATCATAGGCCACCAGCGGCTGCCTAACTTATCCATCCATGCAAAACGATTCAGCCATTGTTGATTATTAATTGGCGGCTCGTAACAATGCATTTGCCCACTGACGTATTCTAAACCCAATAAGGCCAGCCAATCTTTAATGCGCGATAAGGTAAAAAAATGTCCATGCCATGGATAACTTTTATCTAACTTTTTATCCCGTCTTAACATTTGTTTGATGCCCCAAGCGCTGATAGGATTAAAACCAGTTAGAATCAAATGTCCTTCTGGCACCAAGATACGCTCTGCCTCACGCAAAGTTTGATGCGGGTTTTCACTAAACTCCAACACATGCGGCAGGCAAATTAAATCAATACAACTTTCACTAAAAGGCAAATAATCGCTTTCACACAATACCTCGCCTGCATTATTACCCACATGTAAAATATGCGGTATGCGTGAATTTTTCAGCGTATCCATTTGTGATAAGCCAAGCTGAACTGCGTTGAAACCAAAAATATCGCCCACAGCCGCATCATACATTTGCTGCTCTTTTTGCAGTAAATATTGACCCAATATTGTGGTTAACCAACTATTTTGCTGCGTTAATTTCATTAGTTGTATTGTTGCATTAATGTGTGACAAAATTGATTATCACACTTAAATATTGAGATTTAGTTTTAATCGCGCTAACACATCAACAAAACATGCTGCACATCATTCCTATTCCCGCATTTGAAGACAATTATATATGGCTTTTGCATAACGAAAAGCATGCAGTCGTGATTGACCCTGGCGATGCATTTCCTGTTATCGATTTTCTACAAAAAAATCGGTTAAGTTTAAGCGCTATGCTTATTACACATCATCACAACGACCATATTGGCGGTGTGCAGCAATTACTCGATTATCAAAGCGCACCCGTTTATGCGCCACAATATGAGTCATTTGCATTCAAACATATTGCTGTTGGCGAGGGGAATTTAGTTGATTTGCCAGAAATAGAACTTCAATTGCATGTTATGTGGTTACCAGGTCATACATTAGGTCATATTGCCTTTTATAATCATGACTACTTGTTTTGTGGAGACACTTTATTTGGCGCGGGTTGCGGGCGTTTATTTGAAGGCACTCCAGCACAAATGCTGCATTCACTTAACCGCTTAAAATGGTTAAATTCTGCTACAAAAGTATTTTGTACACATGAATACACCACCAAAAATATTGCTTTTGCCATGTCTTTAGAACCCAATAATCAAATGTTGATTAATCGGCAACGACAAGTGCAGCAGTTGCGCGAACAAGGTTTGCCCAGTCTGCCCACAACGATTGAATTAGAGCTCAGTACGAATCCTTTTTTGCGCTGCAGCCAAGCTGAAATTTGGCAAAATTCGCAAGCTGTAAATAATCAGGAATTATCAGTTTTTACTGCAATTAGAGCATTAAGAAATCATTATTAATCATGAACATACCTATTATTAGTCAAGTAAAACTTTTACTTGACTAATGTTTTAGCCATCGCTACTATGCAAAACAGTTTATGACGTTTATTAGCGCAATAAACCCACCTACCAAACATTAGGGATAATCAGCATCAATGCATTCAAGCGCCACACAATATTTTAAACAAGCTTTTAGATTAACTACCTGCTTGAGTATATGCATGCTTTGTTGCGGGCTTACTCTTTCACAACAAACAATCGCAGATACTAATGTGTCAGGTGTTGAAATTGAAGTAATTACTGAATCTGTTGATAGTGATTTAGTTGGTGACCCTGTACAAGATTTTTTATCTGATATTGAAACACAAGAACCCAATCAACTCAGCTATCAACAAGATGAAATGATTGATGGTGAATCTGATATTGATTTATGGTCACGTATCAAAACGGGTTATGCCATACCCAATATTAAATCACAATATACAACCAATCACGAAACCTGGTACGCATCTCGTCCAGATTACATGCGGCGTATGCTTGAACGCAGTCAAAAATATTTATTTCACATTGTAGAAGAAGTTGAAAAGCGTGGCATGCCAACCGAAATTGCGCTTTTGCCAATGATTGAAAGTGCTTTTAACCCACAAGCCTATTCACGCAGTGCAGCATCGGGTATTTGGCAATTTATTCCTTCTACTGGCAAAAGTTTTGGTTTACAGCAAAACTGGTGGGTAGATAATCGACGTGATGTTACTGCTGCCACTAATGCAGCGCTCACTTATCTGCAAAAGCTACATGGTATGTTTGGCACTTGGGATTTAGCGCTTGCTGCCTATAACGCTGGTGAAGGCACGGTGCAACGCGCAATTAATAAAAACCGCCGCCAGGGTTTACCAACTGATTATGAAAGCCTGAGTTTGCCGCCTGAAACTAGAAATTATGTGCCCAAACTACAGGCCATCAAAAATATTGTTACCAATCCTGAGCGTTTCGGTTTAAAAATCAATTCAATTCCAAACCGCCCCTATTTTGCACGTGTCACCACACCAAAACAAATTGATGCAAAACTTGCTGCAGAATTAGCTGAAATTTCTTTGGAAGAGTTTTGCTCACTTAACCCAAGCTATAACCGCCCTGTGATTACGGCCACAAATGATAAGCATCAATTATTATTACCTGTGTGGGCGGCTGAGCGTTTTGCAACCAATCTAGCCAACTATGACAAACCACTGACCAATTGGCAAACATACAATGCCAAGCGTGGTGAGCGTATGGATAATATTGCACAAAAATTTGGTATTAATGTTGCACAATTACGTAGCGTAAATGGCTTAACATCGGCAAAAAAAATGCGCACTGCTCAGCCGATGCTTGTACCCGCCTTGCAGACCGACCAAACAGAAAATGATTTGGATTCTGAACAAGCAATTAACGTTACAGCGTTAGAAAAAAACAATATGTATGAAGGTGAACCTAAATTATCGTCACCTCTCATACACAAAGTTAAACGTGGTGACACTCTACATGCGCTTGCAGATAAATACGGCACTGACAGTAAAGCACTCATGAAAATTAATCGCTTAAAAAGCAGTAAATTAAAAGTAGGCCAAACAATTAAGTTAAACACTACCAATGTTGCAGTTAACAAAAGTAATCGCTCCAGCACAAAAAAGGTATCGCTTAAACATCGAGTAAAAAGTAAAAAATCGAAATCAAGAAATATTAAGGTCCGCTCTAGTATTCGTATCAGATAAGTGAATTACTGTAAAAATCTAAATTAGCACGACCAATCATCAAACATTGATTTATGTCATCACTTGTCATTCAGAATGAGTCACTAGTAAACTTTATAGAATAATGAATAAATTGAATGCATCTTTACTAAAATCTTGTTTAAGCGTTTGTTGTGTCATTTCTATGACATCCTGCGGAAAACCTAATCAGGACACAACTGGCTATACAAAAACTTTTCCAGTTGAATCAGGCGGTACGCTTATTGATGCAACAATTGGTGAACCATCAGGCTTAATCTATATGGTGGCAGGCGAATCTGCTGCTGCTGCTATATCTGGCAATATATTTAACAAGCTACTTAAGTATGACAAAAATCTGGATATAGAAGGCGAATTGGCCGAAAGCTGGTTGATTTCATCCGACCAAAAAACCATCACTTTTAAGCTAAAACCTAACCTTAAATGGGCAGATGGCAAACCTCTTACCAGTGAAGATGTACTCTTTACTTGGAAATTAGTGACAGATGAAAATACGCGTAGCCCTTACGCATCTGATTATCAATTAGTAAAAAAAGCTGAAGCACCAGACTCAAACACTTTCAGCGTCACTTACGACAAAGCCTATGCGCCTGCCCTAGATTCTTGGTCTGGGTTGCAAGTGTTACCAAAGCATTTATTAGAAAAACAAGATATTCATACCACCGCTTTTGCACGCAATCCTGTTGGTAGCCACTACTACAAACTAGATAGCTGGACGCATGGTGAAAATCTCAAATTATCGCGCAATCCAAAATCTGTATTAGGTCCAGCCAATATAGATAAATTAATCACACGCATCATTCCAGATAATTCAGCCCAGTTTTTAGAGTTAATGGCTGACAATATTGATAGCATGGGTTTAGACCCTATTAAGTATTCACGTATTATTCCCGCTCGCCCTGAACTGCAAAAAAAACTCGCTTTATATAAAGAGCTAGGTAATAGCTACACTTACTTGGGCTTTAATCTAAAACATAAGCCGTTTGACGACATCCGCGTGCGCAAAGCGATTAACTATGCGATTGATAAGCAAGAGATTATTGATGGCGTTTATTTAGGTTTAGGTATTAATATCGCCTCGCCTTATAAGCCAGGCACACGTTGGAGCAACCCTGAGCTTAAGCCTTACCCATATGATGTTGAAAAAGCAAAGGCTTTGTTGAAAGAAGCTGGTTTTGCAGATTCAGATGGTGACGGTATTGTAGAGCGTGACGGCAAGCCGTTTGCATTTGAAATTATTACTAATCAAAACAAAGAGCGCGAAAAGTCAGCTGTTTTAATCCAGCGCAGGTTAAAAGATGTGGGTATAGACGTACAAATTCGTGCAATTGAATGGGCAAGCTTTATTAGCCGTTTTATTAAAACTGGTGATTTTGATGTAGTGGTGCTGGGCTGGGGTTTAGGCTTAGATCCTGATCAGTTTAGTATTTGGCACTCCAGCCAAAACCAGCCTGGCCAATTCAATTTTATTAATTACAATAATCCTCAGATTGACGCTTTATTAGAGCAAGGGCGCCTAGAACTTAACCCTGATAAGCGCATGAAAATTTATCATGAGTTTGCAAAAGTGTTGTTAGAAGACAGCCCTATTGTGTATTTGTCTGCGGGCTATGGGCTTACTGCCATCCATAAACGTGTTAAAGGAATTGACTCACCTGCGCCGCCAGCAGGCATCGGTTACAATTCGCATGAATGGTATATTCCAGAACAATTAAGACGCGCAGAAACTGGGCGCAATGAAATCGCTGAAAAGTAACAGGTAAGCAAAAAATTTATGCTGAAATATTTAGTTAAACGCGTACTGTGGATGATACCTTTGCTGATAGGTATTAGCCTTATTTCGTTCTTTATCATGCACTTAGCGCCTGGCGACATTACAAACAATGAAGCTGCATTTAATCCAAAAGCATCGGAAGAATCACGCCAAAAATTACGTGAGCTATACAATTTAGATAAGCCTGTGATTGTGCAATACGGCTTGTGGCTTAAGCGTATGGGCACATTGGATTTCGGCAATTCATTCGCTTCACATCAAAAACCTGTGTTTTGGCAAACGACAGACAAAGATGGCAACGTGACCAAAGGCATGATTCAAGAAGCACTGCCAATTACCTTAATGATTAATATTTTAGGCTTAATTATCACGTTAAGTCTGGCGATACCACTAGGCATAATTGCCGCGCGTAAATATACCCAGTGGCAAGATAAATCGATTACGCTATTTAATTTTATTGGCTTTTCTATCCCAGGTTTTTGGCTTTCACTGTTGCTCATGTACTGGCTGGGCGTGATGAATAACTGGTTACCTATTTCTGGTTTACACAGCATTAACTATGAATCATTAGACACATGGGCGAAAATTAAAGATAGTATTAGTCATCTTATTCTGCCTGTCATCATTCCCTCTGTCACTGGTTTGGCGGGTATTACGCTGTTTGTAAAAAATGGCATGCTAGATGTATTTCATCAGGATTACATCACCACCGCGCGCGCTAAAGGCTTAAGTGAACACAAAGTAGTCTATACACACGCCCTACGCAACGCATTATTGCCACTTATCACTATTGTCGGCTTATCTATTCCAGGCTTAATTGGCGGCTCAGTCATTGCAGAAACCATTTTCGCCATTCCTGGCATGGGCAAATTGTTTTTTGATAGTGTGTTAATGCGCGATTTTCCGGTGATTATGGGCATACTTACTATTGGCTCAACGCTTACATTAATTGGTAATTTACTTGCTGATTTGGCTTATGCATGGGCTGACCCACGTGTAAGGCGCGGTGTTGTTAGAAATTAAAGCTTATGAATAAAGCACTATTTAAAAAAGCATTATCAAACCCGCTGGCTATGGTTGGCTTTATCATCATCGTCAGCGTTTTTATTCTGGCAATGCTTGCACCTTTTATTTCGCCTTACGACCCAAATGACATCGACGTTAAAGCCATTTTGCTTGCCCCATCGTGGCAACACTGGATGGGCACAGACGGCCTTGGACGTGATGTACTCAGTCGTATGCTGCACGGCGGTCGTATATCGCTATTGGTAGGCTTAGTGGCGGTAGGTATCGCCACTGCTATTGGTATCGTTTTAGGTGCCATTTCAGGTTATTACCGTGGCTGGGTAGATACCCTAATCATGCGATTGGTCGATGTCATGTTATCCATCCCCAGTTTCTTCTTAATATTAGCCGTTATCGCTTTTTTAACGCCATCCATCTGGAACATCATGATTGTGATTGGCCTGACCTCTTGGATGGGAGTTACACGTTTGGTGCGTGCTGAATTTTTAAGCTTAAGTGGACGCGAATTTGTGCTGGCGTCACGTACATTAGGCGCAAAAGATGCGCGGCTTATCTTTACCCATTTACTGCCTAATAGCTTAACGCCCATTATTGTGAGCGCCGTATTAGGCGTTGCGGGTGCCGTATTAATGGAATCTGGTTTGAGTTTTCTAGGGCTTGGCGTACAAGCGCCGCAAGCTTCGTGGGGCAATATCCTCACCGATGGTAAAGAGTATATTCAGTTCGCATGGTGGTTATCACTGTTCCCTGGACTTGCCATCTTAATAACGGTGTTAGGGTATAATTTGCTAGGGGAAGGTCTGCGCGACGCGCTAGACCCTAGGTCGAATAATAAATAATACTAAAATTGCTTAATCGTTATTAAAGCAATAACATCAATTAACAGGATTCGTTATGGGATTTTTAGCCGGAAAAAAAGTATTAATCGCAGGTTTACTTAGTAATCGTTCAATTGCTTATGGCATTGCCGCTGCCATGAAGCGCGAAGGTGCAGAGCTCGCTTTTACTTATCAATTAGAAAAACATGCAGATCGCGTAGCGGGTTTAGCTGCCGATTTTGATTCTAAAATCGTGTTGCCATGCGATGTCGCTGAAGATGCACAAATTGATGCGCTCTTTCCAGCACTTGCCAAACATTGGGATGGCGTAGACGGTGTTGTACACTCATTAGCTTTTGTACCAAAAGTGGCATTAGATGGCGACTATTTAGATGCTGTGAATCGTGAGTATTTCCGTATCGCCCATGACATCAGCTCATACAGCTTCTCTGCCCTAGCTAAAGCTGCTTACCCGATGATGCAAGGCCGTAATGGCAGTTTACTGACATTGAGCTACTTAGGTGCAGAACGCACCATGCCTAACTACAACGTCATGGGCGTCGCTAAAGCCAGTTTAGAAGCCAACGTGCGTTATTTAGCACAAAGCCTAGGTCCACGTGGTATCCGCGTCAACGCAGTGTCTGCGGGCCCTATCAAAACGCTGGCTGCCTCTGGTATTGCCGATTTTGACAAGATGATCGGCTTTAATGAGCGGCATGCCGCGTTACGTCGCAATGTTACTATCGAAGAAGTCGGTAACACTGCTGCATTTTTGTGCAGTGATTTAGCATCCGGCATTACTGGCGAAATTACTTATGTGGATGGTGGCATGAACATCACGGCGGCGGGCCAGATTGATTAACTAAAAAATCAATACAAAAAAGCCGATATTTGCATATCGGCTTTTTTTATTTTAAAAATAATATCCGTGTTAATTATCTAAATTAGTTTGCAGCAGCTTGCGGTTCACCACGACATCACTTTTTGCTTTTAGCGACTTACCGTAGGCGCTCATATATTCTGCAGCAACTGCAGCCTGATACTCTGCATCAGCGGTTTGTTTTACTTCAGGGTTCAACGTGTTATCAACACGACTTACTTGCACAATTGTGTAAGCATTATTGCCGTCCATATAACCTGCGTAAGCAGGTAATTTGCTGGCGTCAATTTTAAATGCCTGCTTCATCACAAGGTCAGTTAAGCCTTGCGCGTTTTTACGATCAACAGTCACCGGTGTAATCCAATCTAAATCAGACGCAACACTGCTAGACTTAAGTGTAGCTAATGTAGCTAAACCTTTTCCCGTTGCCATTTTAGAGGCCTGTTCAAGCTTTAATACAGCCTCAATACCGCCTTTTACTTCGTCAAAACTACGCGGTGCTGTAGGCTTGTATTCTAGTACGCGTGCAGAAACTAAATTGTTGGGTGATACTTCCACCGCTTCTGAGTTACGCTTTTCTTTTAGTACTTCATCAGAAAACACCAAGCTCATTAATTTATCATTTTTGAAAAACTTAGCACCATCTTCACGACTCATCCACGGGCTTGTTTGCACTTGCAAAGCAAACTTTTCAGCTACTGGCTTTAAGCTACCCGATTGCTCGTAAACTGTATTACTAAAGTCATCTGCTAACTCAGCGTATTTCACTTGCGCTTTTTGAAAAATCAACTCACCTTTGATCTGCGGCTTCATACTATCGAAAGAAGACGATTGGCCTGTAATGCCGTTTAATTTGATAATGTGGTAACCAAACTCCGACTCGACCAAATCACTCACTTGATCAACTTTCATTGCAAATACAGCATCCTCAAACGGCTTAACCATTGCACCGCGCCCAAAACTACCTAAATCGCCACCTTTACTTGCAGAACCAGGATCTTGCGAATTTTTAAAAGCCAGCTCTTCAAAACGCGTCGGGTCTTTTTTCAGTTGCATTAAAATATCAGTCGCCTTGTTTTTAGCAGTCGCTTTTTCTTCAGGCGTTGTAGACGCACCAAATCCAATCAAAATATGACTTGCTTGGCGCTGCTCATCCCCCTGAAATTTAGACACATTTTCATCATAAAACTGCTTGACCTCAGCATCGGTCACTTGTACCTGAGACACTAAACCAGCTGCAGATAACAAAGCAAACTCTAATTTAACTTGTGCTGGTACTTTAAATTTATCTTTATGCAAGTCGTAATATGCTCTAACTTGCTCTGGTGTCACATTGGTTTTTGAAATAAATTCCGCGGTTTTAATTTCTGCAAAACTTACTTCACGTTGTTGATAAGCAAATTTCAGCGCATGCTCAGCAACACCTTTTGGCACTGATACTAGCTGACTTAAACCCTCACGTGCTTGTTGGTTTAGTAACTCATTACGTCTGTCATTCTCAAACTTACTAACCGACAATTTATTTTGCGCGAGTGTTTTTTGATAAATATCTTCTGAGAATTTACCATCTTGCTGAAACTCTGGCATGCCCAAGATATAAGTACTCAGTTGTTCATCACTAATCTTAAAATTGGCTTTTTGAATTTCTTCATTTACCAAACGGCGTGTAATTAAACCATCCAGTACGGATTGCTTTAACTCAGGGCTTTCTAGCATTGCTGCATCTACTTTTTGCCCTTCCGACTGCAAACGATTACGCACATTTTCAATGGCATTACCGTATTCTTGAATGGATATTTTATCTCCATTTACTTTAGCAATTGCAACATTACTACCTGCATCGTTAAAGTAAGAATCAATGCCGAACAATGCAAATGGAATTGTAATTAAAGCCAAAATAGCTTTCGCTATCCAGCCTTGAGTGTGATGACGAATCGAATCTAACATAACTTTACTTTCTAAAATCTTAAGCAGAATTTAATGAGCAACTAATAGCGCAAGCCACAGTTATCGACGACTATTATATAACAATTGTGCACACAAACAGCCGTCAACTACCAGTAGACTAAGTTAATTGATGATGTGCAATGGGATAAGTTCTGATAAATTGAAAAGGTCATTGCAGAAGCAAAAAAGCGAGCTGTTAAGCTCGCTTTTTGTGTGTTGGCGGAGTGGACGGGACTCGAACCCGCGACCCCCGGCGTGACAGGCCGGTATTCTAACCAACTGAACTACCACTCCAGTTTTTTGGTGCTAATTATATTTTCAGAAAAATATAAACTTACATTATCTCAAAATTAAAGAGTGCTAAAAATCTAGCACTCTTAATGAATATTGAGGCAATATTTGTTAGTTATTGTTGGTGGGTGCTAACGGGGTCGAACCGCTGACATTCGCCTTGTAAGGGCGACGCTCTACCAACTGAGCTAAGCACCCTGTGCCATTTACAACTGCTGACTGTTAATATAATAAATAGATTTTACTTGATTAAAGCCACTTAACTAACTGTGTTTTAGTGATTAATTGCTTAATCACTAAAGACCACTAGTTTACAGCATCTTTAAGTGCTTTACCAGCCCTAAACTTAGGAGAATTTGCAGCTTTTATACTAATTGTTGCGCCTGTGCGTGGATTGCGGCCATTGCGCGCCTCGCGCTTGCCTACATAAAATGAACCAAAACCAATTAAAGTTACTAAATCACCTTTTTTTAGTGCTTTAGTGATAGCAGCGGTAGTTGCGTCTAAAGCGCGACCTGCAGCAGCCTTTGAAATGCCAGCTGATTTTGCAATATCATCAATCAATTCTGATTTGTTCACGAGTAATCCCCTCAAATGTTGTTAACTTAAAAACAGGCGTATCCTGTTATGACTTTATATCAAGCTACAAAAGCCTGTGTCAAGGCTTTGCGGCCTATTTTGCTAGATAAACAGCAAAATAATGCAAAATAAATTATATTATAGTTAAAACTAGTGTGTGACAGGCACGTTAGTATCCAGCTCGGCTTCAGTAACAACCGCTGCAATTTCAACCAATTTTTCTGCTAGCGGCTTTGGTGCACTTTCTAAAGCAAACTCTAACACTTGGTCTATCCATTTAACTGGGTGAATTTGCAAATGGTTTTTAATGTTCTCTGGAATATCAACCAAATCTTTTACGTTGGCTTCTGGAATAAGCACGGTTTTGATACCGCCTCTATGCGCTGCTAATAGTTTCTCTTTTAAGCCACCAATTGGCAGCACTTCTCCACGCAGTGTGATTTCGCCTGTCATTGCCACATCTGCCCGTGCGGGAATACCTGTTAAAACCGAAACTAATGCAGTAGTTAGCCCAATACCTGCACTTGGACCATCTTTAGGCGTAGCACCTTCTGGTAAGTGAATATGAATATCTTTTTTCTCATAAAAATCTTCAGCAATACCTAAATGAGCAGCACGACTGCGTACCACACTCATTGCCGCTTGTACGGATTCTTGCATGACATCGCCTAATTTACCTGTGGTGATAGTTTTACCTTTACCAGGCAAAAGCACCGCTTCAATCGTTAGTAGCTCACCACCAACAGATGTCCATGCTAGGCCTGTCACTTGTCCAACTTGATTTTCTTTAGCTGCAATACCGTAATCATAACGATACACACCAAGATACTTTTCTAAATTTTTAGAAGTAACGCTTACTTTTTTAGGCGTGGCAACAATAGCATCAGCCGCAACAACATCGGTCGCGCGGCGCACTTTTTTTGCACTGGTTTGATTAAGCAGAAGCTCTTTCACCACCTTACGGCAAATTTTAGCAATTTCTTGCTCTAATCGACGCACACCTGCTTCGCGTGTGTAATAGCGCACAATATCCCGAATCACAGCTTCAGAAATGCTCACTTCTACTGGCTTAAGTCCGTGTGTTTTAAGCTCTTTAGGCAACAAATATTTCATCGCAATATTGATTTTTTCGTCTTCTGTATAACCAGCCAAACGAATAATTTCCATACGATCCAAC
This sequence comes from Methylotenera sp., assembly GCA_021732405.1. Taxonomy (GTDB): domain Bacteria; phylum Pseudomonadota; class Gammaproteobacteria; order Burkholderiales; family Methylophilaceae; genus Methylotenera_A. Next base: position 21,522 of record JAKFVB010000023.1, read on the forward strand.
AGTGGCGCGGGGATATTCATTGTATTTGCGGTTGCTACAAACATTACATCCGATAAATCGTACTCGACTTCAATATAGTGATCGGCAAAAGTATGATTTTGCTCCGGGTCAAGCACCTCAAGCAAGGCAGACGAAGGATCGCCACGCATATCTTGGCCCATTTTATCGACTTCATCTAGTAAAAAAAGTGGATTTTTAACGGCAACTTTAGTCATGCTTTGCATGACTTTACCTGGCATTGAGCCGATGTAAGTACGTCTATGGCCTCGAATCTCGGCTTCATCACGCACGCCACCTAATGCCATACGAATAAATTTACGATTGACCGCTTTGGCAATACTTTGACCAAGCGAGGTTTTACCAACTCCTGGTGGGCCAACTAAGCACAATATTGGCGCTTTAAGCTTGCCAACGCGTTGTTGCACTGCCAAATACTCAACAATGCGTTCTTTTACTTTTTCTAGCCCGTAGTGGTCGGCATCTAAAATATCCATCGCCGCTTGCAAATCTTTGCTGATTTTGGTTTTTTTCTTCCAAGGCAGATTCACTAAAGTATCAATATAGTTACGCACAACCGATGCCTCAGCCGACATTGGTGACATCATTTTTAGTTTTTTAAGTTCGGCAGCAACTTTTGCATGCGCTTCTTTAGACATGCCAGATTCTTTGATACGCTTTTCTAACTCATCTAATTCGGCATTTTCGTCTTGCTCACCCAACTCTTTTTGAATCGCTTTTACTTGTTCATTTAGGTAATACTCGCGCTGACTTTTTTCCATCTGGCGTTTTACACGGCCACGGATGCGCTTTTCAACTTGCAAGATATCAATTTCAGATTCCATCAAATGCAACAGATGTTCCAAGCGCTCCGTTACGCTTAACATTTCAAGGATTTTCTGTTTTTCCTCTAATTTAAGTGTTAAGTGCGCAGAAATAGTATCCGCCAAGCGCCCTGCTTCATTAATCGTAGCAAGTGAAGTTAAAATTTCGGGTGGAATTTTTTTGTTTAATTTAACGTATTGATCAAACTGCGTAAAAACAGTGCGCATCAATGCTTCTGTTTCGCTGTCATTTTCAATCGGATCCGCTATTTTTTCGGCTTTCGCCAAAAAGCACTCTTCTGTTTCAATAAATTCAGACACACGTACACGATGCAAGCCTTCTACCAGCACTTTTACCGTGCCATCTGGCAGTTTTAGCATTTGCAATACAGTGGCTAGCGTCCCGATTTCGTATAAGTCTTCAGCATCTGGTTCATCTTTGTTGGCAGACTTTTGCGCTACCAATAAAATTTGTTTATTTGTATCAGATGCAATTTCTAAGGCTTTAACGGATTTTGCACGTCCAACAAAAAGTGGAATGACTAAATGAGGATAAACGACCACGTCGCGCAATGGTAATAAGGGCATTAAGTCATCTGGCTCATTGACTTTAGGCTTATTTAAATTAGATAAGTCATCTGAAAAAGTTTGTTCTGTCATAAAATACTTTCAAGGTCGCATAGACACATAATTAAGCAGGCAAGCTGCCTATGCTATTAAGTTGGGAACATACTTTAATAGTTCAAGAGCGGTGACAAAATAAATCGTTTATATCCAATTAATATCAACGTATTAATGACTATAAACGACTTATTTTAATTTGCAATAGCCCTGCGGCAACAGGTTAAATTAACGATAGCGCTAACTGACTATTTATTTGGCTGATTCTGCTTTTTTAGGAGTATCTTGAAAAATCATCAATGGCTGTGATTCACCTTTGATGGTACCTTCATCAATCACCACTTTGCTTAAGTTTTCAATCGATGGCAGGTCATACATCACTTCAAGCAACGAATGCTCAAGTATTGAGCGCAGACCACGCGCGCCTGTTTTGCGTTCAAGGGCTTTTTTAGCGATTAGTAGCAAGGCAGACTCTCTAAATTCAAGGTCTACACCTTCCATTTTAAACAGCTTCATATATTGCTTAGTTAACGCATTTTTTGGCTCAACTAATATCGTCATTAGCGCCGCCTCATCCAGCGATTCAAGTGTAGCAACCACTGGCAAACGGCCGATAAATTCAGGAATCAAGCCAAATTTGATTAAATCTTCTGGCTCAACATCGCGCAATACTGCGCCAACTTCACGCAAATCATCCTTACTTTTTACTTCTGCGCCAAAGCCAATGCCGCCTTTTTCAGAGCGTCTACGGATGACTTTATCCAAACCGTCGAATGCACCACCACAAATAAATAGAATATTAGTGGTATCTAATTGCACAAACTCTTGATTTGGATGTTTGCGGCCACCTTGTGGCGGAACAGAAGCAATCGTGCCTTCAATTAGTTTCAACAATGCCTGCTGTACGCCCTCGCCTGATACATCGCGGGTAATGGAAGGATTGTCCGATTTACGTGAAATTTTATCCACTTCATCAATATAAACAATGCCACGTTGCGCTTTTTCAACGTCGTAATCACACTTTTGCAATAATTTTTGCATAATGTTTTCAACGTCTTCGCCTACATAGCCCGCTTCAGTTAACGTAGTTGCATCCGCCATCACAAAAGGCACATCCAACATGCGCGCTAGCGTTTGCGCTAATAGCGTTTTGCCTGAGCCTGTTGGGCCAATCAGTAAAATATTACTTTTCTGAATCTCAACATCATCTTGGCTCACATTTTTAGTGCTGGTATTTTGTGAAATATGATTGTGACCAAGGCGTTTATAATGATTATAAACGGCAACTGAAAGATTTTTTTTAGCTTGCGTTTGGCCGATGACGTATTGATCTAAAATCGCGCAGATTTCTTGCGGCGTTGGCAATGATTTATCGGTGGATTTAATATCACTCAAACTCTGCACTTCTTCTTTGATGATGTCGTTGCATAAATCGACACATTCATCACAAATAAATACAGATGGCCCTGCAATCAGTTTTTTAACTTCATGCTGGCTTTTGCCACAAAAAGAGCAATACAGTAATTTTTCACCTTCGGCTTTAGTCGCCATTCAACATCCTTAACACTACTAACTTGTTACTTTTAAAATAATATCTAATGATTGTATGCCACTTTAAACAGCAGGCGCACGCGTTTCAATCACTTTATCAATCATGCCATATTCAACCGATTGTTCTGCACTCATGAAATTATCACGCTCGGTGTCACGGTCAATTTCTTCTGTGGTTCTACCAGTGTGACGCGCCAAAATGCCGTTTAACTTACCGCGCAAATACATGATTTCTTTGGCATGAATTTGAATATCGGTTGATTGACCTTGAAAACCACCTGATGGCTGATGAATCATGACGCGCGAATTAGGTAAGCTAAAACGCTTACCTTTTGCGCCAGAAGCGAGTAAAAACGCGCCCATACTTGCCGCTTGACCAATACATAAAGTACTTACATCAGGCTTAATAAATTGCATGGTGTCATAAATAGACATACCCGCAGTCACAGAACCGCCTGGTGAATTAATATACAAAGAAATATCTTTGTCAGGATTTTCTGCTTCAAGGAAAAGTAATTGAGCCACCACCAAATTAGCTGACATGTCGTTGACTGGGCCAACCAAAAATATGACGCGTTCTTTTAATAAACGCGAATAAATGTCGTACGAACGTTCACCACGGCCGCTTTGCTCTACCACCATGGGGATTAAACCCAAACCTTGCGGCTCCATGTTATTAACTGTATTCACATTAAAATCGCTTATATTATTGAACATGCTATTTACTAATCCCAATCTATGCTTAAGTGCTTGTTTTATAGGCTAATGTTTGTAAAAAACTATTGATTAGCCATTAACTCGTCAAACTTGATTTTTTTTGCAGTTACTTTTGCTTTCTCTAACACCAAGTTCACTACATTTTCCTCTGTTGCTAAAGCAGCCGGTTCGTCTAAACGTTTAACATCTGCGTAATACCAACTGACTAATTCACTTGGTTTTTCAAAACTTTGTGCAAAAGTATCCACCATTGCACGCACTTGGTCTGCGCTAGCTTGCAAGTTATTGCTATTAACAAGTTCACTTAAAATCAAACGCAATGCAGTGCTACGTTTAGCTTGCTCTTCAAACATGGCTGGCTCTAGTTGAATCGCTTTCGGATCCATGCCGCGCTGTTGTAAGTTTTGCGCAGTTTGTTGCATCATGCGATTAATTTCCGCACTTACTAATGCTTTTGGTGTTTCTATATTTGAATCGGCAACTAAAGCTTGGAATACTTGTTCTTTAACACGCGCTTTAACACGTTTTTCAACTTCCTGCTCTAGACTTGCCTTGATTTCAGCTTGCATTTTTTTAATATCGCCATCTTCAATTCCTAGGCTTTTAGCGAAGTCAGCATCAATTTTTGGCAAAATTGGTTGCGAAACAGTATTGTAAGTAACCGTGTAGCTGACTGTTTTACCCGCTAATTGTGCGGGATTGTGGTCTGCTGGGTAAGCGATTTCAAACGTTTTTTCGCTGCCTGCTTTTCCACCTGTAAGTTGTTCATCAAACTCAGCCATACGTCCTGGTTCGCCTAAAAGCAAATCAATGCCTTTTTCGCCCGTGCTCTCTACTTGCTGGCCATCAATACTGGCAACCAACCTTATATTGATTTGATCGCCTTTTTTTGAAGCGCGTTTAACTGGCTCAAAAGTAACACGCTGCTTCACCAATACATCTAATGTTTTTTCAACATCCGCTTCTGAAACTTCTAATGTGGGTTTTTCAATTTTTAGCTTGCTTAAATCGTTTAACTTAACCTCTGGAAACACTTCAAAAGTTGCTGTGTATTCAAAATCAGTCGCCGCTTCAGCAAATGGCTTATGCTCGATATTGGGGAAACCCGCAACGCGTAACTTATTTTTTTCAACCGCATCACCAAAACTGGTTTCTACCGCTTGCGAATAGACTTCATCGCGCACTTGGTCGCCATAATGTTGATTCACCAAACCAATTGGTGCTTTGCCAGGCCTAAAGCCCGCAAATTTTGCGGTGCGAGAAATTTGAGTCAGTCTTTGTTTAATCTGGCCTTCAAGCGGCGCCAAAGGCACTTTAACTGTTATGCGACGTTCTAAGTTGCTGATTGTTTCGAGCGATGCTGCCATGTTGCAATTCCTGTAAAAATGTCACTTAATGCATTAAGTAACGGTTAATGTTTGATAAAAGCTCATGTTCAATAATGAGTAACTGTGACTTAAAAAGATAAATTCAGTTAATTTTGCACTTAATTTTATGGTTAAGTCTTACGTTTAAGTCAGGACTTAACCATTATCAAGCACTAAAAAATAGCCTTGAAATATATCACATACTAGGCTTGAAATAAACGACTTTAAATCATGCGCGTGATTATATAAGCCTTGATAGGTTAATTAAAACTTTTAAAACCAGCTACATAAAAGTCATCATTTTAAAAACGCAAATCTGCTTTTAAATCATCCACGTGTTCCAGCCCTACTGCAATTCTGACTAGATTATCGCTAATCCCTGCCTGTAATCTTGCCTCTGCTGTAATGCGGCTATGCGTTGTGGTCGCTGGGTGCGTAATGGTACTTTTCGCATCGCCTAAATTAGCGGTAATGGAAATCAACTCTGTCGAATCTATCAGCGCCCATGCTGCTTCTTGCTTGGTTTGGCCTGCTTTTGGCTTCACTTCAAAACTGACAATACCGCCACCGCTTAACTGCTGCTTCATCGCTAGAGCATGCTGCGGATTCGAGGTTAGACCAGGATAATACACGCGCGCAACTTGTGGTTGCGCTTCTAACCAAGTGGCTAATTCCAAGGCTTTACGCGCATGTGCTTCCATGCGGATATGTAGCGTTTCTAAACCTTTTAAAAACACCCATGCATTAAAGGCACTCATGGTCACGCCTGCTGTACGCAAAAATGCATATACAGGCTCCATTAAAGCTTTGCTGCCAAGCACGGCACCACCAAGGCATCTGCCCTGCCCATCAATATATTTGGTGGCGGAATGAATAATGATATCTGCGCCTAAATCTAATGGCTTTTGAATAGCGGGTGTGCAAAAGCAATTATCCACCACCAAGTGGGCATTTGCCTGATGTGCAATATCGGCCAAAACTTGAATGTCGCACACTTCAGTCAAGGGGTTAGATGGCGTTTCAACAAAAAACAATTTGGTTTTAGGGGTGATTGCAGCTTGCCACTCAGACGGATTGGTGAGTGATACAAAAGTCACTTCCAAGCCCCAGCGTTTCAATATATTGCCAAACAACTGCACACTGGTGCCAAACACACTGCGTGACGCCACAACATGGTCACCCGCACTGCATAAACCCATCACGCAGGCCAAAATTGCAGACATACCGCTTGATGTGGCCACGCACTGCTCTGCGCCTTCTAGCGCAGCCAATTTGTTTTGGAACATAGTGACAGTTGGATTGGTAAAGCGTGAGTAAATATTGCCTGGCTCTGCACCGCTAAAACGTGCAGCGGCTTGTGCTGAATTTTTAAACTTGAAACTTGAGTTTAAGAATAAAGCCTCAGAATTTTCACCAAACTCAGTCGTTTCGGTGCCAGCGCGTAAGCTTAAAGTCTCAGGATGATAAGTTTTATTGGTCGTCATAATGTTAAATCACTTAAATATATATGGGCAAAATCTGGGCGTTAAAAAACCCGTGTTAGCTAAAGAATAAGCTAAAACGGGTTTTGGCTCTCGCTTTAGCAGAATTTATTATGCGCCCGCAAGCTGAGTAAGGCTTTGTTTAAAGTTGGCCACTCAAATCAGCGCAATTCCATTTAACGCCCTTAATACAATCATGTCAAGTACATTACTCATCAAAAAAAAACCAGATACCACTTTTGCACCTAACACTTTCAACACATCTTTTTGCTGCTTACCCAAACCCACCCACAAAGGTAATCTCAGTAAACGTTCGGACAAATCATCAGTTTGCTTTAACTCACCATGTATGCGTGCAAATTGCTTACCCGCTGGCGCACTGTGCAATGGAATATAGTGAAATACAGGATGAATATCTTGTTTTTTAAATCGTTGTATCAGTTCTGTGCGCTGTTTGAGTGAGTTCAGCAAAACATAATACATATGCGCATTGTGTTGGCACTCTACGGGAATGATTGGCCGTCTTAAATCGCCCTTTTGTTCTAATTCCTGTAGAGCCTCATGATAAATATTCCATATATCCATACGCTTCTGGGTAATTTCTTCGGCTTTTTCCAGTTGCGCATATAAAAAAGCAGCGACATCTTCACCAGGTAGATAAGACGATCCGATGTCTTGCCAAGTGTATTTATCGACTTGTCCACGATAGAATTGGCTACGATTAGTGCCTTTTTCACGAATTATTTCTGCTCTTGCTGCAAATTGGTCGTCATTAATGAGTATCGCGCCACCCTCACCAGCGATAATATTTTTAGTCTCATGAAAAGAGTAAGCGCCTATATGGCCAATTGAACCGAGTGCGCGCCCTTTATAAGTGGCCATAATCCCTTGAGCAGCGTCTTCAATTACCAGCAAATTATGTTTTTTGGCAATTTGCATAATCGTATCCATTTCACAACCCACACCTGCGTAATGTACTGGTACTATGGCTTTTGTGCGGGGTGTTATAGCTGCTTCAATCAATGCTTCATCAATATTTAAAGTGTCAGCAAGAATATCAACGAATACGGGCGTCCCACCCCTTAATGCAAATGCATTTGCGGTAGAAACAAAAGTGTAAGATGGCATAATCACTTCGTCTCCTGGCTGAATTTGAGCCAGTAATGCAGACATCTCGAGTGCAGCAGTGCAAGAGTGAGTGATGAGTGCTTTTTTAGTGCCTGTATTGCTCTCTAACCATCGACTGGATTTTCCAGTAAAAAATCCATCGCCCGATAAATTTCCTGTCTCGTGTGATTGACGTATGTATTCAAGCTCGTTACCAGTTAGATATATTTTATTGAAAGGAATCATTACTGCTCTTCACTTTTATGTCATTTCAGTTTAATTTATCTTATATAAAAAAAATATTACCCGAACGGGTATACGCTAATGTTTCTTAATATTTTTTCAATCTTTAAAGATTAATCTATCAAGAAACCTGCTCAACGGCTTCATCTTCTTCTGAGTCAATTAAATTTAAATCAAGTTGCGTACTAGAATTGCTGGGCTTTTGCTTTTTATTGAAGTCACCGCGTGCCGACTCAATGCGATTTAAATAGGCAGCATCTACGTCTCCTGTCACGTATTTACCATCAAAACAGCTGCAATCAAATATCTGAATCTTAGGATTTGATTTTGTTATCACCTCTACCAGCGCGTCTAGATCTTGATAAATCAGCGCATCCGCGCCAATTTCTTGGCAAATTTGCTCATCAGTACGGCCTGTCGCCAGTAATTCATCACGACTTGGCATATCGATACCGTACACATTAGGAAAGCGCACTGGCGGTGCGGCTGAAGCAAAATAAACTTTATTCGCGCCTGCATCACGCGCCATTTGTACAATTTGCTGTGATGTGGTGCCGCGCACAATTGAATCATCCACCAATAAAACGTTTTTACCTTTAAATTCAATACCAATTGGGTTTAATTTCTGACGGACGGATTTTTTGCGTAGCGCCTGACCAGGCATAATAAAAGTGCGTCCAATATAGCGATTTTTAATGAATCCCTCGCGATAGTCTAAGCCCAGAGAAATGCCTACCTGTAATGCGCTTGGGCGACTGGTATCAGGAATTGGAATCACCACATCTATTTTTAAATGACTCCATTCACGTTTGATTTTTGCAGCCAGTGTCGTACCCATATCCAAACGGGTTTGATACACCGAGACATTATCAATGACTGAATCTGGGCGTGCTAAATAGACATATTCAAAAATGCATGGTGTTAAAGTGGGTGTTTCTGCGCACTGCTGACTAAATAAATTGCCGTCCATATCAATGAATATGGCCTCTCCTGGCTCTACATCACGCATCAACTTAAAGCCCAGCACATCTAATGCAACGCTTTCTGAGGCAACAATATATTCAGTGCCTTTATCTGTATCTAGCTTACCAATCACCAATGGACGAATGCCGTGTGGGTCACGAAAGGCAAGCAATCCAAAATTGGCAATCATTGCAACCACGGCGTAAGCACCTTTGCAACGTTTGTGTACACCAGACACGGCATCGAACGCCATATCTGTATTTAATACGGCATTACGTGATGTTTTTTCAATCTCATGCGCGAGCACATTCAGTAATACTTCAGAATCAGAGCTGGTGTTAATGTGACGCAAATCTTGGCGAAACATCTCTGATTTTAATTGCTCAGAATTGGTTAAATTGCCGTTATGACCAAGCACGATTCCAAATGGCGAATTGACATAAAATGGTTGCGCCTCAGCGGCACTTGATGAACCCGCAGTTGGATAACGCACATGCGCAATACCAGCATTGCCCACCAAGCTGCGCATATGCCGAGTTTGAAACACATCTTTTACTAAGCCATTGTTTTTGTGCATAAAAAATGTATTTCCGTCACAGGTAACAATACCTGCCGCATCTTGGCCGCGATGCTGTAGCACTAACAAACCATCGTATAACAGTTGGTTAACTGGGTTTTTACCGACAATACCTATAATTCCGCACATAGATGAATTTCCTTAACTATCCAGTTTTAAATGCAACAATAAGCGACTAAAAACGCGCTACTTAACACATTATTTAGGTCAAAATTATTTGACCTAAAATAGGCCTGCTTAATAGTCAGCTTAATAGCAACGCCAACTAATCATATTTAACATATTGCGCTACCTTTTGAGGCATCCAAGGTAATGCTGTTTTAACGAGTGCTTCAAGTGGTGAACTAAACATCGCGTTAGTCCAGCGCGCATCTTTAGGAATACTGGTTAAACCCGCTAAAAATACCAACACACAGACAATTAACAACCCCTTTGCAAACCCGAATAATGCGCCGAAAAAGCGATTTAGCCAACCCAAACCAATTTTTTTCAGCAAACTTGACAGTGCAATTGACAATAAACTAAAAATCAAGAGCACACCTAAAAATAGGATTGAAAACGCTGCCAACACACGTAATGCATCGCTAGGAATATCCTGTGGCAATAAAGGTATTAATTGGGCAGCATATGTTTTAGCGACATAAAATGCGACTAGCCAGCCAATAATTGATAACGCTTCTCGCACAGCTCCGCGCATCATGCTCACGATAATGCACAGGCCTATAATAATAAATACAGTGTAATCAAAACCCGTCATCATTGAGTGACTAGCAACTATTGGCTAACAACCATGCCAGTGAGGCCTGCATCTTTTATATTTTGCAATGCAATTGCTGCTTCGTTACGCTCACCTAGCAAATGCGTACGCAGACGAATTTTTTTTCCTTTAGCGGTATCGATTTTTTCTGTCTGTGATGAATAACCCAAATCCGTCAGCTTTGCTTGTAATTGTATTACATTGGCTTCATCAGAAAACACGCCTATTTGCACATAGAATTTTGGGCTATTCACCACTTTCTTTTCTGCTGGCTTAGGTTGTACTAAAGCAATTTTTTCCTCTGCTACAGGTTCCGCTGGTGCTTGCTCTATTTGAGTTGCTGGCTCATTAATGACTGACTCGGTATTCAGTGGCGCAATTTCCTCAGGGATCACATTAGAATCAAAATCAGAAATGGCTGCAGATGAATCTGGACTTTGATTTTGGTTAGATAAAGTAATCGTAACTTCTTCGGCAGGGGCTGTAATTGCTTGATCTTTTAAAATAATGGGCAACACAATAATCATCAGCAAAACCAATGCAATTGCCCCAACCAAACGTCGACGCGCGCGCTTTTTTAAGGTTAACTCTTGGTCATTAGGTGCGTCTTTTTGCATATTTAACTTTCAGCCCTACGCTAGTGAATAATTATAATGGGGTTGAAGCTGCCGATTTAAACAGTTATTCAATCAATAGATTAATTAATCTTTTTGTTAGCAATATAATCAATCGCATCAGCAACAGTGTAAAACGAACCAAACACGATAATTCTATCATTTTTAGTCGCAATATCACAGGCAGCAACCAGTGCTGATGCGACATCTGTAAACGAATGAATCTGCGCATTTGGATTATTTTGAATCAATTTATCATTTAATTCTGTGGCCTTTGCGCCACGCACACTGTGATTATCTGCAATAAACCACTGATTGATATGTGGCAAAACCGCTTGAATCACGCCATTAATATCTTTATCAGCCAGCATGGCAAACACAGCAAAGGTACTACCTGCACAAGGCGCAGCTTGCAAATTGTGTGCAAGTGACAAGGCTGCGTGCGGGTTATGTGCAACATCCACAATAACATTAGGATTTGTAGAAATAGAATAAAAGCGCCCCACCAAATTTACCGTGTTCAAAGCAGTTTGAATATGGCTGATTTTTACAGGTAAAAATATGGTTAAGTATTGCACCGCACAGACAGCACAAGCCGCATTATTTAACTGGAATTCGCCATGTAAACCCAGATTTGGCAGTAAGAAATCATTTTCTTTTTCTGTGTACTGCCAACCATTAGCCATTTTTTTCACACTAAAATCACGGTTAATTAGTTTTAGTGGTGTATTTAAGTGCTTGGCATAGTCTATTAGGCTGTTTGGTGGGTCTTCATCCCCACAAATCGCGAATACATTTGGTCGGAAAATGCCTGCTTTTTCAAATCCAATTTTTTCTCGGGTATCGCCCAAATACTCCATATGATCTAAATCAATGGTAGTGATGATGCTGCAAGCGGGTTCAAAAATATTGACCGCGTCTAATCTGCCGCCTAAACCCACTTCTAGCACAACCACATCAAGTTTTGCCTGGCAAAAATGCCACATTGCAGCCAGTGTACCCATTTCAAAATAGGTTAATGCAACGTTGCCGCGCGCGTTTTCAACTGCGTCAAAAGCTTTGCATAAATCCGCATCGGATATGTCTTGATGGTTGATACGTACGCGCTCGTTATAGCGCAGTAAATGTGGCGATGTGTAGCAACCGACAGCAAAACCAGCTTCTGTGTAAATTTGGCTTAACATGGCGCAGGTAGAACCTTTACCGTTGGTGCCCGCAACCATAATAATGGGAAAACTCGGCTTAATGTTTAATTGTTTGGCAACAGCACTAACACGCTCCAAACCCATGGCGATTGATTTAGGATGTAGCGCTTCGATATAAGCCAACCACTGCTGCGCAGTAGTTGGCTTGGGTATTGGATTGGTCACAGATATTTAAGAACGCGGAGTTAAAACGATTTCGTTAGGCGGCTTTAGGTATTTTCATTAAATTGGATAGCATACTGGCTAATCGCTGGCGCATCTCGCGGCGATCAATAATCAAATCGACAGCACCGTGCTCAACTAAAAACTCGGCACGTTGAAAACCCTCTGGCAATGTTTCGCGCACCGTTTGCTCAATCACGCGCGGGCCTGCAAAACCAATTAACGCGTTGGGTTCAGCGATAATAACATCGCCCAACATCGCAAAACTGGCAGAAACACCACCCATTGTTGGGTCAGTTAACACTGAAATATAGGGTAAACCAGCTTGAGATAACTTGGTTAAAGCCGCGCTGGTTTTAGCCATTTGCATCAATGAAAGCAAACCTTCTTGCATACGCGCGCCGCCGCTGGCAGAAATGCAAATAAAAGCGGATTTGCTTTTAATCGCCACATCAATGCCACGCACAAAGCGTTCGCCTACCACAGAGCCCATCGAGCCACCCATGAATTTAAATTCAAACGCGGCGACGACTACATTTACACCAAGTATTTTGCCTTGCATCACAATCAACGCGTCTTTTTCGCCCACTTCTTTTTGGGCAGATTTCATGCGCTCTGCGTAACTTTTGCTATCTTTAAATTTTAATGCGTCAATTGGCTCAATATTAGCGCCAATTTCTGTGCGTAATTCGGTTTTTGTATCTGCATCTAATAACTGATTTAATCTGGCGCGCGCGCCAATTCGATTATGATGCGCACATTTCGGGCAGACTTCTGCATTGGATTCTAAATCGGTTTTATATAAAACAGACTGGCAAGAATCGCATTTACTCCAGAGGCCTTCTGGTACATTTTTCTTTTGCACAGCGCCTACAACATGTTGAATTTTTTGCGGAATTTTTTCTAACCAGCTCATTATTTACTCCTTAAGCGTCAATTGCAGCGCGTAATTCAGTCATTAATTGACTGACATTCGCCATCAAATTATCGTCGTTTGAATGTTCTATTGTCTGTACCATGCGGCTGCCAACTACAACCGCATCAGCAAATGCGGCCACATTTTTAGCAGTTACCGAATCCTTTACGCCAAAACCAACGCCAATTGGCAAATCCGTTTTAAGTCGAATTTCTGCTACACGCGATTTCACTTCTTCAATATCTAAATTGGCAGAGCCAGTAACGCCCTTAAGTGAAACGTAATAAAGAAAGCCGCTGGCTTGATTGACAATCAAATCCACGCGCGCCGCATCTGACGTGGGTGACAGTAAAAAGATGCTATCCATACCATTAGCTTGCAGTTGACTGATAAATTCCTTACATTCTTCTGGCGGATAATCCACTGTAATCACACCGTCCACGCCTGATTCTTTTGCTAACTGGGTAAATTTCTCAGCGCCCATAGCCTCAACTGGATTAGCGTAACCCATTAATATAATTGGGGTTTTATCGTCTTTTTGGCGAAATTCTGCCACCATACTTAACACTTTTTTTAGGCCAACTTTGTGCATCAACGCACGTTCACTGGCACGCTGAATGACTGGGCCATCGGCCATCGGATCAGAGAACGGCACACCCAACTCAATCATATCTGCGCCTGTTTTTACCAAGGTATGCATCAGATTAACCGTGTGATTCGGGTGCGGATCGCCTGCTGTAATGTAAGGAATTAACGCTTTTTTATGGTTAACTTTTAGTGCGGAAAAGACGGTTTTAATGCGTGACATATTTTTAATTTTATAATGTTATATTTGCTAATTTAGCGACAGTGTTGATATCTTTATCACCACGACCAGATAAATTCACCAAAATGATTTCATCTTTACGCATGGTTTTAGCCATTTTTTCTGCATGGGCTAGCGCATGGCTAGATTCCAATGCGGGAATAATGCCTTCTGTACGACACAAGCTGTGAAATGCGGCCATTGCTTCATCATCCGTAATCGCCACATACTCCGCACGTTTGATGTCTTTAAGCCAAGCATGCTCTGGGCCTACACCAGGATAATCTAAACCTGCAGAAACTGAATGTGTTTCGATGATATTGCCATCGGCATCCTGCATTAAATAAGTACGATTGCCATGCAACACACCAATCGGGCTATTCGCGGTTAACGGTGCGGCATGCATGCCTGTTTCCATGCCATGTCCAGCGGCTTCTACACCAATTAAACGCACATTTGGCACATCGATATAGGGATAAAAAATACCCATTGCATTAGAACCGCCGCCCACACAAGCAACCACAGCGTCTGGCTGGCGACCTAGCATCTCTTGCATTTGAATTTTAGCTTCTACACCAATCACTGATTGAAAATCGCGTACCATCATCGGATAGGGATGCGGGCCTGCGACTGTGCCAATAATATAAAACGTATTTTCAATATTGGTCACCCAATCACGCATTGCTTCGTTCAGCGCATCTTTAAGCGTTTTAGAGCCGCTTTCTACAGGCACTACAGTAGCGCCCAGCAGTTTCATTCTGAATACATTGGGTGCTTGGCGTTTGACGTCTTCAGAACCCATATAAACGACGCATTCCAAGCCTAATCTAGCGGCAATCGTAGCAGTAGCAACACCATGCTGGCCAGCACCTGTTTCGGCAATCACGCGTGGTTTACCCATGCGCTTTGCCAGCAAAGCCTGACCAATCGTATTGTTTACTTTGTGCGCACCTGTATGGTTTAGGTCTTCGCGTTTTAAGTAGATTTGTGCCCCGCCTACTTTATCCGACCAGCGTTTAGCATGATAAATCGGACTTGGGCGACCAACGAAGTGTTTTAAATCGTAGGCAAATTCTGCTAAAAAAGTTTCGTCATAGCGATATTTTTCATACATCACGCGTAGTTCTTCAAGCGCTTCGACTAATGTTTCTGCGACAAAAATACCACCAAATTGACCAAAATGACCGCGCACATCTGGCATGTCATACACTTGCATCACCTACTCCTCAATTCCTACTTTTATACAACTTTGTTTTAGACTATTTAAATGCGTTAACTAGCAACCCGAACAGCCTGCATAAAAGCCGCTATTTTCTTGGCATCTTTCACACCTTTACTCAGTTCTACTCCGCCACTAATATCTACCGCGTAAGGCTTTACTTTTTCGATGGCTAAACCTACATTTTCAGCAGTCAACCCACCTGCCAATATCACTGGTTTTGCCATGTTTTTTGGGATTAAGTCCCAATCAAACACGTGTCCTGTACCACCATATGCAGATTCTGAATACGTATCTAAAAGTAAGGCTTTTGCACTGCTAAAATCCACTTCGTATTGTAACAAATTAGTGTCTGGCTTAACGCGAATCGCTTTAAAATAAGGCAATTTAATTCGCTCGCATTCTGCGGCAGTTTCGTCGCCATGAAACTGCACAATATCAATCCGCACTTGCGATATGATTGCTTCAATTTCAGCCTGTTTGGCATTAACAAACAAAGCTACAACGCTAATAAAAGGCGGTAAAGCTGCCACAACTTGTTGCGCTTGCTGCACCGTTACATAGCGCGGGCTAGCTGGATAAAACACCAACCCAATTGCATCTGCACCACAACGCGCGGCTTCAAGCGCATCTTCGGCACGGGTAACACCGCAGATTTTAACTCTTGTTCTGAATGGATTCATTTTGCTGGATTTGATTCCAAATTAACACTCTTTAAGTGAGTTAACATTATATAAGCCTTAAATAACGTTTCGTATCAGGCAGGTTAAATTTAGCATCGTAATCTACTCCTGTTAAGTACAAACCATTGGGCGAAAATGTGGGTGGCGATAGAGTGCGGTCCTTTTGCTTAAGCAAATGCGTGATCCAATCGGGCGCATATTTACCGTTACCCACATAAACCAAAGCGCCCACCATATTGCGCACTTGATGCTGTAAAAATGCGTTGGCCGAAAAATTAAAGATAATCGCTTCTTGGTGCGCAACAATACTTGCTTGAGCCAAATGTCTGATTGGCGATTTTGCTTGGCATTCGCTCGCTCTAAACGCACTAAAATCGTGCTCACCTGACATTAAGGCAATCGCCTGCTGCATGGCGACAATATCTAATGGCAAATGGTACCAGCCCGCTTTAGTAGCGTTAATTGCAGGCGCAGTAGCTTGATTTATCAATAAATATTGATAGTGTCGTTGAGTTGCAGAAAACCTGGCGTGAAAATCGTCATCTACGTTTTGCGCCCAAATCACACGCACTGTTGCTGGTAAAAATGCATTAACGCCACGCACCCAAGCACTAAGCGGTCTAGCGACATCGCACTCAACATGTACTACTTGCATTAATGCGTGAACGCCTGTATCCGTGCGCCCAGCCGCATGTACACGTACATCTTGCAATACTAAGCTTTTAATGGCTGATTCTAATGCATCCTGAACACCGCATAGCTGCGGCTGACTTTGCCAGCCGCAAAAACATGCACCATCGTACTCTACCCCTAACGCAACACGCATTACCTAAACGCCTTTGTCAGCACATAAGACATTAACAGCATTAATGCAAAAATAACTGCAATATCTACCGCCTTAAAAACGGGTATTTTAAATGAAATACTGACATCTTCATGCTGCGTTTTGCTTAAGTCTCCAAATGCTTGTATTTGCTCTAGCAAGCTGCCACTTTTACTTGCGGGTTGTGCAGATTCAACATAATGCAATGTTAACCATAATCGAGCGGAAAAACGTTCTATTTCTAAACCCAAGTATTTCAGTGGCGACACCATAAAATAAAAACCAGAGATGAGCTGTTGTCTTGTGTTAAACACCATGATTAAAGACAGAATTGCTAGCAAGGCAAGCATTCTGAACGTTTGAAGCAATCCTGCCTGCAATCCTTCATAAGTTGGACTCAAATTAAAAGCCCAGCCTTTAATGTGCTCACCAGGTGTATTAAATACAAAAATAACTAACATCACGATAAAAAACCATTTTAAGCGCTTGATTAACCTAAAAAAATGATGCGATTTAATTTGAATTAAAACAGCAACCAATAAAACAGTTATCAAAAACAAATAGCTGAGCGCAATCTGGTTAACAACAATAGCAAATACTAAAAAACAGCATAATTGGGTAATCGTGTTAATTTTTATCTCAATTGAATATAATTTATATTGCATTATTGGACTATTGTAATCACTTCGCTGACAATAAAAAAGCTGAGCAAAATGCTCAGCTTTTTATGATTACTGGCTGCTAGTAAATACTAGGCGTTTTTGTTAATTAACCAAGCTTTGCCAGCAGGGCTTCAGCACGTTTACGCTGACTTGCACCGCCTTCTTTCATCACTTCATCTATCAGCTCTTTAGCACCTTCAGCGTCGTCCATCTCGATATATGCTGCAACTAAATCTAACTTTGTTTCAATTTCAGCTGGTTCATCTGCAGCACCTACTATCAGCGAGTCACCTTGCAACCCTGTATCAGGCATGTCTAAGCTAATAGATGATAAATCATATGTGTTTGCAGCAGATGTATCATCTTCCACATAACTAGAAGCCTCTGGGGAGACGGTACTTAAATCAAAATTAAAATCAGACTCCATGTCTGGTGTTTCTGCTGTATCAAAACTAACTTCGGTTGTTAACTCATCTAAAGATGTTTCTTCTAGCACTGGCAATTCAAACGATTCCGCCATTTCTAAATCAGCAACGCTACTAGCAGGAACATCTTCAGTTGCTAATTTCGGCGCTTCAAAACCTGACATATCTAGACCTGGCATCGTGTGACCAAACTTTGCGCTATCCTGTTCAGAAGCATTTTGTGCAGGTGCTGTTAGATTCCCAAAATCAAAATCCAAACTATCGTCATTTTTTGTTACTGCGGGCATCATTTCTGGCGCAGAAACATCGGCAAGCTTGGCCTGAACTTGCTCTGGTTGTTTTAAGTTTTCAATGGTGTTGGCCATTAAGCTTTCTGTATTAGGCACATTCATTGAGAATTCAACATCCGCATTTGTATCATTACTTAAATTTTCAGCACCTATGTTTGTGGCACCTGTATTTGCAGCGTCTGTATTTAATGCACCCAAGTCCAAGTCAAAGGCATCTTTTTCATTGCTTGAAGAAGCAAAGTTTTGCGCCAATGAGTCATTATCAAAAGAAAAATCTAAGTCTGTTGCGCTAGCAATCGGCGAATCTGAAAAATCGTTTGCATCTAATTTTTCACCTGAAGAATTTCCAGGAGAATGCGCAGTATTTGCCTGGTAAAGCGGATTGCTTGGCTCTAACTTGTAACCGATTTCTGCCACTTTAATCCAGGTAGAGTCTTCTCCTCCAAGCGTGGTATAAAGCTCACCAGCAATTGTTTCAAACGCTGAAACGTTTTTACTTGCGGCATACATTTCAAGAAGTTTTAAATGTAATTCATAGCGTTTAGGCTCTTTTGAAATCGCATCTTTTAATATTTCTTCGGCTTGCGCATCTCGCCCATAAGCCATATAGACTTCTGCTTCGGCAATCGGATCCACATCATTGGTATCAATCATGCCACCATTCGCACTTTGCGAGAAATCGGTTAAGAAAGACGTATCACCTGTATCAACACTTGAGCCTGAAGTATTGCCAAAAACAGTGTTCGCTTTTAAACCGCCCGAAGTCATAATGCCTTGCTCGAAATCTGCTAGATTACGCTTGCGCTTATTACGCAAGAACATCCATCCACCACCCAATAATGCTAGTAGCCCAGCACCAGCACCTAGCAACGGCAAATCAAGACCATCTAATAAAGTGGGTTCTGCTGCAGGCTCAGTGACCACGACTGGCGCAGGCTTAGGCTTCTCTTGTGGCGTCAATTCTGCCGCAGGTGGGGTTGCTTGTTCTGCTACAGCAGGTTGCGCAGGAGCCACCTCTGCTGGCCGCTCTTCAGCAACCATTGGAGCTTCAGACTGAGGCTCAGAAACATTGCCTTTATCCGCCGATGCTTGCATTTCAGCTTGCTTTTGCATATCGGACATAGTGCTGTTTTTTAATGCTAGCAATTGCTGCATATCAGCAATTTGCTTTTCCAATGCCGCGGTTTTATCTTGTGCTTCTTTAACGGTTTTTTCTCTTGCTGTTGTTTCTTCTTGTAATGCAGTAATTTTAGCCTGCAAGCCTTTTATATCTTCAGCTTCCTTTTTTGTTAAAGGGGTCTCTCCTGCAGATAATTTCACCACATCTTTTGAACCAGTCGCCGTAGACATTGATTGATCTTCAGCGGCACTTTTAATTTTTCCGTCAGCAGATTGCGAACCAGCCTCTGACTCACTTGGCGCAGATTCAGCAACAATACCAGCCAATTTGTTGCGATATTCATTCCAATTGGCAGATTGTACTTTAACTTCTTTTGAGGCCTGCTGACGCGATAACCCTGCCAAATCTTGTTCAGATGGTGGGCGAATTATTTTTCCGACTTTAAGTCGGTTCATGTTTTTACCATCAAACGCACTTGGGTTGGCTTGATATATAGCCACCAACATTTGATCAAGGCTTACACCTTCCACTTGCATATCTCTTGCAATTTTGGCCAGTGAATCACCACGTTGTGTTACATATGCCTCGGCTGTAACTTCGGTTTGGTTAGCATCTTGGGGTACATCAGCGCTTTTTGATTGACTAGATTTAATAGAACGGCTTGTTTTCTTGCTGCTGGCAGAAGAGTCGGTGGATACTTCTTGCTCTGGTGGTCTAGCAGGCTTTACAGTGGGTAATTGTGTTGTTTGATTTGACTGTGCATTGGCTTCAGATTCACCAGTGTAACCAGGCGGATCGAGTAAAACGGTATATTCTCTTAGCAACCGACCAGATGCCCAATCAACTTGTATAAGCATATCTAAAAATGGCTCACTAATCGGCTGTGTAGACTTAAGCTTTAGTATGGGCGTACCATTTGCATTTTTAGACACTTCGACTTTAATTGTGCTATGTGAGGCTGGCCGCTCGATACCCTGATTCGCATACGCTTCTTCAGAAGCAATCGCCGCAAAAATACTGCTCAGCTCTTCAGGGGTGACTGACAATAATTCAATATCGGCTCTTAACGGTTCGCCTAGCCCAGAACTTACATTTAACTTACCAAGTCCTGCCGAAAAAACAGCCATAGGCGCAAGCGCCATGCATAATGCAACTGTTATTTTCTTTAATTTTGAGTTATGCACTATTCCACCCTTAAAATTTACCTAAATATGCAATAAGAAAAATAACATCAATTACTTAGAGTTGCAAGCTCATAATGCACATTATATTAGCAAGCTATGTGGTTGTAAGTGTGCACTGTTGGTTTTTAATCAACAGTGCTGCCATTTTTGCTCGTTTAGCGCTGCACCAATATGCGCAGCATGCGACGCAAAGGCTCAGCCGCGCCCCAAAGTAATTGGTCGCCTACAGTAAATGCAGATAAGTAGTCATTACCCATATTGAGCTTGCGCAAACGTCCAACAGGTGTCGTTAATGTGCCTGTTACGGTGGCTGGTGTTAATTCACGCATACTCGCTTCACGTTCATTTGGAATCACTTTTGCCCACTGATTGGCTTCAGCCAACATTTGATTGATTTCGTCCAAAGGTACATCTTTTTTAAGTTTGATTGTCAACGCCTGACTATGGCAGCGCATAGCACCTATGCGCACGCAAAGACCATCAATGTGAATTGGATTGGCTTCACGACCCAAAATCTTATTGGTTTCTACATGGCCTTTCCATTCTTCTTTGCTTTGCCCATTACCTAAGTCTTTGTCAATCCATGGAATTAAGCTGCCAGCCAGTGGCACACCAAAATGTGCAGTTGGAAACTTATCATCACGCAAGGTACCCGCTACTTCACGGTCAATATCCAAAATCGCCGATGCTGGATCTTTTAGCAAATCATTTGCTGCCAAATGCGCTTCTCCCATTTGTTTGAGCAGCTCACGCATATTTTGCGCGCCAGCACCTGATGCCGCCTGATAAGTCATGGAAGTTGCCCACTCTATCAAGTCTGCCTTAAATAAACCGTTAAGTGCCATTAACATCAATGAAACAGTACAGTTGCCACCGACCCAATTATTGCCACCTTTTTGCATGGCATCTTGAATCACATGCATATTCACAGGATCTAAAATGATGACCGCATCTTTTTCCATGCGCAGAGTTGAAGCGGCATCGATCCAATGTCCTTTCCAGCCAGCTTGCCTTAATTGCGGAAAAATCTCACTGGTGTAATCACCACCTTGGCAAGAAATAATGGCGTCCATGGCTTTTAAGTCAGCAATACTTTTGGCATCTTTTAGTGCGGCAGATTCTTTGCCAACATTTGGCGCTTTACCACCAATTTGCGAAGTCGTAAAAAATTGCGGCTCAATGAGTGCAAAATCATTCTCTTCCACCATGCGCTGCATCAGCACCGAGCCCACCATACCGCGCCAACCAACGAATCCAACTTTTAACATACTGACTCCAAATAACGCTTAATCACACGCGTTTTCATTATTCTTTAATATTAATTAAGCGCAGCTACAACCGCATCGCCCATTTCGCTACATTTCACTTTTTTGCAGCCTTCTGTATAAATATCCGCAGTCCTAAAACCCATACTTAACGCTTTTTTACAGGCAAATTCTATGCGAGTTGCATTCACCTCATCATTAAATGTATAGCGCAACATCATCGCTACCGATAAAATCGTCGCCAACGGATTGGCAATATCTTTGCCTGCAATATCAGGCGCAGAGCCATGGCTAGGCTCATACATACCTTTGTTATTTGCATCTAACGAAGCAGATGGCAACATGCCGATTGAGCCTGTCAACATGGAAGCTTCATCTGACAAAATATCGCCAAAAATATTACCCGTGACCATCACATCAAATTGCTTAGGCGCTCGAATCAATTGCATGGCAGCGTTATCAACATACATATGGCTTAACTCGACTTCTGGGTATTCGGCTGACAATTCAATCATGACTTGACGCCATAACTCTGTTGTTTCCAGCACGTTGGCTTTATCTACAGAGCAAACCTTTTTATTACGCTTCATTGCAATATCAAACGCCACTTTACCAATGCGGCGAATTTCAGATTCGTTATAGCGCATGGTATTTATACCTTCGCGCTCGCCATTTTCCAAGGTGCTGATGCCACGCGGCTGGCCAAAATAAATGTCGCCAGTGAGCTCGCGAATAATCATCAAATCCAAGCCTGAAACCACTTCAGGCTTTAATGTAGATGCACCCGCCAACTCAGGGTAAAGCAAAGCTGGACGCAGGTTGGCAAACAAATTCAACTCTTTACGGATGCGCAATAAACCGCGCTCTGGTCGCAGATGACGCTCTAGTTTGTCATATTTCCAGTCGCCTACCGCACCTAGCAATACGGCGTCAGAATCTTTTGCCAATTGCAAAGTGCTATCTGGCAAAGGGTCACCAAACGCCTCATAACCCGCGCCACCAATCGGCGCTTCTGTCATGCTTAAATCTTTAATATTCAGCGCTTTTAATACTTTAACCGCCTGTGCAACAATTTCTGGTCCTATGCCATCACCTGGCAATATTGCTAATTTCATCACTAACTTTCTAAAACTAATTTTTTAATTGAAAAGCCGTACTAAACGAAAAGCCAAGGTTGAGCTTGTTTATGCTTAGTTTCAAAGGCTTTAATTTTATCTTGCTGCTGCATGGTCAAGCCAATATCATCTAAGCCATTAAGTAAATTATGTTTTCTAACATTATCCACTTCAAACGGGTAAACTTTTCCACCAGGAGTAGTCACTGTTTGTGCGGCCAAATCCACATTTAATTGATAACCAATATCCGCTTCAACTTCTTGAAATAAACTTTCCACAATTTCAGCAGATAGCACAATCGGTAACATCCCATTTTTAAAGCAGTTATTAAAGAAAATATCGGCATAACTTGGCGCAATTACTACTCGGAAACCATAATCTTCTAGCGCCCAGGGCGCATGTTCGCGGCTTGACCCGCAACCAAAATTTTCGCGCGTTAGTAACACACGGGCACCTTGATAACGTGCCTGATTCAACACAAAATCAGGGTTAAGCGGCCGTTTGGAGTTATCCATACCTGGCTCGCCATGGTCTAAATAACGCCATTCATCAAACGCATTAGGCCCAAAGCCCGCACGTTTAATCGACTTTAAAAATTGCTTTGGAATAATGGCGTCGGTATCCACGTTAGCTCTATCTAACGGCGCGACCAAACCATTTAACTGCGTAAAAGCTTGCATAATTATTCTTTAAAATAACTTATTTTAATTGGTTGATTTTTGAATGGCTTCGCCACCCTTTTCAATATCTTTACCCACGCCATTAATGGTGTTGCAGGCAGTTAATGTGAAAGCAACTACGATAAGTGCAAATAATGTCTTCATAAAATCCCCTAAAATAAAAAAATTAAATCAACCTAACATCTACAAAATGACCCGCAACGGCTGCGGCTGCTGCCATCTCTGGGCTAACCAAATGGGTACGTCCACCCTGACCTTGGCGACCTTCAAAATTACGGTTACTGGTTGATGCGCAACGCTCACCTGGCTCTAAACGGTCTGCATTCATGGCCAAACACATTGAGCAGCCTGGCTCACGCCATTCAAAACCTGCATCGATAAAAATCTTATCAAGACCTTCTAGCTCAGCTTGAGCTTTGACCAAACCAGAACCTGGCACTACTAATGCCAACTTAATGTTTGGTGCAATATGCTTACCTTTTGCAACCGCTGCTGCCGCACGTAAATCTTCAATACGCGAGTTGGTGCAAGAACCGATAAATACTTTATCGATATTAATTTCATCAATCGGCGTATTCGGCGTTAAGCCCATATAGGTATAAGCACGCTCCCAATCGCTACGCTGCACTTCATTTCTTGCCAAATCTAAACTAGGCACTTTTCCATCAACACCCACCACCATCTCTGGCGATGTGCCCCAAGTTACTTGTGGCTGAATATCTTGCGCACTTAACGTCACAACGGTATCAAATTTAGCGCCTTCGTCGCTGTGCAAGGTTTTCCAATATTCAACCGCTTTATCCCAATCTTGCCCTTTAGGTGAAAATGGTCGACCCCTGACATAGTCAATCGTCGTATCGTCAACCGCCACCATACCTGCGCGTGCGCCTGCCTCAATCGCCATATTGCACAAGGTCATTCGGCCTTCCATGCTTAAAGCGCGGATGGCTGAACCAGCAAATTCAATCGCATAGCCGTTACCGCCAGCGGTGCCGATTTTGCCGATAATCGCCAAGGCAATATCTTTAGCCGTTACGCCATTGCCCAATTGGCCATTCACCAACACTTGCAGCGTTTTGGATTTTTTCTGTACCAAGCATTGGGTTGCCATCACATGCTCAACTTCAGATGTGCCAATTCCGTGCGCTAATGCGCCGAACGCACCATGCGTACTGGTATGCGAGTCACCACATACCACTGTCATGCCTGGCAAAGTCGCACCCTGCTCTGGGCCAATCACATGCACGATACCTTGGCGCAAATCGTTCATCTTGAATTCAGTCACGCCATGCTCAGCGCAGTTTTCATCCAAAGTTTGTACCTGTAAACGTGAAATCGGGTCAGCAATGCCAGCAACGCCGCTATCTCTATTGGTCGTTGGCACATTATGGTCTGGGACAGCCAAGATTGAATTAACGCGCCACACCTTACGATTCGCCAGTTTCAGGCCTTCAAACGCTTGTGGACTGGTCACTTCATGCACCAAATGACGGTCGATATAAATCAGCGCGGTGCCGTTTTCTTCATGCACAACGTGGCTATCAAATAATTTATCGTAAAGCGTTTTTGCGACCATTTTCAACCTACTTAACCACTATTAATCTCTAAAATTACCAAACTGCAACGGAAAATCCGTTACGTTCTTTTTGCAAAAAGCAATCGCTTCTTGCAGCAAATCACGTTTTGCACCGTTCACGCGCACTTCATCACCCTGAATACTGGCTTGCACTTTTAAGCCAGAGTCTTTAATCAATTTGGCGATACGCTTAGCTAATTCGCTATCAATACCCGCGCGGATTTTCAGCTCTTGTTTTACCTTATTGCCACCCACTTTTTGCACGTCTTTGTGCTCTAAGCGTTTGGTTGAATCAGGCTCTTTCTTTTCCATACCAGGCAGCAAAATATCTTTTATCTGATCCAGCTGAAAATCATTATCGCCATATAAAGTAATAATGCTGTCTTTTTCATTTAATTCAACTTTGGCAGACGTACCTTTAAAGTCATAGCGATTGGTAATTTGTTTACCCGCCGTATCAATCGCATTTTTCAAAGCGACCATATCGACTTCAGAACTGATATCAAATGAAGGCATTGTTAACTCCTACTCCAAGATTTTTATTCTAAGGTTTTTATTCAAAGATTTTTACTCAAAGTGACAAACGTAATCCAACATTTCTAAAGTTTCGATATCAAAGCTAGAGTTTCCTGGCACAGTAAATTTTTCACCCGCACCATAAGTTTTCCATGACTCTTCGCCTTGCAAACGTACTTTGCAAACACCCAGATTAATTTCCATTAACTCTGGCGCAACAGTATTAAACGTTAAGGTGCTTGGGAAAATCACGCCTATTGTGCTGCGCGTTCCATTTGGAAGCATCACGGTGTGACTGACGCATTTGCCATCAAAGTACACATTTGCTTTTTTCTTTACGCTTACATTATCAAACTGTGCCATGCAATAACCCCTCGAAACTTATAATGAATAGTGGCTTTTAACCTTAACTTGTTATTATCCCAGAAAAATCTGTTAACGACTATTGTTAAGCATCTCAGCGTAATTTGAATCAAGTTAATGTCTTTATTTAGTGGAAAATTGCAGTTCCCAGCAAATTTTTTCAACACACCCATTTCAATAGTCCTGTTTGCCATAAAAACGTCATGTTTTACGCCATCAAGTAGTCCGTTTTAACTAATACTTAACATAAAACGGTGACCTAAAAACCGCATCATACGTATTAAGCAATTGCTAATCTAACGTTGTCAGTCAATTCATATTTTAACCAAATAGAATTGAGTTAATTGCGCTTTGTACATATACATTTATCTATTACTTTTGGGAGCCTTACATGAAAAAATCTCTGCGCAGTATTGTTGCTGTTGCTATTACCACTCTTACCTTACCAGCATTTGCTGCGGTTAACGTAACTGAAGTCGCGCCATGGAGCAGCGGCAACTCACCAGTAGGCGCAGATTGGTTCGAACTGACCAATACTGGCGCATCTGCAATTGATATTTCAGGCTGGAGAGTGGACGATAGCTCAAATTCGTTTGCTACCTCACTTGCCTTAGTTGGTGTAAGCAGCATTAATGCTGGTCAGTCAGTCATTTTTGTTGAGGGCACAGCTACCACTGCTAATAACTTCATCACCAACTGGTTCGGCGCATCAGCTCCTGCTAACTTTGCTATTGGTTTTTATAGCGGCAGTGCTATTGGCCTAGCTACAGGCGGAGACGCTGTGAATATTTTCAATGCCAGCGGTACAGTGCAAGCAAGTGTTACTTTCGGGGCTTCTGATAGCGTTTCACCGTATCAAACTTTTGATAATGCTGCTGGCATAACGGGTGCAATTTCTACACTAAGCGTAGCTGGTGTAAATGGTGCTTTTATTGCAGTTAACAGTACAACTGAAATCGGCTCTCCAGGCACAATCGCTGCAGTACCAGAGCCAGAAACTTATGCATTGATGATAGCTGGTTTAGGCTTAATCGGTTTTTCTTCACGCAAGTTTAAAGGTTAATTAACGATGAAAATATCACAACTTTTCATCGCTGTTTTCGCAACATTGTCTGTTTCTGCACAAGCGGCTAGTTCGATTAATTTAGGAAGCTACAGCGTTAGCGGTACTTATGATCTGGATTTAGCAGTTGGCTCAGTATCTGGCTTGGAAGCTTCTGCAGTGACTTACGCCAGAGATCGCGGCACATTATTTTTTGTGGGTGACGAGGGAACTGGCGTCATTGAAACATCACTCACTGGCCAGACACTTGGCAGCATGACGTTTAATTGGGCGGGCACTGGCAGCACTAATAACGACGCTGAGGGATTGACTTATATTGGTGGCGGAAATCTGGTTTTAACAGAAGAGCGCTTATATGATGCTTACAGCTTCAGTTATATGGCTGGCGGCAGCGTGAATTTAGCCAATAATTACGTTTCTATCAGTAATGCAACAGTAGGTAACAATGGCTTAGAAGGCATTAGCTACGATCCGCGTGACGGTAGTTTTGTGACAGTTAAGCAACAAAGCCCGCAAGATATACTTTCTGGTTCTTTAACATTCGCGGCTGGTGCAGGTGGCACTTCTACATTAACAAATTTGTTTAATCCATCTTTACTTGGCGTTAGTTCATTGTCAGACATTCAAACACTATCGCCAGTGGATTCACTGATTGGCACTACCGCTGCCGATAATTTGTTGATTTTGAGCTTGGGTTCGAACAGATTACTCGAAGTTAATCGTACAGGTAGCATATTAAGTAGTTTGGATCTTTCAAGCTTCTTACCACGTAATAATTTTGAAGGCGTTACTGTTGATCAGAATGGCACAATTTACTTGGTTGCAGAGCAAGACCAACTGTCTGGTGCGCCATTTGGCGCTAAGTCTCGATTAGTTGTGTTGACAGCGCCTGTGCCAGAGCCAGAAACATACGCCATATTATTAGCTGGCTTAGGTTTTGTAGGTTTTGCGTCGCGCCGTCAAAAGCGTAGTTAAGCTAGTTTTTTGAGTTAGCTTAATCATTAAGTAACAATATTGTCTTAAAACAAAAAACCCGCTTAAGCGGGTTTTTTGTTGTTTAAATAGGGTTAAGTTTACTTATTTTTATGCCGTAAATTCGCCGCGATTCGCATTCTTAATGCATTTAATTTAATAAATCCGCCTGCATCTTTTTGATCATAAGCGCCTGCATCATCTTCAAAGGTTGCGATTGTAGAATCAAACAATGAATTGGTTTTACTGTCACGACCAGTCACAATCACATTGCCTTTATACAGCTTTACGCGCACCCAGCCATTCACTGAAGCTTGCGTATGGTCAATCAGCGTTTGCAAAGCAATACGCTCAGGGCTCCACCAGTAACCGTTGTAAATCATGCTCGCGTAGCGCGGCATTAAATCGTCTTTCAAGTGCGCTACTTCGCGGTCTAAAGTAATGCTTTCAATGGCGCGGTGCGCTTTAAGCATAATGGTGCCACCTGGCGTTTCGTAGCAACCGCGTGATTTCATGCCTACATAGCGATTTTCAACCAAATCTAAGCGACCGATACCGTGTTTACCACCGATTTTATTCAGATGTGCCAATAATTCATGAGGCTTCATCGCTTCGCCGTTTAGGCTTACTGGGTCACCATTTACATATTCAATATCTAAGTATTCAGCTGCATCTGGCGCTTTTTCTGGGCTCACACTCCAACGCCACATCGATTCTTCTGCTTCTGCCGCAGGGTTCTCAAGGTGACGGCCTTCATACGAAATATGCAATAAGTTGGCATCCATTGAGTATGGGCTGCCGCCTTGCTTGTGCTTCATATCGACTGGAATACCATGCTTTTCAGCATAGTTCATCAATTTTTCACGGCTTAACAAATCCCACTCACGCCAAGGCGCGATGATTTGGATATTGGGATTTAGGGCATAAGCGCCCAATTCAAAACGTACTTGGTCGTTACCTTTACCGGTTGCACCATGTGAAATAGCATCGGCATTGGTTTCAGCGGCGATTTCAATTAAGCGTTTTGCGATTAATGGGCGTGCGATTGAAGTACCTAATAAATATTCACCTTCGTAAACCGTATTGGCGCGAAACATGGGAAATACGAAATCGCGTACAAATTCTTCACGCACATCATCAATGTAAATTTCTTTTACACCTGCCGCCTTGGCTTTGGCGCGTGCTGGTTCTAACTCTTCACCTTGGCCTAAATCGGCCGTAAAAGTCACCACTTCACATTTGTATTCATCTTGCAGCCACTTTAAAATCACAGACGTGTCTAAACCGCCCGAATAGGCCAATACGACTTTTTTAATTTCTTTTTTTATGGTACTCATTACGCTAACTTTTCCTTAATTAACTTTACCTAATAGTAAAAATTCCATTAATGCTTTTTGCACGTGCAGCCTGTTTTCCGCCTCTTCCCATACCACGCTTTGCGGGCCATCAATCACTTCAGCCGCTACTTCTTCGCCTCTATGTGCTGGCAAACAATGCATAAATAACGCATCTTTAGCGGCAATTTTCATCATATCGCTGTCTACTTGCCAATCGGCAAAATCGCGCATACGCTCTTCGTTTTCCGCCTCAAAACCCATACTAGTCCACACATCTGTAGTCACCAAATCGGCGCCACGCGCGGCTTCCATTGGGTCGGCAAAGGTTTCAAAATGGTCATCGCCATATAAATTAGCGCGTTCCACTTCTACTTCGTAACCCGGCGGGGTTGAAACATGCACGTTAAAGTCCAGCACTTCAGCCGCTTGCAGCCATGTATTGCAGACATTGTTGCTATCACCAATCCACGCCACAGTTTTGCCCTTTATAGAGCCTTTTTGCTCTATAAAGGTAAAAATATCCGCCAGAATCTGGCAAGGATGGTATTCATTGGTTAGGCCATTAATCACAGGCACGCGCGAATTAGCGGCAAAGCGCTCAATAATGTCCTGCTCAAAAGTGCGTATCATTACAATATCTGACATGCGCGAAATCACTTGCGCTGCATCTTCTACCGGCTCACCGCGGCCCAGTTGCGAATCGCGCGTGTTCAAATAGATAGCCGAACCGCCCAACTGATGCATGCCTGCCTCAAACGACAAACGGGTACGCGTACTGGCTTTTTCAAAAATCATCACCAAGGTGCGGTCTTGCAAAGGCCAATATTGTTGATATGCTTTGAATTGCGCTTTGATGATTTTGGTGCGCGCAAAAATATGATTGAGCTCATCCAAGTTCAAATCATTAAATTGCAAAAAATGTTTAATATCAGCCATATTGAATGCTCGTGGTTTACTGATTTTAGGTCACTGATTTAAAATCACTGACCTAAAAACTGTTTAATCAATTTGCTTAAACGCTCAACCAGCTCAAGCGCTTCCGCTTCGTTAATAACAAGCGGCGGCAATAAACGAATCACTTTTTCAGCCGTCACATTGATTAATAATTGAGTCTCTAACGCCATTTTAACAAGCTCTGAACATGGTCTATCTAGCTCAATACCAATCATTAAGCCTGCGTTACGTATTACAACTAGACCATGCGTATTTTGCAATTCTGTTTGCAACTTTTCACGGATAAGGTCACCCATTTTTTGTGCATTTTCGCGTAAATTTTCTTCTTCAATAGCGCTTATTGTTGCTAAACCAGCGCTAGATGCCAAAGGATTACCGCCAAAAGTTGAGCCATGTTTACCATAAGTAAACGTTTGCGCCGCGATGCCCTTTGCAACACAAGCGCCGATTGGTACGCCAGAGCCTAGGCCTTTAGCCAAACTCATTACATCTGGCATGATGCCAGTATGCTGAAACGCAAACCAAGTACCGGTGCGGCCAATGCCACTTTGCACTTCGTCTAGCATCAGTAACCAGCCATTTTCATCACAAACCTTACGTAAGCCTTGAAAGTACGCCTTCATATCCGCTGGAATATGAATACCACCCTCGCCTTGCACAGGCTCAACTAAAATAGCGACTACATTATTTTTGCGCGATGCAATTTGCTTAATAGCGGCCAAGTCATCATAAGGCACGCGAATAAAACCAGAAACCAGCGGCTCAAAGCCAGCTTGCGCTTTGCGGTTACCTGTTGCAGAAAGCGTTGCCATGGTACGACCGTGAAAAGCACGTTCCATCACGATAATTTCAGGATTTTCGATGCCTTTGTTGTGGCCGTAAAGACGCGCAAGTTTAATGCTGGCTTCATTGGCTTCACAGCCAGAGTTGCAGAAAAAAACATTATCCATGCCAGAAATCTCGGCAATTTTATTACCTAAAGCCTCTTGCTCGGCAATCTGATAAATATTAGAAACATGGATTAATTTGGCTACTTGCTCAGAAATCGCTTTCACCAATTTTGGGTGCGCATGACCTAGACCATTCACTGCAACGCCCGATAACGCATCTAGGTATTTTTTACCTTCATCATCCCACAGCCAAACACCCTCGCCTTTTACAAAAGTAACAGGCTGACGGGTGTAAGTGTTCATCAAATGAGTGTTTGTCGAATGTGCCATGATCTTATTTCTATAAAATATATTTCTACTCTAAATCTTTAACCAAAACCAAAATGAAAACGGCGGCTAAGGCCGCCGTTGTTGCCTTAATACTAACTACAATCCTAAAACGGCGCGATGACTTAATCCATTTGCCATGAAAAATAACATGGGAATAGATAGCATCATGTTTGTGCGTGATGCCAACATGGCCACACGTCGCGCCTTGGCTTTTGCCGCATCATCTGACGGTACCATGCCAAGAATTTTTTGCTGATTTGGCCAAATTAACACCCATACGTTAAACAACATAATGGTACCCAACCATGCACCAATACCAATTCCTTCGTAGCCGTTACGTAATAAAAATGCATCAACAAAACCAGGGCCTAACAGCCATGCCCCTGCAACCCATGTAGCAACAGCAGACCAGCGAAACCATAACAAGGCGCGTGGCGCTACGTGCTTGGTGATACCTGCCGCGGTACCATCTGCACCTGCATCTTTAAGCGCAGCCATTTGCACCAAATTAAAATAGTAAAGTAAACCAACCCATGTCACACCTGACAGCAAATGTATCCAACGCGCGATTCCTGGCATGATTTCCATTTTAAGCTCCCACTAAAAAGTTTTTAAGGAAAAATACCAACACTACGGTAAGCACAACACCAGAAATAATGGTGCCTGCAACGGATTCCAACGGATTTTTCATTGCAATTTCTCCAGAATGATTTTTATTGTTTTATTGGTTTGCTTTATTAAGCACCGAGAGTAGCGCAAAAGGTGCTTTTTAGCAAGATTTGCGGGTTAATTAAGCCCTAAAACTTAAGGACAATTACGCTTTGTATTCAATTCCGCCTGTAAAAAAGGTTGTATACGTTGCTGTGTATCGGGATGAGAGGCTAGCATATCGTTAAATGAATGATTTTTCTGGGATTTAGCTGGCTTGTTGTCTTGAGTTTCAGTTTTCTTTTTGGCGCTTTTCTCATCGAATGTGGCGGTTTTTGACTGATTTTCTAGGCGCTGCAAAATATCGGCAAATGCACGTGGCGGCAAGCACGCTTTTTGCAAAGCATCCAAGGCAAAACGGTCAGCTTCTAACTCATGCTCACGCGAATATTGCATCTGCATCAATACCGCCGGCAAGCCAGAAGCAACTGAGCTTACATCACCCGTGATAGCTGCAATGATTAGGCCTGACAATACGCCCTGAATGCTTTGCCTAAAGGCATGACGTTGCTGCACATGGCCTAGCTCATGCGCTAAAACCGCTACAATTTCGGTATCGTTTTTTGATAGCGTCACCAAATCGTCTGTCACTACCATTACGCCGCCAGGCAAGGCAAAAGCATTAGCGCCAATGACGCCACCATCTCTAAACGTTAAGCGATAATTCGGGCAATTTTTCACATGCCCACACAAATCTTTTAACGAATTGGTAATGGTTAGCTGATGGGCGGGGGCTGTTTTGCTGGGTGAAAAGTAACCAAATTTATGATCCAAGCCATTCAGCACTTGCTCGCCCAGTTTTGATTCCATGCTAGGTGGCGTCGCTTTTGCAACCATTTCCGCCAGCTTGGGCACGCCAAATTGCAAAAATCCCCAGCCTGCAAAAACCGTTAACACCAAAGCAACCAAAACCCAAGCAAGATGATTTTCCAGATAATACAAAGCGCCCCAAAACACGCTACTTTTACTGGAAATGACAGATTCTAAAGCACTGATTTCCTGCGCTTCTAAGCGACCACCATTATCTAAATCGATAATTCGTTTTGCAGCGCCCAGCTTTGCTTGCACATCGCAATCTTTAAAGCTAAACGTTAATGTTTCAGCATTGATATCAAAAGCGATTTGCTGAGTATCGGCTAGAACGCGCACCAGCACTGGCTGAGCGCGCGCACTCACGCCGTCAAAGTATTCAGCTTCAAATGTCATTACAGGCTTTTAATCAAAAGACAATTATCCAAAGGACAAGTCAACATCAAACATTTCAGCAATTTCTTCACCAGTGGCTTTCACTTCTGCTTTTTTATCGCCCACAAATTGGTCAAAATCCACATCGCCAATAATACTTAGTTTGGATGCGCGATAGCGCGCCAAACGAATTTGTGCCCAAGGAGTAGCCAAGCCAAAAGTCAGTATAATGGCAAGAATATTGCTGAAATAAAGCCAAATAAAATCGCGTGCGCGCAATTTGCTTTGGAAAGTTAACTGGTCTAATTTTGTATTATTCCAAATAAGGTTACCAATACGCGCTTGCAGATAGGCAACAAAACCAAATATAAAAAATGCATATAGCGCAAAAACCGCCAAACCAATTAACAAATATAGAGGCTGTTTTAGCATTTCTTGCATTTTCCCTTTAGATTCCTGTTCCTGTTTTTGCATCACTTCTTCTAACATTTTTTGCTGCTCTAATGCGGTTAACTCTTGTGTGGTGGCAGTAGGTTCTTGCATATCTAAAGCTTGCTCTGGCATGTTTTCTGCCATTTCTGCTGGCATTTGATTTGCCTCTAACATGGCGTCTGGCGCATTGTCTGAATACACGCGCTCTACCGTTGGCACAGGGGCATCAGCTTCAGTTGCGGTTGATTCATCAATATTTTCATTTGCTGCAAGCACAACGTTAGGTTGAAGTGCCACAAATGGCTGCGCATATTGCGTACCTGCGTCAGCTTGGCTAGCGGCTTTTTTCACATATTGCTGATAAGCTGGGATAGCAATCGCCGCCAAAACACCAATGATGACGGGGATAATCAGAAATATTAAATACACTTTATAAAATTGCTTAACCACACGGCTCATCTCAAATTGGCTTAAACCAAAACGGTGATTGTTCACTAAAAACTGACTTTTTTCATGTGAAACGTATGGAATAATCAAGCCTAAGGTAAAAAATGTGAGCAAAGGCAATGCAATAAACACTTTAGCAGCTTGACCTACCGTGCCCACAAAATCAAAACGCAAACCACGATGGCTACTATTACGCGCATTAAAAATTGAACCGCGCACCACTAACCAAGGCAGAAAAATAAATAATATCAGCAGAAAAATTAAAGGTAAAAATGGGTTAATGTTGGCACTAAAGCTATAACCCATAAAAAAAGCAAAGGCAATAATGCGGCCCTTTAAGATAGAGATTGGCTTGGCGTGATAATCAAAGCCTACGCTTTCTATCAAGGTGTTGTGATAAAAATATTTTTTACGGCGCACCTTAGCCCAAGCCGAATAAATACCAAGCGTGATGATTGAGAGAAGTAGGTTAACAATCCAAATACCAAAGTACTCCGCTGTCTTGCCCTTAAAGATAATTGGCGTTATTTTTTGACTGGCTGAATCCATATTTTATCCCTGTTATTTTTTGTTAGTATTAACTAAAGTGTACCCGAATTATTGCCTTACGCATATTTTGTTATGGCGCTTTTTATCGCAGACTTAACACATTTTTTGCAACAAATTTCTATGCTAAAAATGCATCTTAATTAGCTTAATTACCTTGTTTGTTTCCGTGCTTAATTACTAGGCAAAATCAAGCGCTTAGTGCAAAATCTATCTTGCTTCAATTTTCAAACTTATTTTTATGGCTTTAACCGCACTATTTAAGACTAATCCAGCACAACCCACTCTAGAAACACCGTCACAATTGCCTGTTGATTGGTATGCCGATGCCGTCTTTTATCAATTGGAACAGCAGCATTTGTTTGTCAAGGCGCCAAAATACGTTGGACACGCTTTAATGGTGCCAAATGCTGGCGACTATTACACGCTAGATTGGATGCTAAACGCAAAAGCCTTAATCAACCAAGCGGGTGAGGTGGCATTATTAAGCAACGTATGCCGCCACCGCCAAGCGGTTATGCTAACAGGCACAGGCAATACCAGCCATATCGTGTGTCCTTTGCATCGTTGGACTTATGATTTGGATGGGAAATTATTAGGTGCGCCGCATTTTGCACAAAACCCTTGTTTGCATCTGAATAAAACGCCGCTACAAGACTGGCAGGGATTACTGTTTGAAGATTCAAACACTTCTGGCTCATCCCGCAATCTAATTAAAGAATTGAATCAGCTGGGCTGTAAGCAAGACTTTGATTTTACCAATTACCATTTGGATTCAGTCAATGTTGAACATTACAACTTCAACTGGAAAACCTTTATTGAAGCCTATTTAGAAGATTATCATGTTGGCCCATTTCACCCAGGTTTAGATGCCTTTGTGGATTGTGAAAACTTAAGCTGGGATTTTGGTGAGAATTTCAGCGCGCAAACTGTTGGCTACAAGCCAGCTACTGATGAGAATGCATCGGCCACTTATCAAGCATGGCAATCTGCAGTCACTAATTACCATGGGAAAACGCCACCAAAACATGGCGCTATCTGGTTTGTGTATTACCCATTTTTGATGATTGAATGGTACCCTAATGTGTTGGTGGTTTCGCATCTGATTCCAACAGGCGTGGATACTTGCAGCAACGTGGTTGAATTTTATTACCCAGAAGATATTGCCTTGTTTGAGCGCGAATATGTGAAGGAACAGCAAGCGGCATACCATGAAACCGCCGTTGAAGATAAAGAAATTTGTCAGCGCATGCATGATGGCCGCAAAGGCTTATTTGCGCTTGGTTTAAACGAAACAGGGCCCTATCAGCACCCACTAGAAAGCGGCTTAGAACATTTTCATCAATGGTATCGCCGACAAATGGAAGCGCATTTACCATAAATGGAAACTCTTAAAACCTTGCGCCTTAAAACCATGAAATTAAAGCACTTGTGAAGCTACCTAATTTAGGCAGTTTTTGGATGCTGGTTGCCGCACTTGGCTTTGCGGTAATGGGTGCATTAGTCAAAGTGGGCGCCGCTAAATTCAATAGCGCAGAGTTGGTTTTTTACCGCTCAATTTTTGGCTTAGTGGCTATTTACGTTTACATCTTTACCAAAAAGTTGCCGCTAGCCACACCAGTAATGGGCAAACAAATGTCACGCGCTTTGGTAGGCTTTGCGTCATTGGTTTTATTCTTTTATGCCATTGCGCATTTGCCGTTAGCAACCGCGGTTACGCTTAATTACACTTCCGCTCTATTTCTGGCCTTGCTGATGCCTTTGATGCTGCACGAAAAACCAAAACCTATTTTGTATGCCATGGTTTTATTAGGCTTTGTTGGTGTGGTGATGCTTTTAAAGCCCAGTTTTGCGAATCAGGATTTAGGCGCAGGGGCAGTTGGCTTGCTGTCTGGCTTTGGCGCGGCGTTTGCCTATGTGCATGTTAAACAATTAGGCAATTTGGGTGAGCCAGATTGGCGTACGGTTTTCTATTTCACCTTGATTTCCACTATCGCCAGCGGTTTTTGGATGTTGCTACAAACCTACACAGCGCTCACATGGCAAGATATGCCCACTTTGCTGGGTTTAGGCACGTCTGCCACCGTTGCGCAATTAGCCATGACGCGTGCATACCGCACAGGTAAAACGCTGATTGTGGCAAGCCTGGCCTACACCACGGTGATATTTGCCAGTGTATTTGGCGTATTTTTTTGGCAAGAAACACTGTCATTATCAGAATATATTGCCATCGGCATTATCATTTTAAGCGGCATGATTAGCGCAAATACCACAAAAAATTCAGCATAAACCACTCAATCTTGTGTTCTGCAACATTGCTCAATACAAGCCTTTTAAATTGTCACTATTAATCCAATAAGCGACTAGACATTTGCTTTAGTTAGCAGTAATCTTAACTTTCCGCGTTATAAACATCAGTTTAGTTTTAATGACTAATAAAATTATAACTTTTAAATATATAACAACACTGCTTGCGACAGCCAGCTTATTATCTGGGTGCTTGGGCGGCACTGTTGCGCAGCAAATTGTTCGTTCAATTGCAACCAGTGTGGCTGATAAAGTGGCGGCAAATGCGCTAGATGTTCAAGATATAGATGTTCAGGAAATAGATGCAGATGATGTCAGTGTGCGAGATAAAAGTCAGCGTAGATCCAACAATATCGCTCTAAAAAATACCGCGCCAGATCCTTACTTAATTGCGTTTGCAAGCGCACGTTTTGATGAATTAAAACCAATTGCAGAGCCGCTTCCAGAAACCTTAACTGAGATTGAAACGCCAGTTGCCGTGGTCATTAGTAGCCAATTGGTGCGCGTTGAGCTATTTAATTTGTTGATTGGTGATGAAAAAGCCGCGGTATACACAAAAGCGCAACTACTAGGCGCAACATTGTTACCTAAGCCACGCGAATGGAAATTGTGGCAAGTGGCCACTGGAAAAATCAAGACAGAGGCTAACCACAGTGAAGCAAATCAAAGTGAGGCCACTTTAAAACAAAGCCAACAATTGATTACTTTTTTAATTCCACCAGAGTTTGGAAAATTGCCTAGTGGCAGCGTAACAGTTGTGGAGTTGGCAAACGCAGGCGAGCTCAATATTGCGCGTTACAAAGTTAATTAACAAAAAAATTAAGCACTTTTTAGGTGTTAAGTATTCATCGAGTTAAGGGTCAATTAATCCGCTACGCATGGCAATTAATGCAATTTCTGCTGAATTATTAGCGTTAAGTTTTTGCTTAATATTGTATAAATGCGTGCCTACCGTGCGCGGGCTCAAAAATAGCGTTTCAGCAATCTCATTGGTGGTTTTGCCTTTTGCCAGCGACATAAACACTTCAAACTCACGCTCACTTAATACATCCACTGGGTTTTGCTCACCCGATAATTGCTGAATCGCCATTTGCTGGGCAATGCTCGCCTCAATATATTTTTTGCCACTGGCCACGGTGCGAATCGCTTTAATCAACTCTTCTGCCGCACTGCGCTTGGTTAAATAGCCCATGGCGCCTGCATTTAAAACGCGTTTGGGGTGCACAGAATCCTCATGTGCAGATAAAACCAAAATTTTTGCATGGCTTTCTTTAGCCAGAATGCGCTCAATTGCTTCCATACCGCCAATTCCTGGCATCGTAATATCCATCACCACTACATCAGGCTTATGTTCCATAAAACTTCTAATCGCTGTTTCGCCATTTTCTGCTTCGGCAATCACTCTAATCTCGCTGGCAGATTCGAGTAACATTTTAAAACCCATACGCACTACCGCATGGTCATCGACTAGCATCACATTAATTGGACTCATTTAACGCCTTTTTACTGAATTGTTTATATGTTGACCGCTTGCGGAATGTTAATGTAAATCGTGGTACCTGACGATTTAACACTTTCTTTCTTTGCGTTTGCTTTGGTCGCGGATTGCACATTAGGTTCAGAATCCACATTAAAACTACCTCTAAAACCCTGCACGCGCTCACGCATTCCTAGCAAGCCAAAATGATTGGTCTGGTCTACCGCATTAATATCCATGCCTTTGCCATCGTCT
Organism: Methylotenera sp.; assembly: GCA_021732405.1. Lineage (GTDB taxonomy): Bacteria > Pseudomonadota > Gammaproteobacteria > Burkholderiales > Methylophilaceae > Methylotenera_A. The sequence goes on from JAKFVB010000023.1 coordinate 60,253, forward strand.
TTAATAGTAAGTTGTAGCGCGCCAGTTTTAGTAGTCGCCAGTTTCACTTCTATATTTTTAGCTTCTGCATGTTTAATGGCATTGTTAATCGATTCTTGCACAATGCGATAAATATTGATGTTCAAGCTTTCGCCTAAACCATTTAAATTTCCCGAAACATCTAAGGTGATATTCAAGTTAGGCTGTTGTTTTTGCACATTATTAATGGTGTCTTTTAAGGTTTCCACCAAACCCAAATTATCTAAAGAACCAGGCCGCAATTGCCTAATAATATTATGCATACCATCGTAAATATGATTAGCGGCGGCTACAATTGTCTGTGCGCTGGCTTCAACTTCGGGTGCTTTTTCTTTGGTTTTATTGGCGATAGAAACTGCAAAGGTTTTAATTGCAGTCACATATTGCCCAAGCTCATCATGCAATTCGCGCGCTAAACTGCGGCGCTCATCCTCAATATGTTTTTGAATTAAATACGTAATTTGGCGATTTTCTTCCAATTTATTTTCCGCCACTTCGGCTTTGCGCTCTGCAATTTCCGCATGCTTGCGCTCAGTAATATCGCGCATACTACAAATATCACCAAGCAACTCATTGGTCTGCGGGTCAATCAATGGTGCGGCAGATATTGATACATCCACAATACGCCCATCGCGCGCTGTGCGTTGCGTATCGTGGTTTTCTACATTACGTTTATCGTTAATGGCGCGCATATTTTGGGCTAAATCGCGCTCTTGTCCTTTTGGAATCAAAATGCTGGCGGATTTACCGATAATATCTTCTGGCGCGTAGCCAAATATTTTTTGTGCGGCGGCGTTCCAAAACGAAATATTGCCGTTTAAATCATGAATCATCACCGCATCTGCCGTTTGTTGCGCAATTAATGCCAAACGTTGATTTTCGGCGGTACTTTTTTGCAGCGATTCGCCCATTAAATTAAAGTTTTTGGCGATCGAGCCAAATTCTGGCAAATCAAAATGTGGCAAGCGTGTCGTTAAATCGCCCTGCTCCATTTTGTTAATCGCCTTTAACATCGGCTGTAAGGGCCGTAGCCAGCGGCCCAACATCCAATACACAATCGCATTTAACAATATAAAAAACCCCAGCCCCACCCAAAACAAAAATCGCATTTTTGCCCATGCTTCGCGTATGGCGCCTGCAGGGTTGGGGGTG